>NZ_AKWZ02000010.1:676000-1014000 GCF_000306235.2 Leptospira fainei serovar Hurstbridge str. BUT 6
CAAGGCTTAGGCTTGAAGTGACGAAAAGCGAAGTGGCCATATATAACGAGGCCATTGAACGCTGAATCAATCCCGCTCTTTTTCTTTGGATCTTTAGTTGTGATTTCAGATATCCCAGCCTTTCCGTCGGATAGGACAATCTTCCCTCGACGAGAGATTCGATTTCTGATTTTAGCAGGTTGACTCGATCGAAAATTCTTCCGAGACGATTTGCCGTCGAAAAAATTAAACTTGCGCTTGCGGAAATTAAAACGGCCGGCGTAATCATTCCGGCGAGGATTTCCGAACCGGGTAAAGATGGAAACATGCCTCTGAATTCACTCTAACGGTCCGGTTTGTCCACCTTAATCCCGATTTCAAATTCCGTCTAAATATCCCGAATAAGGATCGGAATTAAATCGGATAGTAAATTCATAAAAGGAAATAGCATTCGCTTATGACAACGATTCGATATCTGCAAGGGAAAGATTTTTCCTTCGAACAATTTCGAGACTTGTACGAATCCTGCTCGTTAGGAAAGCGCCGACCTATAGAAGATGAGGCAAGATTTCGCGGGATGTTGGAGAATGCGAATTTGATTTGGACTGCTTGGGACGAAAATCTACTCGTCGGAATTTCTCGCTGCCTAACCGATTTTACTTACGTCTTATATTTGGCGGATTTGGCCATCCGGGAAACGCATCAAAGAAAAGGGATAGGTAAGGAACTTATTAAAAAAACGAAATCGTCCATTCACGAAAAGGCCAAAATAGTCCTAATGGCCGCTCCCTCCGCAATCGGTTATTATCCGCATCTAGGATTCGAACGGCATCCGGAAGGATGGATTTTAGTTTAGCATAGGATCTTTCGTATGCTCCACGAAATACTTATACAATCCGCCCTTACTCCGTAGGGCTTCCTGCCAGGTAGTTTGCGGGTCGGCGGTGAAAATCCACTCAGGCTTAGGTTCATGAACCACCCAAGATTTTCGTTCCATTTCTCCATCTAACTGGCCGGCGCCCCACCCCGAATATCCTTGATAAACGTTAAAGCGAGTCTTCGTCGGAGATTCTAGAAGCTCTACCAAAGCTTCGAAACTTCTCGCCAAATATACTCCGGGAATGACTTCCACTCCAGGCTGCTTCAATTTCGGATTGTCGTGCAGAATGGAAACGAAAGTAGGATCCACCGGACCGCCCGAATATAACGGAAGTGTTCCATCGACGCTTTCCGGTATCCCTTGAATTACGTCGTTTAAGGAAACATCCATTTTTTTATTTAAGACCAAACCGAACGCGCCGGCTTGATCCTGTTCCACCATCAAAATAACGGTACGATTAAAATAATCCGTTACGATGGACGAATTCGAGATAAGGACTTTGCCGCCTAAGTTATTTTCCATAATCTATTTTTAATTATTATGAATTTCTTTCAGGATCCGGTAGGCGATTTCCAAAGTTTGTATGTCGGATTGACCGTATACGATAGGCTCGGTTTCTTTTCGGATACATTTCACGAAATGTTCCTGTTCTTGCTTGAGCGGATTATCTTTGTGAACGAATATCTTTTCGACGATGGATTCCTGACGGTATTTTATCTCGCCGGTTCTTAACAGAATATCGGACGTAGCTTGACGATGCAGTTCTATTTCCTGATCGGAAAAATCCAAAGTAATGTATACGTCTTGCTGGGTAACGTTTAACGTTCGAATTTTGGATTGAGTGCAACGACTCGCGGAAATATTCGCGATAGTTCCGTTTTCAAAATGTAGGACTACTGCCGCTATGTCTTCATGCTCGGAAACGACTTTCGTTCCGACGGCGCTGAGATGTTTTACCGGCGACTTTACTAGATTCAAAACGATGTCGATATCGTGTATCATCATATCCAATACAACCCCAACATCCTTTATACGAGGATTAAAGGGCGCCAATCTTCTTGACTCGACCAAAAGGGGGTTTGTGGCGATTTTTCCGAGTTCCAATACCGCCCCGTTAAATCGCTCAACGTGACCCACCAAAAGTACGAGGTCGTTCTTTGTGGATAATTCGACGAGTTCTTTCGCTTGTTCCAACGTTTCGGCAATCGGCTTTTCAACAAGAACATGCTTTCCCGCTAGTAAAGCTTTCTTTGCAATCTCATGATGAAGGAAAGTTGGAACCGCCACAATGACGGATTCCACATTCTTGATTAAATCATCTAACGACGAAAAGGCCGCGGTTTTATGTTTTTCGGCCATTTGTTTCGCTCGTTCGATGTCCGCATCGTAGATTCCGACAAGAGCAGCGTCGCCCAAGGTCTTAGCCACGTTCACGTGATACTGGCCCATATGACCGGTGCCGATGACACCGATTTTGACTCTATCGGTCATGAATTTTCCTTTTCCTAGGTGTTCTATTTATTTATTGGAGAAGATCTTGCCTTTCGGTCCCGGAAGTCCTTCACCAGATTCTCGTGCAAATTCTTCGATGAGTTCCCGCTGCCGTCTTGTTAGCTTCTTAGGAATTTCAATTCGAACAATGACATGTTGATCGCCTTTACCATAGCCGCCTAAATAAGGAATTCCGTGACCTTTCAACCTAAATACTTGGCCTGACTCGGTTCCTTCCGGAATCTTCATTTTAACTTTCTTTCCATCTATGGTAGGAACTTCAATATCCCCGCCTAAAATAGCCTGAGTCAGACTGATTTTTTTGTTTAAGATTAAATCGTTGGCTTGGCGTTCAAACAACTCGTGTTTCTTAATATGCGTAACGACATACAAATCCCCGTGCGGTCCGGCACCTGGGCCAGCTTCGCCTTCTCCCGTTACCTTCAAGCGGCTTCCCGATTCAATACCGGGGGGAATTTTAATATTGATTGTGCGTCTCTTTTCCACCAGACCTTGTCCATGACAGGTCTTGCATGGATTGGAAATGATCGTTCCTTTACCGCGGCAAGTACTGCAGGTAGTTGCAACGGAAAAGAAGCCCTGGGATCTTCGAATCTGTCCTGATCCGCCGCAGTCCGGACACGTGGCAGGTGTACTCCCTTTATTCGCGCCGGAACCACCGCAGTCGGTGCAGGTTTCTAACCGAGGAATTTCGATCTTGTATTCACGACCCAAGGCTGCGTCTTCTAGAGAGACCTCTAGATTATAGCGAAGATCGGACCCTCGTTGAGGGCCCCCTCTTCTAGAACCGCCGCCGCCCGGTCGACCACCGCCGAAGAAGTCGCCAAAGATATCCCCAAAATCTCCGAAGATGTCGGAAAAATCCGTATAGGCACCTGCGCCAAAACCCGGTCCTCCGGCACCTACACCCGCCTTGCCATACTGATCGTAGGCCTGACGTTTTTTTGGGTCCCGAAGAACTTCGTATGCTTCGGTGGCTTCCTTGAATTTTTCCTCGGAGGCCTTATCACCCTTGTTTTTATCAGGGTGATATTTAATGGCTAGCTTCCGATACGCAGCTTTAATCTCGTCATCGGTCGCGCCCTGGGATACGCCTAGTATCTCATAGTAACTTCTTTCACTCATCGGCTATTTACTTTTTCTCATCGTCTACCACGGTATAGTCCGCGTCCACGACCTTTTCCCCGTTCTCTTGAGTTTTCTCACCGGCTTGTGAACCGTTTTCTGCATTCGGCTGGGCACCTTCTGCAGGTCCGCCTTGCGCATAAATTTTGGAGCCGACTTCCGAAGCGATTTTAGATACCGAGTCCTTGGCTGCATTGATTCTTGCTATGTCGCCGGATTCAATCGCCTCTCTCGCACGTTTTACTTCGTCTGTAGCTAATTGCTTTTCGCTCGCTCCTAATTTATCGCCCGCATCTGCGACCGCTTTTTCGAGCGAGTATGCGAGGGTATCAAGTTCGTTCTTCGCTTCGACCAATTCACGAGCAGCTTTATCGGCAGCAGCATGCGCCTCGGCATCTTTCACCATTTTGGAGATCTCATCTTCGGACAAGCCTGTAGAAGATTCGATACGAATCTTTTGCTCTTTTCCTGTTCCAAGATCTTTTGCGGATACGTGAACGATACCGTTTGCATCGATATCGAACGTAACTTCGATTTGCGGAACTCCGCGTGGTGCGGGAGCAATCCCGATCAGATCGAATCTACCCAAAGTCCGGTTATCTTTAGCCATCTCTCTTTCGCCTTGTAAGACGTGAATCGAGACCGCATTTTGATTATCCGCTGCCGTCGAGAATACTTGAGATTTTTTAGTAGGAATCGTCGTGTTACGCTCGATGAGCTTGGTCATAACTCCGCCTAAGGTTTCAATCCCTAGAGAAAGAGGAGTTACATCCAAAAGAAGAACATCGGAAACTTCTCCAGCTAAAACCCCGCCTTGGATAGCGGCGCCGATCGCTACGACTTCGTCCGGGTTAACGGAACGATTCGGTTCTCTTCCGAAGATCGCTTTCACCAGCTCTTGAACTGCCGGAATCCGAGTGGATCCTCCCACCAAAATCACTTCATCGACCTCGCTCGCCTTTAAACCGGCGTCGCGAAGAGCGTTTTCACAAGGAATCTTGGTTCTTTCAACCAGCGATCGAGTCAGCTGATCGAATTTGGCGCGAGTCAGATTCATATCCAAGTGTTTTGGACCGGTTGCATCGGCGGTAATGAACGGCAAATTGATCTGAGTCGACATCGTTCCCGATAATTCGATCTTAGCCTTCTCAGCCGCTTCTTTTAGACGCTGGACGGTATTCTTATCTTGAGAGATATCGATTCCGTACTGTTTCTTAAACTCGTCGATCATCCATTCCATGATGATCATGTCGAAATCGTCTCCGCCTAAGTGAGTGTCGCCGTTCGTGGATTTAACTTCGAATACGCCGTCGCCCAATTCCAGAATAGAAACGTCGAAGGTTCCGCCTCCGAGATCATAAACTGCAATCTTCGCGTTACTTTTCTTCTTATCAAATCCGTAAGCTAAAGCTGCTGCAGTAGGTTCGTTAATGATACGTTCCACTTCCAACCCGGCGATTCTTCCTGCGTCTTTAGTCGCCTGGCGTTGTTCGTCGTTAAAATAAGCCGGCACAGTAATAACGGCTTTCGTGACTTTATGTCCTAAATAATCTTCCGCGGTTTGCTTCATTTTTTGCAAAACACGAGCGGAGATTTCCTGAGGAGTAAATTCGCCGGTCGCAGTTTCAAATTTAACGCCGTCGTTTCCGCTGCGAATGACTTTATAGGAAACGTGTTTCATTTCCTGCTCCGCTTCGTTGAATCTACGACCTATAAATCGTTTCGCTGAACGAACCGTGTTAACTGCATTCGTAATCGCTTGGTTCTTCGCAAACTGGCCGACAAGAGTTTCTCCCTTGGCAGTAAAAGCAACGATGGACGGGGTCGTCCTCGCTCCTTCCGAATTTTGTATAACTACCGGATCTCCACCTTCCATAACGGCTACGCATGAGTTTGTGGTTCCTAAATCGATTCCGATTATCTTTTCCTTTGACATGATGGTATCTCCTTACTTGTCCCTATAAATTTCGTTTAAGCTCTCGGTTTCCCGATTCGGACCCTTGCAGGTCTCAAAGAAAACTTTTCCTCGTTGTCTTTCAGGAAGAAACCTGCCTGGTAAACCTCTACCACGGTTTCTTCGGCATACTGATCCCCTTCTTCGGAAGATAACGCTTCCATCGTTGTGGGGTCGAAAGGTTCGCCTTGAGGAAAAAAGCGATATACATTTGACTTTTCTAATACCGAGTAAAATTCCTTTAGTATCATAGCGACGCCGTCTACGAACGGTTTTAATTCCTCGGTGACGGTGGTCGTAGAACCGACTCGATCTAAATTGTCGATCGGATTCAAAAAACCCGCAACCATCGACCGCACAGCTTCCCGTTTAATATTAGAAAATTCTTGCGCAGTCCTTCTCTTATAATTCTGAAACTCCGCTCTTTCTCGAGCCCAAGAATCCTTTAGAGATTCTATTTCTTTTTTGGCAGCTTCCAATTCTTTTTGAAGAGAATCTTGGGTGGTTTCCGCCTCCGCTTTTACAGTCTCTTCCTGATTAGCAGAGTTTTCAACCGAACCCGCCAGGGTTTCTTCCTGATTCATTTTCTTCCCATTTCCTTGTACAGTTTCGTTCCGCGCTTTTTCGGACCCCGACTCCGCGTCTCCCGGGGCGCCGTGGGATCCATTAGTCGCAATTTCTTGTTCCTTCGTTTCCACGTCGATACTCCTAATTATTTACTAATTCGCGTTACCATTTCAGAGACTAGCTTGGACGTGAAGTCCACGAGCGGGAGAGCTCGATTATAATCCATTCTCTGTGGTCCTATAATTCCCATAGAACCGATCCTTTTTTCTCCCATTCGATAGCTCGAAGTAATAATGCTTACCCCGCCCATCAAACCGTCCCCGTCCTTGCCGATGACCGTGTAGACTCCGTCATGATCGGCATATTCACCGAACATTTCCCGCAAAAATCGCTTATCATCCAAGAGGGAGAGAACCTGATTGAGTTTCTCGTCCTCGTCTCTGAACCTTCCATAAAGATTTTTTAAACCGTCTATATAAACGCTCACTTCGGAATTATCAGGGGTCATCGCTGCGGAGAGGACTCCCGAAACTCTCGAAAAATCTTCAGGCCCGTCTTTCCGCTTCAAAAGATTCGGAATAACCGATTCTTGGATCTCGAACATGTCGTAACCTTTCGCGTTATCGTTCAGATATTTCGAGATCTGATACAATTCTTCCTGACTATAATTCCTATCCAAGAAAACGTTCCGATTCACTACCGCACCGGAACGCATAACCATGATCATTAATACTTCATCACCGTGAACATGGATCAATTCGACATGCTTCAGAGTATCTAAACTCTTCGCCGGCCCTAGCACAACCCCCGCCGAATTGGATAGGCTGGCCAAAACACTCGCAGTCGCCCTAAGTATTTGGTCCAGTTTGAACTGCATTTTCAGGTATTCCTCCTGAATTCGCTGCTTTTCCTTAATCGTTAGCTCATACAGAACGACCAATGAATCCACGTAAAAACGATATCCTCTCTCGGTCGGAATTCTTCCGCCGGAGATATGTCTGGATGCTAAATAGCCCATATCTTCCAGTTCTTTCAAAACTGATCGAATCGAAGCCGGGGATAGGCCTATATCGTGCTTATCGAACAAGGTTTTTGAGCCGACCGGGCGGTTTTCCACGATAAACTCGTCCACAGTGGCCTTGAGAATCATCCTATGTCGCTGGGAGAGTTCCATATCTTGTTCTCTTTAGCACTCTGTTCATTAGAGTGCTAATCCTTGATTCAAGTTTCCAAGAAACGTCAAAAAAAGTCAAGATTTTTGGATTTAAGAGGCGCCCTAGATTGAATCAAGGGGCGGGAGAATTTTTTACCTATAATTTAGCCCAAAAAGACCCGATCGAAAGTTGAAAATGACATAATTCCTAAAAAAGGGTTCGGACAAAACTCCTGTCGAATCCCGATATCTCTTCGGAAGTCGAAGTTCAATCGGACCCTTTCGATTCGAATCGATTCCTTCAATTCAAACTAACGTCGCAAAACCGTACATTAACTGGCATTCGCCTACGTTTATATTTTATCTTCTCGTCAGAAACACTCAAGAAGAATGAAATACCATCTTAAAGAAAAGAAAGACCGCTTTAAGGGGAAGTGCATGCTCGCAAAACTCAGATTCTACTATTTCATTTCATATTCTATTTTCGGTTCGATTCTACTTGTGACGGTTCTTTCCGGCTTATACGCGTTAGGGGCTTTGGCAAAAGAGAATATTAGAACTTCAATCATACTTTCGGGAGGAGCATTACTCATTTTCTCATTCGCTATGGGAATCTTCTCAGGCTCTCGGTTAGCCGATACTTTCTCCAAACTTCAAAATGCTTTCAAGGACGTTAGCGAAGGAAACTTAGGTGTAAGAATTTCTACGAATTCCAAAGATCTACTTTTCGATTTTTTTGAAAGCTTCCACAAAATGCTGAATGGGCAAGCGGAACTTATACATCGGATTCGAGTTTCGGCGCTGGAACTAGCTTCTGGTTCTAATGCAATGAAAACCGTCATCATTAATTTCGGATCGAACATTCAATCGCAATCTGCAGCGACCGAGCAGGTTTCCGCATCCATCGAGGAAATTTCCGGCGTTGCATCTTCGATATCCGGTATCACCCGCGAAAATTCCAAAAGTATGGGAAGTTTAATCGACGAGGTCGAGAAGCTTTCGGCTGCGATGGAGAAAACTAGAGGCGAAGTGGAAGGAATCCTAACTTCGTTTAAAGAAATTTCCCGGCGAGCGGAACTTGGAAAGAATTCCCTCCAATATATGAACGGGGCTATGGATAATTTAGCGACTAGCTCGAAGGAAATTTCAAAAACCGTGAGTACCATCGCCGACATAAGCGAACAAATTAATATGCTCTCGCTAAACGCAGCTATCGAAGCGGCAAGAGCGGGAGATGCGGGCCGCGGATTCGCAGTAGTCGCCGAAGAAGTTTCCAAGTTAGCAGATAGAACCGCGAGGAGTATTCGAGGAATCAGCGAGTTGGTAAAGAAAAACCGAAATGATATGCAGCAGGGAATGGAACGAATCGGAGAGACGACCCGGGAAATTCAGGAAATCGTAGGCACGATCGATCGGATCTCAAAGCAAATGGAGGAAGTATTTCATGCCGTCGCTGCTCAACAGCAGCTTAGAAACGCGGTTTTAAAAGAAGCCGATTTCGTCCGAGGAAGTTCGGAAGAAATCCGAAACGCGGTTTTGGAGCACAACGAAGCTACAAGCGAAGTCGTAACTTCGATCTCTTCCATAGGAAATCTTGCGGTGAACAACTCCGAAAGTAGTGATTTACTTGCGCAGAAAATTACCGACATCGCGAATACCGCACATCGATTGAGTGCAATAGTCGAATTATTTAAGATCCCCGAATTTCAAGAATTGAATGAGAATCTGGGCACAGAGCGTGATGATCGAACGTACGAGTTGCAATTTAGGTCCGAAATCGGAAGCGTGTATTATGTAAAAAAACAGGAATTATTGGAGGTCGTGTGGACTCCCCGATATAGCGACGAAAAATATAAGGAGATATTGTCTACGGCCTTGGATTCGGTCAAACGACACGGAATTTCTCGCTGGATGGCCGATACGAGACAAATAGGAATCATATCGCCGGAAGGACAACGATGGGTAAACGAAATTTGGTTTCCTGAAGCGAACCAATCCAGTCTGCGTAAAATAGCGCTCGTTATTCCCGAATCGGCCCTCGCGGCAATGTCTATAGATAATAAATCGATGAAATCTGGAAACATCCGGATGTACAATGCAGGAAGCCGAGAAGAAGGGATTAAATGGCTTTTGAAAAATTAGATCGATCGTTTCGATGCATTCTAATTCTTTGAATAAAAACTAACATTTAATGATAAACGAGATTAGGATAAATGCAGCAGTTTGAAAATGTGACGGTTCTCAAGAAAGCAAACGTATATTTTAACGGACAGGTGACCAGCCGCACTCTCCTCTTTGCTAACGGCGAAAAAAAGACTCTTGGAATACTTATGCCCGGCGATTACGAGTTTGGAACCGACGATCGTGAGATCATGGAAATAACCGAAGGCGATTTGCAGGTATTACTTCCGGGAAACGAAAATTGGCAAGAAATCAAAAGCGGGCAATCCTTCCAAGTTCCGGCCAAATCCAAATTTAAATTAAAGGTGAAAAGCGTCAGCGATTACTGCTGTTCCTATTTCAAAGAATAGAACTCCCAAAATTCTTAATTCGTTTAGCGCTTCACGAGTCGACCAATTTGCGGATTCTTATATAGGATCGTGTTGACAAAAAATCGACTCTATCGTATTCGTAATGCCGAGTCTGCCTAATCCGAGTTCGTTCGGAGCGGAGGAACCAAAATTCGGGGCTAACCGCAATTATGCGGGGGATATCTCTCAATCCCAGCCCGTCAGCTAACTTCGCAGGCATGGAGAGAAGACGATCGGGAGGGTTTCTCCTCCGGACTTCTTCCTACTCAAACTATCTTTTGGTCCGAATCATAAGTGCGGGGACCTTCAGCTCCGTATATGATTTGATCCAGAAGAAAATTTAAATATCGGAGGATCGCCGGATGAATCAGAGACCGGTTCGAAGCGTACTTGTATATGCTTTCTTTTTAATCATCTTCGGATTAGGGATTTTTGTTTCTCTCGGTCTAGGAAAATCGTTGGAAACGAATCTTCTTCCTTCGGTTAACGGAGGAAGCGAAAGACTAGTCACACCCCTTGAAATTCTATCCGAACTAGGAAAGAATCTTAAACAACCCGTAGCAATGCTGATTTTGCAGCTACTTGTCATCTTAGGAACGGCAAGAGCTTTAGGATCCGTATTAGCTTTTTTAGGTCAGCCTTCCGTTATCGGCGAAATCATCGCCGGAATTCTTTTAGGACCCTCGTTTCTTGGGATGTTTTGGCCGGAAGCCAGCGGCTTTCTATTTCCGAAAGAGTCCTTAAAGATTATTCAAGCTCTGAGCAACGTGGGACTTCTTCTCTTTCTTTTCCTGATCGGAATGGAATTGGATTTAAGCGTATTGGGGAAAAAAGCGCACGATGCGATAGTCGTCAGTCATGCGAGTATTCTATTCCCGTTTTTTCTAGGAACCGCCTACTCGTTGACCTTGTACGGAGATTTAGCTCCTAAGGGAATTTCCTTTTTGGTCTTCGGATTGTTCATGGGAATCGCCATGAGTATAACCGCCTTTCCCGTCTTGGCTAGAATCGTGCAAGAAAGAGGACTTACGAAAACTCCTCTAGGAACCTTGGTCATTACGTGCGCGGCGGCGGATGACATTACCGCTTGGTGTATTTTAGCGGGAGTGGTCGCAATCGCGCAGGCAGGAACGTTCGCGGGAGGGATCGTTACGTTGGTATTAGCGGTGATTTACGTTATCATAATGATCTTCGCCGTTCGTCCGTTAATGAAAAAAATTTCCTCGATCTATCCAAGTAAGGAAGCATTAAGACGTCCGATCACAGCGTTCGTATTTATGATTTGGCTTCTTTCTGCCTACACGACGGAGGCTATCGGCATTCACGCGCTGTTCGGAGCATTTCTCGCCGGAGTGATTATGCCTCCGCAATTGGAATTCAGGCGAATGCTTTCGGAAAAGATCGAAGATGTTAGCTTACTTTTATTGCTTCCGTTGTTCTTCGTTTCCACCGGACTAAAAACGCAAATTGGATTGTTAAATAGCGGGAACCTTTGGTGGATCTGCTTCGGAGTTATCGGCATCGCAATTGCCGGCAAGTTTATAGGCAGCACTGTCGCGGCCAAGTTAGTCGGACAAAACTGGAAAGATAGTCTGGCTATCGGCGCCCTAATGAACACAAGAGGACTGATGGAATTAGTCGTATTGAATATCGGTTACGATCTAGGAATATTATCCAAGGAAATCTTCGCAATGATGGTTCTGATGGCGTTAGCCACTACCTTTATGACCGGTCCAATATTAGATATACTTGATCTTAAATTCTTTTCTAAGGTCGTCGAATCTTCGAGCGCTAAAAGAAAAATCCTACTTTCCTTTGCGGCGCCTAGCTCCGGAGCCAGACTCTTGGAATTAGTGTCTTATTTATTTCCCGACACTAAGAAGAAAAATCCGGATACCGAAATTACCGCACTGCATGTGACTTCCAGCGGAGATTTGACTCCCACTGAAGCGGAAACGATAGAGCGGGAGGTTTTCGCCTCATTAGAGGAAAAAGGGGGCGAGCTGGGATGGAATTTCAAACGAATTTATAAAAACACATCGCTGGTAGCAAAAGAAATCCTGAATCAAACTAGGCAAGTTCGACCGAATCTACTTTTGATAGGAAGAGCTCATTCCATATTCTCCAAAAAGGACACCGTCGGCCGAGTTCGGTTTATAGTCGAAAATTCCCCGTTTCCGGTCGGTATACTAATTGATCGCGGATTTAAGGATGCGCGCAGGCTCCTCTTTCTGTTTTCCGGAAATCGGGACGCTTTTTTACGGGAATATTTCGAGTTTTTCTCGAATCTTTCCGGAAAAGAGAGCACAATCCTATGGACCGACGGCATGGCTCCGAAATGGGCGATTAGCTTACCGAAGAAAAGTTCACGATATCGGGTGAAATTACTTCAAAAACCCGAGTCCGAACTTATGCAGGAAGACTGGACGCCTTACGATTTGATCATAGCAAGTTGGGATTATTATAGGGAAATAGAATCTACGGAATTAGCGGCTCGGTTTCCGAGTATCTTGATTCTTACTAGTTAGCGGAGGGGAAATGAAAGTTTTGGTATCGTTCGCAAACCCGAAAATGGGAGCAAAACTATTCGGGCTTGCAAGAGCTCTCTTTTCCCAAGCCGAAGATTCGCTTTCCATAATAGCTCTTCACGTAGTTTCCGTGGAATCCGAAACCGAAGGATTTCCTAGATTGGAGGAAGACGAGATTTTCAAAGCAGTACGGGAAGAAGCTGCAGGTTGTGATTTCCAATTTGAAACTGTCGGCTTTCCGTCGGATTGGGTCGTGCCGGGAATTGTTGAAATTGCAAAAAGTAAAGAAATCGACTTACTACTGTTAGGTGCAGCTCGTTCTTTGTTTTCGGAAGGCCTCCTGGGAGGAAAAGTCGGGGACGTTTTACGGAAGCTCTCATCGATCGACGTAGCAGTGTTAGCCGATAACGGCCTGCACTCACCGATCGAGCCTGTCGTCTTAGCTCCCGGATTGGAATCTGCCGCAATATTCCCTTTATTACGAGGCCTTTCTTCATTTTTGAAAAATCCCATCCCTGTCTTTTCCGGTTCTAGACAGGAAGATTTCGGACTTCGCGGCTCCCATTCGTTTCGTCCGTGGTTGCCTTTCTCCCTAGCGCCGGATACGAAGAAGAATCTCGCAATCCTGGACTACGAAACGTATAAATCCTTTCATTCTATTTTGTTGGCTAAAAAGGATCTCTCGTATTTGATTTTACGAAGAAGTTTCTGAAAGATTCGAACAAAGCGGAATCCATCCTATCAATTTCGACGACTCGGTTTCGAATTCTAAAACAAGGAATTCAATTTCGACGCATAACTCGCGGCAATCCCTAAAAGAACGATCACCCAGGGCGACACATTCCGAAAAGCAAGCAGTATAAAAAGCGCAATCATGACGGTAAAATCCAAAGCCGAATGAATCGCGGAAGTCCAAAGAGGATTGTATAGAGCGGCGAGCAAAATTCCGACGACTGCGGAATTAATCCCGGCTAACATTCCTTGCATTTTCGTATTTTTACGAATCGTATTCCAAAAAGGTAAAAAACCCAGAATCAATAAAAACGCCGGAAGAAAAATAGCCGTCGTCGCAATGAAAGCCCCCCTAACCCCGTCTATAGTGGCGCCCAAATAACTGGCAAAAGTAAATAGCGGTCCGGGAACAGCCTGAGCGGCACCGTAGCCGGCAAGAAAAGTTTGTTCGGAAATCAGACCGTTAGGAACTAATTCCTTCTCCAAAAGAGGCAGGACGACGTGACCTCCCCCAAAGACTAACGAACCGGATCGATAAAAACTATCCGCTAAAGAAGCCCAAGGGCTTGTCGTTAGCAGGGGGAGCACGGGGAAGAATAGCAAAAAGAAAACGAAGCCGACGAGACATAGAATGGCGGTTGATCTCTTCACATTCACTTGTACCGCGGGCACATCCTCTACTTTTAATTCGGTGAAAAGAAACCTTCCTAGAAATCCTGCTGCGGCAATGAGAACGATTTGGCTAAGGGCGGTCTGCCAAAAGGATAAGATGACGGCCGCGGACAAAGCGATCAAAGTGTGATTCCAAGTCGTGATCAGCTTCTTCCACATTAAAAAAATCGCATGAGCCACTACCGACACGGCCACAACCTTCAAACCGTGAATCCAGATCGCATTTCCGAAATCGTATCGCAATAAGAGAAAGGCAAAGCAGGTAAGCGCAATTGCGGAAGGCGCCGTAAAACCTAACCAAGCCGCGATTCCCCCTCCGATTCCGGCGCGAATCGTTCCTATTGCAATACCCAATTGGCTGCTCGCCGGACCAGGGAGAAATTGGCAGAGCGCGACAAGATCCGTATACGCTTTCTCATCCAACCATTTTTTTACGACGACATATTCTCGATGAAAATACCCGATATGGGCGATCGGGCCGCCAAAGGAAGTTAGGCCCAATTTCAAGGAAACGAGAAAAATATCCAAAATTTTGCTGAGATCGCCGTCCCGATGGTTAGTCGACATACGTTCTTAAAATGAGGATCAAAACAGACTGACTATCCTTTTCCGACTCCCTTTTTTTACAATTGATCAAATATCCTCCGTTCAAACTCGAAATCGAAAAACGAAAGGAAACCGCTAAAAAAGATTCCAAAGCGTTAATACACCGTTTTCAAATGAAAAAATGAAAGTACAAGGTGATTTTTGAAAAATTCTTGCCAAAAAGAGAAACTAAGATTTACAAATATCCTTTTTTAGGATATTTGTAAATCTATGAATCTTGACTCATTACGGAAAAGAAATCTAAGTTTTGGAATGTTCGTTCCATTACTTTTCGCTCTCGTTTGTATTGCAGGTTGTAAAAAACAGAATAATCAAGCATGGTTACTCTTAGGGCTTCTACCAGCTTCTTCCTTGCCTATTCAGGATACGTTAGGCCTCTCGCAGCAAGCGTATTTGAAAGCGCCTAATACGTCCAATAACGATCAATTCGGATACTCGCTCTCAATCGACGGAGATACGATCGTGGCCGGTGCGCCTTTCGAGGATAGCAATACGACTTCTATTCTTCAAGATTCAAATTTAAGCGCCGCCAACGATAACGGAAATGATACCGGAGCGGCGTACGTATTTACGAGATCGGGTCCCAAATGGATTCATCAAGCATATTTAAAAGCGCCTAACGCATCCAATTCGGATAATTTTGGAACTTCCGTTGCAATCGACGCAGAGACCATCGCAGTAGGAGCAAGTGGAGAAGATAGTAATACGACGGTGATACTAAACGGATCCAATCTAAGCTCCACGAATGACAGTGGCAATAATACCGGCGCAGTGTATATTTTCATAAGAAACGGCGCAACCTGGACACACCAAGCCTATCTCAAAGCGCCAAATGCGTCCAACTCGGATCAGTTCGGAGCCGCGGTCGCAATTAATGGGGATACCGTAGTAGCAGGATCCAGCGGGGAAGACAGTAATACGACGACGATAATTAACGGATCCAATTTAAGTTCTACGAACGATAACGGAAGTAATGTAGGAGCCGCGTATGTCTTTGTAAGAAACGGATCGACTTGGACTCACCAAGCTTACTTGAAAGCTCCTAACGGGTTTAACTCTGATTCATTCGGAAACTCAGTCACCGTCGACGGGAATACCATTGCGGTCGGCGCCAAAATGGAAAGTAGCACCACAACTTCGATCATCCAAGGAACCGATTTATCCGCAACCAACCAAAACGGAAGCGGCAATGGAGCAGTTTATGTATTCGTCAGATCGGGAACAACCTGGACTCACCAAGCTTATCTAAAAGCGCCTAACACGTCGAACTCCGACTTATTTGGAAGTAGCGTTGCGATCAAGGGGAATACCGTCGCCGTAGGTGCGCCGTTCGAATCCAGCGATACGAACACGATCATCCAGGGACCAAATCTCGGATCCACAAACAACTTAGGTTCGAATAACGGTGCAGTTTATGTATTCGAGAGAGTAGGAACGACTTGGAACCAGGAAGCATATTTGAAAGCGCCGAATTCGTCCAATCAACATGCTTTCGGAGGTTCGGTGGGGATTTTCGGAAATCTCATCGTCGTTGGAGCGCCGGGAGAAACGAGCACAACCAATTCCATCGTTCACGGCAACGATCTACATTCAACGAATAGAGAAGGATTTTTTAACGGAGCCGCTTATGTATTCGAGAAATCCGGAACTCAATGGTCCCACCGAGATTATCTAAAACCTTCCAACAATACGAATGGAATTTTCTTCGGGGGAGCAACGGCAATTTCCGGAAATACGATCATAGCGGGCGCGTTAGCCGAAGGAAGCAACAGTAACTGGATTATTAATGGCGCCGATTTAAGTTCCGCGAATAAAAACGGAGCCAATAATGGAGCCGTATATGTGTTCGGGTTATAAGCGGGAGGAGAAATGATAAATCAAACTTTTTTGCTCAAGGGTAGCCTTATTGTCGGGTTCTTTCTTTTTATTCTTTTCGGTTTTCAAGTGTATCAATTCAAAAAGTCTCACGCAGATTTATTAGAAGAATTGCATAAACTACAAATGAATTTCGGTAAATCCATGAATGGAAACGATCCTTACCTCAAAAACGAAGTAAAAAACACGATTCTAAAGAATTCCGGAAAAATTCAGGAATGTTACAACGAATATCTAGAGACGAGGCCGAGGGCTACGACAGGAATAACTCAAGTCGACTGGAGAATCGATATCTACGGAAACGTACTGATTCCTGAAATTGTACGGTCTAATTTTACGGAAGAAAAATTCAAAACATGCCTAACGGAGAAGATCTCTTTATGGATCTTTCCTCCTCCCTCGGTCGAAAAATATGTTTCTCATAAATTTTCTTTCGAAAAGAGATAACTCGTTTAAAAGACAAATTTTATTGCCGAATACAAAACAGATTCTTTCTTACGGTCGTGCAATCGGTAGCGGCAGTTCCTGTATCTAAAGAGGTGGAATCCACAGCCGATAGACTTCCATAATGCGCGGTATTTATATAATAAGAATATGGATTTGGAAACCACTCTTCGTATGTAGGGACGATAGCCATGCACTGGTAAGAAGCGGTTTCTGTCCAATCCGACTTTAAACCGGTCCAAATTCCTCCGCTCGCTCCCATTCCCAAAGGGCTCGTTAAATTCCCGGAAGTAAAATAGAAGATAGGAGCTTGCGCGTGCGTTTTAAAGAGAAGCGTTAAGGCGTCGCTGCCGTAATAGCGGGTATTCGTTGCTAAAACCCAATTATGATTGTTATTACAATTAGGTGTGGATGGAAGTCCGCAATTCGCAGTCGAAGTAATCGCTCTTACAACCGTACCCGTCTGAACGGTGATTAAAGCCTTGTAGCTAGTCGTGGCTCCCGGCAATGAAGCAGGCTTTTCCGATGCACAAATTGCATCGGCTCCGGGAACGCCGCCAAAGGTTCCGAAATACCCGATTCCACCTTGAGCTTGATTCGTTGCCACAAACGTACATTTATCGATATCTGCCGTTCCGACTTGAAGAGTTTGACTTAATCCTTTGTCGGTTTGAATAGCGACTAACGGGTAATTCTGGTCTAGGCAATCATTATCGATTCCGTGAGTGACCGTAACCGTCGCGCTCGGACTCGAAGACGAAAGAGTAATACTACTAGGCGAGATAGTCATAATCGGACTGCTAAAACTTAAGTTATAGGTAACTGGAGAATCCAATTTTTCGGTCGAAGCGATTGAAATCACTAAAGAACTGTTTTCAGTGACGGTAGCCGAAGATTGAAACTGAATCGGAGTTACGCTTAATGCAAAAATAATATTCGGTAAAAAGGCTCCCAAAGGACTTTTACTCGAATCCAGCTGCATCGGTTTTGCTTGGTTGCAATGAACCGAAAGGATGGCATATAAAATAAGGAGCCCCAGGGTTTTAAAATCGTATAGTTTCATTTTAGCTTCTCCTGAAGGATCCTGACACCGGCTCGAGCCTTTCAGTCACCGAATGAAATAGATTTCCCGCACATAAGAAATAAGGATGTATATTAAATACTATTAGGGAAGCTGCAGATCCGAAAAAGAAAATGGACCACGGCAAATTGGAAGCTGACCCGCCCAAATCCGGATCAAACTTTCGGGTCTTTATAGGATTCGGACGCAATAGAAAAGATTTGAGAATAGTAGCAAGAAAAACCCCTTTTTCGGTGATTTTCATAACCTACCTCCAATTGTTTTCGCTTTAGGGTTTCCCCTAGAATAAACAATACAACTCAGGGAATAAAATTTTGACCTATTTTTGAGAAGATAGATTTTTTAATTTAGAACTTGATCTAAATTCGATTATCCTCGTTAGTCGGATTAGCTGGCAGGAAAATAAAAATACAAAATTCGAATCTAAATTTACCCGGATTCGCATATATTAAGGGGATCTAACGCAAAGCAAGTTATACGAAGTATTACAGGTCGAAATCCCGTTATTCACTGATTGGCCGTTTGCCGCGGATGCTAAACCCGCCTTACCGGTGTCACCCGAACTGTTCGAAGTCCAATCTTTACAATTATCCTGAGGAATCGCCTGCCGAGATATTCGACGACCGATATTAAGATATTCGGTTTTCTTACAAAAGCCGGTCTATGCTGCCGGAGCTTTTTGTCGAAGTTTTTGAATTTCTCTTCGAAATGATTCGTACGGATCTCCGTCCTCGTCCCCGCCGCTCTTAGTCGAAATGGACGTGGATTTTTCATGTCCCTTATTGGAAGAAAACCAAGTATCGATATATTTTATAACTCTTGCAATACGAACTCTAGAATCGTCTTCCTCGCCAGTTCGAATCTTATTTTGCAAAAATTCTATTCGTTCGGAGAAAACTTTATGAATTTCCCGCGCCTTCGTTCGGAAGGATTCATCGCTCGAATAGCAGAGAATTTGATCGTATTTTTCTTTGCTGCCTTCCCAAGTAAGCAAGACGAACTTTTCCCTTTCGAGAATTTGATAAAAAAAATCCGCAGAGAATTCGGATGCTAACGCTTGGATATCCGCCGCTAAAGGCGGATTCTTCTTTTTAAAGTAGTATTCGTCCAGAAAAGATGATAGTTTAGATCGTTCATCGGCATGGCGAATTTTCTCTTCTTCTTTCAGCCTTTCTTGAACTCTTGCCTGTTCGTCTTTTTTGGCGATTTCGAGATTCTTACCTTTTAAAAAATTCTGTTGAACGCGAATCTTATCTTTCGCCTGTGAAAAAAAGAAATCTTGAAAAATTCTTCCGATACCGATCAGATCCAAAATCGGATAAAACCAAGGAAAATATTCCATATAACCTTTTCGTAATACTTTTCCGTACGCTTTTACGAATTCGGATTCCTTAAAGACCGATTTAATTTGAGGTTCGTTTGCTTCGATTAACTGACGAATGCATAAAATTTTCCAGACTTCGACGACGTGAGCGCCGCTCAGACTCAAAATAATCTGTCTCACACTTTCTGGGCTTTTATGCAGGAACGCATGGATCGTACCGCCTTTTGCTTCCCAAGTCGCGTAAGCAATTTCGAGATCGTCCAGTAACATCCTTTTTAGATCGTCCGGGAAATACCGAAACTCCTTATCCGGAAGAAATAAGACCTTACGATCCCAACGAACCGCTTCCGCTAATAAACTACGCTTAATCTCCTGAAATTGATTCCTCTCTTTTTCGGAATGTTGTCTCAGCATTTCCTTTTCCGCAATTTCCGCCAAAGTCCGTATTAAAATTACTCCCAACATACCCGGACTTGCCGGCCCGGGATTCCCCGACTGCAAAGCTTGTGAAAACGACTCGGCCCTTGCTACGCGAAACTTGGTGGTTTCTGGACGAGAAGGATCGGAGTAATGGAATTTTTCCTCCATCGCTATTCTTTGAAACGCGTCCGACAGTACATGCCGAAGAAATTTCATACCTTTCGTTTGAATAAAGTCATCGATATACTCGATGATTTGCACTGCTTCTTTAGTGTTTTTTAAACTGAAAAGACCGTAACCTGGAATGTCGACGACCCTTCCTTTCTTGGTAAGGTCGTCCTCTAATTCAAAAAGAAAATCTTTTACGAATTCCGGACTCGGAGGAATGGAAAATTTTTCATCGTGAAACGATTCTCGTAGATAAAGAAAAAGTTGAGGAAAGGGTTTTTCTTTCCTTGCGCCGGTTTCCCAGTCCGCTTCGAGATTTTCCCATACAACGGACTTTGTCAGTTCCGGCTTGCGGTCGAGATATCCTATCAAAGAAATAACGGATACATCCAGCAGCTCCAAATAGATTCGACTTAGATCGAGCGATTCCCCTTCGGGAAACGCCGCAAAACAAGGCTTAGGTGCAGGCTGCTGCTCCAATTCATCACCCATGAAATAAGCCATTTGCGAAACGGTTCCATCTTCAAGAAGCCGTTTTAGATGAAGCTCCATTTCCTTCGGAGTCAGCTCGCCGGCTTCCTGGACCCGGTTATGGGGTTCGAATAAATGGCGTGACTTTGCGTTTTTATAAGAAGTGGCTGCAGCTATCGCCTTATACAAGGAATGCGTTACCTTGTCGTTCATGTAATAGCTTACGACTTCATTCAGCTTTTTAACCCGTAAAAAGCTCTGGAGAAGAGGACTCCCCGTATTAGGATCTAACGGTCTCGAATCTTTTACAGTCATAATGAAAGTCCGATCCTGTTTGCTGTTTCAGATTTTATAATCCCTAGGAATTTTGGATAGGTTCGCTTAGACATTCGCTACAGAATCTGCCGTCATCATAACCCGCACGGTAGCCGCTTCCACCAAAAACTTATTTTTGCCCTGATTTTCATTAACTAGCCGCTAGATAGAAGTATCTATGTCACTAGATGTCGACTAATCCTCTTGACGGGGTCGATTGAAAGCCTTTCCTGGAAGTTGGAATGCAACTTAGTAAACAATCTCCTTTTATTCCCAGAAAAGTATTATTAGTTATTTTAGACGGTGTCGGTTACTCTCCTAAGGGCCCGGAATTCGGAAATGCGATTGCAGCTGCAAAACTTCCGTTCTTAAACAAGCTTTGGAACGAAGCTCCGACCGTTCATTTAAAAGCACATGGAACCGCAGTGGGAATGCCCTCCGATGAGGACATGGGAAATTCTGAAGTCGGTCATAACGTACTCGGCTGCGGAAGAATCTTCGATCAGGGCGCGAAATTAGTGAATAATTCGATCGCCGACTCGTCGTTATTCGAAGGCTCGGCTTGGAAAGAAATCGTGGAGAATTGCAAAACTAAAAACTCCACGTTGCATTTGATCGGTCTCTTTTCGGACGGAAATGTCCATGCTCATATCGATCACACGAAGGCTCTTATAGAAAACGCGATTAAAGTCGGAGTACCAAAAATTCGGCTCCACATTCTATTGGATGGAAGAGACGTACCGGAAAAGTCCGCATTGGATTATTTAGTCCCGTTCGAAAAATGGTTAACCGAATTCCGAAATAACGGGAAGGATATTAAAATAGCATCGGGCGGCGGAAGGATGACGATCACGATGGACCGTTACGAAGCGGACTGGTCTATGGTAGAGCTTGGATGGAAAGTCCATGTAAAAGGCGAAGGCAGACAATTTCCCGGAGCCGAGGCGGCCATCCGAACTTTCAGAAGCGAGGATCCGACGGTAATCGATCAATATCTTCCGTCTTTCGTGATATCGGAAAACGGAAAACCGGTCGGCCAAATCGTCGACGGTGATTCGGTTGTATTTACGAATTTTCGCGGAGATAGAGCCATCGAAATCTCCCAGGCATTCACTCAAAAGAATTTCGATAAGTTCGATCGAGGACCGCTACCGGAAGTTTGCTACGCGGGTATGACGCAATACGACGGAGATCTAAAATTGCCGGAACGATTTTTAGTCACGCCGCCGGCGATCGATAGAACGCTAGGCGAGTATATGGCAAACTCCGGCATTTTACAATATGCGTTATCCGAAACTCAAAAGTACGGGCATGTTACGTTCTTTTGGAACGGAAATCGATCCGGACATTTCGATGTATCAAAGGAAGATTATAAGGAGATTCCGTCCGACGTTATTCCTTTTGATCAAACACCGAATATGAAAGCGGAAGCAATCACGCAAGAATTGGAGAAAGTACTCTCCGAAAACAAACATGACTTCTACAGGGTCAATTATCCGAACGGAGACATGGTAGGTCACACCGGGAATTTTACGGCCACCGTTCGGGCGATGGAATTTCTAGACGAATGTATGAAGCGACTTTCCGTCGTATGCTCCAAGCAGGAAATCGTTCTCGTAGTTACCGCAGATCACGGGAATGCGGACGAAATGTACCAGTTGGACAAAAAAGGAAACGTTCAAAAGGACAATGCCGGACATCCGGTTCCAAAAACCTCCCACACGTTAAATCCGGTTCCTTTTAGCATTTTAGACCCTAACGGAAAACTTTCACTCAAGAAAAATGTTCCGAATGCGGGATTAGCAAATGTAGCCGCCACTTTGTTGGATATCATGGGATACCAAACGCCGGAAGGATACCACGAAAGTTTACTAACGAAATGATCGGTCTCTCGAAAATAGAAAAGAAAAAGAATTGAAGTCTTTATAATCTTCCGAGTCCTCAGTTGTAAGACTTAAATAAAACTAATGTCAACGATAGACTTAATCATATTAGGCATTCTAATCAAGCGGCCGATGAACGCGTACGAGATCGTACATTACGTAGAGAACGATCAAGTCGATCGAATGATCAAAATAAGTACCCCTGCGATTTACAAAAGTTGCAAGAGGCTTTTTCAAGCCGGTTACTTGACGGGAAAAACCGAAAAAGAAGGGGAAAATCCCGAAAAAGTGATCTACTCGATCAATGCAGCCGGCAAGAAATATTTCTACGAATTAATTCGGAATTTCTCATCGAAGATACAGCCCTTCTATATCGATTTTAACGCGGTCATTCTAAATTTGGATCGACTCGACCGAGAGGAAGGTTTGGCGACTCTCCTTACCCTAAAAAAGCAGATTTTTGGATGGAAAGAATGGATTCTGGAACATGAAAAAGATATGAAAACAGCTCCATTTCCGGTAAAAACCATCATAAAACAGTATCGGATGACATTTAGCGCGTTATCCGACTGGATTGAACAAACGATTCGTGAATTCAAAAAAGAGTAGCTTTTTTGGCCATCTACTATACAGCATAGTACTATATAAAATATCACTATATAGGGGACTAAAACTCTATGAACAAATTAATTACATATTTCCTGTATCCGGTTCTGCTATCCTTGAATATCGGATTCATTGGAGCGGCTCTCGTTTTAAGCTGGGAGTTAAAATATGCCTTCATTTGGATCAGCGGATTCAACGCGATCGTTTTATTGATCGTTGAATTCGTATTTCCACTTAAGCAAGAATGGAAGATGACCAAAAAATCTTTTGTGCGGGATTTAAAATGGATGTCCGTTACGATTCTCTCAATAAATGCAGTGAAATTCTTTTTTGCATTTATAGCGATTGCACTAAGCCGCGAAAATAAAGGGTTATTCCGCGATTCATCGTTCATTATAGAGTCGGTCGCAATAGCTGTAATCTTCGAATTCGGACAATATTGGTATCACCGAATAAGTCACGAAGGAAAAGGTTGGATCGGCAAATGGCTCTGGAGTATTCATGTGGCTCATCATTTACCCGATCGAGTTTATCTTCTCATGCATCCGGTTCTACATCCGATCAATACTATAGTAATACAAGTAATCATACAAGGAACCTTCCTTCTATTAGGTTGCCGCCCTGAATCTATCTTTATCTTTAATGTTCTGCTCGGACTACACGAATTATTTTCGCACTTCAATGTGAATATAAAAGCTGGCCCTCTAAACTATATTTTTATAGGAACCGAACTCCATCGGTTTCATCACAGTGCGAATTTGGACGAAGCTAAAAATTATGGAACATTCCTAAGTCTTTGGGACATTGTGTTTGGAACTTTCGTTTATCGATCGGAAAGCATTCCGGAAAAACTCGGCGTACCTGAACCTGAGAACTATCCGAATAGTAGTCAGCTGATAGCCGTAATGTCGCTTCCATTTACAAAATTAGGAAATAACTCCGAGTTATAGCGATAATGATTATCCTAAAATCCCTATCGATTCGTAATTCTAGAATAAATATCCGTGACTCAGTCCGGTCGTCGGTAAAATTTAGCTCTTAGGGACCAACGAATTGAAATGTCGTATTTACTGTTTAAATATTTTTTGACGTCGCTTCTGATCGTATTGATATCGGAAGTAGCAAGAAGAAACGAAAGACTGGGCGGCTTTTTAGCTGCCCTCCCGATAATAACGATTTTAACGTTAATTTGGCTTAAGATTGATAATGCTTCATCGGAAAAAATCTCAAATCATGCATACTATACTTTTTGGTATGTTCTTCCTACTCTTCCGATGTTTTTAATTTTTCCGAAACTAAATCAAAGATTCGATTTTTGGCCCTCCTTGGCGATCTGCATAGTCGGTACGGTTCTCCTTTTTTTTCTTTTCGGATACCTATCCGGCAGATTCGGCATTAAACTTCTTTAATTCATTAATGGCATTTTTCCGGATCCTGATTTATGAGCATTGGGGCTGAAACGGGAAAGAAAAAAACTTGAAACTCGTAAACAAACGATTACAATCCGCTGACAATTTACGGATAAAACGGCGGAACCCTTAAAATGAAAGACTTCCTGAGAACTCCCGAAGAAAATTTCGTTAATCTTCCAAACTATCCATTCCGTCCGAACTATGTTCAACTAGACTCATTTAGGATGCATTATTTGGATGAGGGGAATGCAAATGCAAAGGAAACCCTTTTACTTTTACACGGCGAGCCCTCCTGGTCTTTTTTGTATCGCAAAATGGTTCCACCTTTAATAAACGCCGGCTATAGGGTCGTGGTGCCGGATTTAATCGGATTCGGAAAATCGGACAAACCTACAGATCCGGCCGTTTTCACTTATAAGCAGCATGTCGAGTGGCTAAAATCTTTTTTACTTCAGACAAAATTGGACAATCTAACTCTTTTTTGTCAAGACTGGGGAGGTCTGCTCGGACTACGAGCAGTCGCAGAACTTCCGGATCGTTTTGGTCGAGTCTGCGCCGGAAATACATTTTTACCTACCGGCGATATTCCGCCGAAAGAAGAATTCTTAAAATGGAGAGACTTCTCTCAAAAAGTAAAATCTCTTCCGATCGGTCGAATTATACAAAACGGATGCATTTCCAAACTTTCGAAAGAAGTAATGAATGGATACGAAGCGCCCTACCCGGACGAGACCTACAAAACCGGGGCTCGCATCTTTCCAACTTTAGTTCCTATAACGCCTAATAATGATGCGTCGATCGATAATCGAAACGCCTGGAATGTTCTCCGGCAATGGAAGAAACCATTTCTTACCGCCTTTAGCGATTCCGACCCAATCACCAAAGGCGGAGATATTTTCTTCAGAAGGGCTGTCCCTGGCGCAAAGGGTCAGAAGCATGTTACGATCACAAATGCGGGGCATTTTCTTCAAGAAGACAAAGGGGAAGAATTGGCCGCAATTTTAATCGAATTCGTAGATAGCAATCCAGTATAGACCTCGGATGCTTAACCTATATTCTGATCCTCGCCGTCCGATTTCATAATTTGCGATTCGTCCATAATGTGCATTTGCGATAAACCACTCCAAAGAATTTCTGCGGAGCGACGAATTATCTCCTGATCGGGAAAGCCGGATTCTTCCGACTGCAATCGCATCAAACCGAGAAATGAACCGAGCACTAATGAAGCGCAAGTATCGGAAAACGCGTCCCCCTCTTCCGATCGAAAATAAACGGCAAGTCTGAATTTAAGTCCGAGAAATTCCGTCAAGCTCTCATCATCCAAATGCGCTGAGCTAAAAAATCGATTTAGAAAAAAGAATTCGTTCGGCTTCGCCTTAGAAAAGGAGCTGATTCCAGTCCAAAGCAAGAAAAATCTCTCTCTTCTATCCGATTGTTCTACGATTTCCTTTTCTAAGAAAGTCAGAAACTCGAAGAGACATTTTCGAAACGACTCGTTGAAGAGATGGTCTTTGTTCCGAAAATTTCGATAAATTGTACCAACTCCAATCTTTGCGCGCAAAGCGATATCCGGAATATGAGTTTCAAAAAACCCCCTTTCCGAAAATAATTGAAGTGCTGCGTCAATAATTCGCTCTTTCGACTTTCGCAGAGGTAATCCTCTGTCTAATAAATTTTCTCTTTCTCGAACTGAGGAAGAGCTTTCTTTTCCAGCAGAACCATTATCTACATAATAGTGGTAGACTTCCGCTAAGTTTTTGTCTTTCATCGTGGCACCGATTGATCATTTTTTTGTATTTGTTTCTATTTTTTACTAACGTTATCTTCTTTATTAATAAAGAAGTCTTTAAAAAACTAAAAATCATAGCTCTCTCTGTCAAGAATGAAAGATTTTTTACGTAAATAAACAACTCTCATTCCAGAACCGAATATTATGGAATGAGCAGTAAGAAAAACTTTCTCGTCAGTGTCGATTCATTCTTCGTTTGATTCTTATCAAGAGAATCGGGAACGATTTCCTTTCTTTAACACATTGACCAAACAAAATTACGAAACGATGTCCAAGATCAATTGATAACTCTTTAAATCATTTACGTTATCTGAATCAATAATTCCAATCTTATATATTGGGAGTGCAGACATATAAGATTGGAATTTGCACGAAAAATAAAAAAAGGGACTCCGGTGTGGAGTCCCCAAAGTCGCTATATATGGTACCGAAAGAAAAAATAAACCTCAACGAGGTTTGCTGATTGCGTAGCTCGCTAATGCGGCAATGTTTCTCGGAGTAAAACGGATGGATTGAACTAGCACCCGATTCAAAAACCCCGGAATTGTAGATGGGCCCTCTCCCAATTTGGATAGGCAGCGATCCACAACCTCCTCAGGAGTTGACCAAATTCCGAAAGGGCCGGTTCCATTATAACCTGCATTCTCTTGAAATTTTGTCTTCGTGTATCCGGGAGATAGTGATATTACTTGAACTCCGGTTCCCTTTAGTTCTGCCCAAAGAGCTTCGCCAAAAAGTAAATTAAAAGCTTTCGTTGCCCCATACGTGGCAAAAAAAGGCGTCGGTTGATAAGCCGCAATACTAGCAAGAAAGACTAAACCGCCTTTACCTCGTTTTTTCATGGCTGGGAGAAATTTTCCCGTAAATGCCACCGGCGTTCTACAGTTTAAATCCACCATTTTGGTTTCGTGGTTAGAATCTAGTTCTTCAAAATATCCGTACGTTCCGAATCCAGCGTTATTAACTAATAATCCGATCGGAATCTTAAGCTGATCCGTCGCCATGGACACTTTTTCCGCAGCATTCTCTGCGCTTAGATCCTGTGCGACGGTTTCAACCCTAATTCCATAGCTTGCCCTTAGTTCCTTCGCGATTCTTTCTAGTTCTTCCTTCCTGCGAGCAACAAGCACTAAATCCATCCCTTTTGCAGCCAATCTCCGTGCAAAGGTTTCTCCCAAACCACCGGATGCTCCGGTAATTAAGGCACCTCCGCCAAAACGATCCGTCCAATTTTGTTTTCTCATTGGATTTTCCCTCCTTATTCAATGTCAACTATTAATGAATGAATATTCATTCCGTTTAAAAAACAAGTTTTTTCCAATAGCTGAACGAATCTTTCGATCACAAATCTGCAATTCGATCTACGGGAAAATTCGTTGTGATTCCGAAAATACGGGAACCTAAAAAAATATCTCGGTTCGCCGATACGCAGGCTTTTGTTTACGGAATATCGAAGAGTATCGACCTGATGATTCCAAGCAGGTTCCGATGAACGTTAAACCCGCGGCGTTCGGACTATTTTTGCCAGTGACGAAACGTTCCAATTTCAAGAAATCCTAATTTATCGTAGATGCCTTTGCCCATTTTAGTTGCTTGAAGGATAAAAGGAAGCGAGGATTCACTTTCCGTTATTATCTTTCCTACTAATCTTGAAGCGATTCCACGATTGCGATAATTCGGAGAAGTGGTGACTGAGTATAATCCGACGGATTCTTGATTTTGAAACGTAAGGGCGGTGGCAACCATTTCATCTTGGCAGAAGGCTGCGTAAAAAAGGAAAGCTTCTTCGGAGAATGCTCTGCGGTATAACTCACTTTGATCCGTCGATCCAAAAGCATCGTTGACCAAATATAACCAAGTTTCGATTTCATCACCGTCCGTTAATTTTCTAAAAATTATATTTGGATCCGATAGTTTTTCTTGAAGTACGAGCCGCTTAGAATTCGGCAAGAACATTCCAAGTTGGGATTCGTAGATTTTATAATTCAAATTCAGCAAAGCTTCGGCAATTTCCTTACTTTCCTCCCAACTAAGCACTAGCTGATGCCCGACGGAAAGGATAAGCTCGGGTAACTCGATTAATAAATCCCTTTGCGAAAATTGACCGGGCTTTAAAATAATTCTTCGAAGCCAGTCCGAATATCGATTCGGAAAAAAAGAATATGTTTGGCCTCTTATCGGATCTTCTTGCGATAACTCGGAGAATAGCTCGTGTAATTGGAAGTAATTGTTAAAAACAATTTCGCGACGATGAACATCCAAAGAAAAATCTCCCTGACTTTCCAAGCTGAATCGAACTAAGACGCGATCCCTTTCCAAAGGATTTCTCCGGCACGAAGTAGGGCTTTTTTATCCAACTTGACGAAACCTCCTTTAGCGAGTTTTACCATTCCGACAAACGCCCCATAGCAGAGAGATACCAATTCCATAGAACCTAGTTCCGTTCTAACTTCCCCGCGAGATTTCGCGTCCTCTAGGAATGCGGCTAAATGCTGCATCGTTTCCGAAGTGACTTTTCTGCTTTCTTCGTCCAGATACGGAGAGTGCGAATGCAATTCTAAGAATTCGAACGATTCAGGATATTCTTGGTAAAAATTTCCCAAAGCCTTCCACAAATGAAAGAATCGTTCTTTTGCCGATGCATTCTTGGGGAAACCTTTCTGCAAGGCATCATGGAATTTTAATTTCCAAAAACGATACAGCTCGTTTACGAGCTCTTCTTTGCTTTTATAATAGCGATATATAGTTCCGGCTCCAATTCCCGCTTCCTTTGCAAGTTCGGGCATAGGCGTTGCCGCAAAACCTCTTTCCGTAAAGAGGCGCAGAGCGGAACTGAGAATTCTTTCTTTTTTATCCTCGGGATCTCTAACCGCCATTTATTTTTCCATCCTTGGTTTAAGGTACTGATCCAAAATATTCCACTTCTCTATTTAAACGTACCCCGCATTCTCGTTCCACTTTTTCCTGAACTGTTCTCACAAGAGTATCTACGTCGCTCGCTTTGGCACCCCCGACATTGACGATAAAATTGCAGTGTTCCGGAGAAATTTGCGCCCCGCCCGCAAGTTTACCTCGCAATCCTACTCGATCTATGTATTGCCAGGCCTTTATTTCCACTCCGTTTTCGAATGTTTTCGGGTTTTTGAACATAGAACCCGCGCTCTTTTTATTCTGCGGTTGAGAGGAATTTCGTCTATCGCGCTTCTCCTTCAAAGAAGCTTCGATCTCTTCGAGATTTCCCCGTTCCAGTCGGATTAGCGCGGATAGTATTACCGAATCTTTCTTTTCCAGAAATTCCGTAAATCTATACCCGTGAAGGATTTCCTTCGGGGTTCGTTTAATAATATCGCCGTCGCGTATGAATTCCACCTCTTGAATTAGGTCGAAAAATTCTCCTCCGTAACATCCCGCGTTCTGAATAACGGCGCCCCCCGTCCAACCGGGAATCGTACTCAAAAATTCGGCGCCGGTGAATCCTTTCTGCGAGATTTGTCGAAAAATTGGGGTTGTGTTTGTCGCCGCGCCCACCCGAAATAAGCCCTCTCCCAAATCATCATATTCCTTAAATAACCCGCTTAATCGTAATACGATTAAGTCGTTAGGGCGGTCTGAAATCAGAACGTTAGTTCCTCCCCCTAAAATTTTCCACGGGGTTTCCAAAAAGTCAAAAACCCTGAGCAATTCCTGAATCTGTTCCGGGGATTCGGGCTCCGCGACAATCGGACATACTCCGCCTATCTTAAAGGAGCAATGTACGGAGAGGTCCACGCTTTCCCGGAAAGGAATTCGTTTTTGGGAGAGAGACTCTTTTAGCTCCCGAATTTGAGCTGAAGCCAATATGGGCACTTTTTTCAGGTTTCCCTTAGTTAATATATGGGCAAGAAAAAAGCCGAGAAGGAAAAAAACCGCTCATGCTTCGTAATTAAGGGTCCGAACTTTCTTTTAGGAGAAGGCATATGTTCTACCTACTATTACAATCAGTATACCAGGATTATGCTTCCGGGAGATCCGACTGGGATACGTATTTTGATTCCGTCATCAACCTGGCGCTTGATCAAGAAAAGCTAGCCGGCCTGGTTTAACGATTTCTCAGATAAGCTATAAGTTGCTTCGCAACGTCATGCTTCGACGCGGGACCGATTTCTTTTTTCGATCCGTCTTTTCCGAAAATAATAACGCTCGTATCGCGATCTCCGAAACCGGTATCCTCTCTACTTACGTAATTTCCGACGATATAATCCAAGTTCTTACGCCTTAATTTTCCGACCGCATGCTCTTCAAGCTTATGGGTCTCGGCGGAAAAGCCGACTATGAGCGTATCGATAAACTTTTCTGCAATCACCTTGGCGCTGACGGACGCTAGAATATCGGAGTTCTTGGTTAATTCCAAAAAGATGGTTTCAGCTCCGTCTTCCTTCTTAATTTTCATTTCGCTACTCGACAGCGGCCGAAAATCGGCAGGAGCCGCCGCCATAATTAACGCCGTATTAGAGGCCATTTCGTTAAGAATTGCTTGCTGCATTTGAGAAGTGGTTTCGACCGATATTACTCGTGCTCCTTTAGGATTCGAGTATTCCGGTTGAGTCAAGCCCCGAATATAAACGATATTATCCGACCAATCCGATGCGGATTCCGCAATACAAAAGCCCATTTTTCCCGACGAAGCGTTGGAAATAAATCGAACAGGATCGATCCATTCCCTGGTAGGACCGGAACTGATTACAATTTTTTGAATATTCATTTTATATAAATCTTTATAATAGATTATACAAATTTAATATATGCTTCCAGGATCGCGGCTTGAATCACGGCCACATCGGCAAGCTTTCCGTATCCTTCGTCTCCGCAGACGACAACGCCTTCTTGTGGATCCAAGATTTTTACGCCGTCCACTTGTAATTGTCTCAAATTTCTTTGCGTACTCGGATGTAAGAACATATTCGGATTCATAGCGGGTGCGACCATCACCGGACAATTCGCCGCTAGATAGGTTGAAGTTACAAGGTCGTCCGCGATTCCATTTGCCATTTTCGCGATAATGTTCGCAGTTGCAGGAACGACCGCAAATACCGCGGCGGAGTTACGGGCGTCTATATGAGCCATTCCTTGTTCATATTCGTCGACTCGGACTTTCTTTCCTGTTAGAGCTTCAAAGGTAATCGGACCGATGAATTTGGTCGCGTGCTCGGTCATAATAACCGAAACCGGATATCCTTCTTTCGTTAAATTTCGAACTAATTCACAAGCTCTGAATGCGGCAATACTCCCCGAGACGGCAATCAAGATATCCTTCTTGTTCATGTTAGCAGAATTTCCTACTTACCGGCGAGTTACAACCTAAATCGCAAAAGAAGAAGGTTGTGATTGTCGAGTAAAACGAACGGTCATAATCTTATTTCCGTCCATCTTCTCCACACGCAATTTTCCTTCCGGAATCAGAACTTCCGTCCCTTCCTTAGGCATATCTTCCAATTTATCCAAGATAAAACCCGCAATGGTTCTTATGTCGCTGAGTGTTTCTTCTTCGATGCCGGTCAGTATCTCTTTTAACTCGTCCAACTCGGTCTCGCCGTCGATATCAAACGCGTCTGGAATATCACTCGGCACGGGATCCGTTTCATGATCGTCGGTTTCGTCCCTAATCTGGCCGAAAACTTCCTCTATAATATCTTCGAGCGTTAGCAATCCGGAGACGCCACCGTATTCATCGATAACGATGGCCATATGTTGATTAGCGCTTCTTAATTTCTGCAGAACTTTCTCAATCGACATATTCTCGGGCACGAATATCGGGGGTTGCATGATGTTCGTTACTTTCGCTTTTTTGTTTCTCTTAGGTGAAGAAAGCCACGCGAGAAACGCTTGCACATGAATGATTCCGATAATCTTGTCCGTCGTTCCTTCATAAACGGGATATCTAGAAAAGTGATGTTCTGCGATGACCGATAAGACCGCTTCCATGGACATATCTGCAGGAACACCCACGATGCTCAATCTGTGAGTCATAACATCCTTAGATAGATGTTCCGAAAACTGGAAGGTATTTTGGATGATCTGGAATTCTTCCTTATCAATCGTTCCTTGACGATTTTGCTCCTGAATCAAAATCATCAATTCTTCGGGTGAATGAATGATCCGATGCGCATCCTCTTTGAATCCGATCGATTTTAAAATCAGAGACGTCATTCCATTTAAGAAAAACGTAATAGGATAAAAAAGGTAATAGAAAAAGAAAATAGGAACACTCGTCAGTAATGCGATCTGCTCCGTTTTCTGGATTGCAATCGTTTTCGGAAGCAGTTCCCCCAAAAGAATATGCAAAAAGGTAATTAACGCGAACGAGATCGCCACCGCGAGACCGTGAACGGTCAGTTCCGAGGCCGGATTTCCTACGAATCGAAAAATCAGCTCGATCCATCCTGACAGATACCCCTCTCCAACCCATCCTAATAGAAGACTTGCAATCGTAATGCCGACCTGACAGACGGAAAGCATATCGTTCAGCATCGACGCCGCTTTTTTTGTAAGCAGCGCGAGCGGACGATTGTCCCGAATCATCTCTTCTAAGCGGGAAGGCCGAATCGAAACTAGCGCGAATTCAGCGGACACAAAAAAGCCGTTGGCAAAGATAAGAATAAGAATTACGAAAAAGCCGATCGCGTCCATCAACGACTCGAATTTCCGAAAAATTTTTGAATTAAGTTTGTAAGGCGGTAAGGAATAATTTTGGTCTCGTAACGACCTTGTCGGTCCGGAATTTTCCGGCTACTACTATCGGGGTCCATCTTTCTTGAGGATACTGTCCCTTAAAAACCATCCCGTGTCGAGTGTTTTGGTATGAAAAAAATGAAAAATTCGCCTAATGGAATGCAAAAAGACGCAAATCTAAATTATTCCAAATGCCGAACAAGTTTCAAAACTTTTGGGCCGAGAACAGAGTCTCCGGTTTCGTGCGCGAATTTTTCCGCTAAACTTATGTCGGATTCGGAACCGGGATCCCAATTCGGAACGTAATACATTTTGTGAGTTCCTGCAGAAAGCCAGAAGCGAGTCCAATCCAGGAAATCCTCGGATTTATCTATCCAACCGCTTCCGTTTAACGAGTCCTTAGTAAATAAAATTCGGTCCGGTAAATTTCTAAAATCCATTCTTCGCTTTAACTTTCGAAAGGAAACCGAACTCTTACCGCAAGACCATTCGTAATCCTTTAAGCCGTCCGGCGCCTTTCCATAGGTTCCAAGATTCCAAATTAGCATAGCCGATTTTCCGGGAAGCAATCGAACCCCGTCGAAGTATTGAGGCGTAAAAGAATGCCAGGGAAGATGGCCATCCCCGTCGACGGAAACTTTCGGAAACGGTTCACCGCAGGAAGGACCGAGAATTTTTTTCGCAACATCGCCTTCATCCCGTTTATCGAATCTGCGAAATAATTGGATGTCGGTGTTCGGATATTCTCGCTTTAAATATTCCACAGCCTCCACTCCGGCAAGATTCAGATAAACTTGTATCTTGTCTTTTTTCGAAAATGTCTCGATTGCCGTTCGAAGCGCCGATTGAGCCGAATAACTCGAAACGCTACCCGTATTCAACTCTTTCACTTCTATTTCTGAAGAATGGTCGATGTTTTTAGAAAAGAGATACAATTTCTTCTCTTTTTGAAATAAGGCCAAAACCGGATGGGCGACTTTCTTTAAATTCATGTTCTTAAACGGATCGAAATCCTCCCGAACTCGGACCGTTTCCTTGGAACGAATTTCGGACCAACTGGACTTCCATGGTTCTCGTCCCGGCGGATAAAACCCTTTATACTTTAAAATTCTATTGTGTGTTCGAATCAAAGAAAGTTCCAAAGGAGAGCCGTCTTCCGCCAGATCGGAATTAGTCTCGGAATGGATCATTAAAGATAATAAATCGTAAAAGTATCCGTGCCTTGTATAAAAATCTATCGCTGCCGTTTCCAAATTTTTGGTACCGTAAGCCAACGGAAGATAATTCTTGATTTCGTAAATCTTATCGTCGGTATATCCGGCGGCGGCTATTTTCATGGCCTGGTCTAAAAATCCCTTAATCCCGCGTATGTTTGTGGATTCACGATGGGATAGAAAAAGACCGTTTAATCGAATCCACTCCTCGCGATAAGACGGATCCGTATCTTTCAGAATGCCGTACGCTTTCGTAAATTCTATGATGGCCTTTCGGAGATTATTAGTTTTTAATTGAAGAAATCCGTGTAAGAGAGTTGCCGAATATTCGACTCTTCTCCAGCCCTTACTCTGAGCGAGAAAGCTGAGATCCATTGCCATTTTGGAAGCGACATCCGGCTCGTCTTCAAATAATATTTGTATAATGCGCAGACGAGTAAATAGATCGTCCTCGGTTAAATTCTTGGGAGTGCTGACCGAATTGAGAGCATCGACAGCTTTAAATGAATTTTTGGATTTCCATACCGCGACCGAAACCAAATCACGCGCGCTATTAATCGAAATCGGCTCGCCCAGAAACGGATGCAGAATCCGGGTGGACCAGTCCAGAAAATCAAGATTCAAGTAATAATCGAGAGCTTTTGCGTTATCGCCGGATAAGTAGGAAATCGCGCCCAACTTTAAATAAATGGAATTTTTATACGACGGCGCCAATTCACTTTGTCGATCCAGGATGTACTTCAAGACTTTCTCTGCGGCCGCAAAATCGCCGTCGATTAGATAATAATAGGCCAGTTTTTCATAAGAATGTGAAACCATTCGGCCGCCCAAATTTTCCGCCACGATTCCGATTTTGCTGAAATGAATCGCATCTTTGGGCAAGCCTAGTTCGGCTAAATAATCGGACACTCCCGGTAGATAATGACCAAGGAACGGAATATGTCTCAATTCCGATTCTTCGGTAAATGGAGCTAAGACTCGGTGCAGGTTCGTATATTCTCTTCCATGATCGTTTTCCCCTTGCTTGAAATCCGAAAGATACGCGCCGAGTCGTAGAGCTCTGCATAAGGAATAATATTCGTTCTTGCCCGAGCATTTTATTTTCTCGGGAGGCTTCTTATGGAAGAAAATGTTTCGTAGAGACTCCGTTAGCTGTTTCGTATAAGCGTTATTATTAGGCGGATTCCAAAGTTTTAGAACTTTTTCTCCGGTGCCTTTGCGAGAAAAATAGATATCTTGAAAATAGGCGAGAAGAGCTTCCGCAAAGCCCAGATCTTTTTCCTGATGAATTAAATTCATCAAAGTGGAAAACTTAACGGAATCCTTATTTACTAGTAAATACTCTCCGACTAAGAGAACGTATTCCGATTTTTGAGGCAGACTCAAACCGTCCGGAAACTTTGAAACATCGGAATCTTTATTGAATACCGATTTTCCCTCGATATTAAGCGAAAAATTTCCCGGAGATCCCACCCAACCGAAATCGTTTTTTGTTTGTGCAGATAATGACGAACAAGCCGAACAGATAAGCAGCGAGTAGATGACGAGATATCGTTCGAAGCGAAACGCGAAATTAACTAGGGAATTATGGAAAGAATGCCGGTACAAAGAAGTTCGTTTCTTGGGCCGTTCGGCTTTCAGAGTCCTTCTCTCTTGAGATCTCGGCTCATGAGGTCCCTAACAACATCCTTCGGATTCTTATGTTCGTAAAGCATTTTATATACTTCGGTTGTAATCGCCATTTCGATCCCTAGCTTCTTTGATAACTCGTACCCGCTTTTGGAAGTTTTAACTCCTTCCGCCACTTCGGTCATTCCGCCCAAAATGGATTCTAGATTTTCTCCTCTTCCTAACCGAACGCCTACGGTCCGGTTCCGAGACGCATCGCCGCAACACGTCAAAATCAGATCGCCCATGCCGGATGGACCTAAGAAAGTTAACGGATCAGCTCCAAGCTTGACGCCTAATCTTGAAATTTCAGTCAAACCTCTGGTAATTAACGCCGCCCTAGTATTTTGCCCAAACCCGAGCCCGTCACTGACTCCCGCAGCAATCGCGATCACGTTCTTTAATGATCCCCCGACCTCTACACCGATTACATCGGGAGTCCAGTAGGTTCTAAAATAGGTAAAACTGAAAATTTCCTGAACTTTCCTGGCGGTCGCTTCATTTTTTGAAGCGATACTTACGATAGTGGGAACTCTTCTCACGATCTCCTTTGCAAAGCTCGGTCCGGAAAGATACGACAGATGGCTATGAAATTTACCCGGCAGTTCGGCTTCGAAAATCTCCGAAACCAATCTCAAACTCCCATTTTCAATTCCCTTACTCGCCGATACGATGGGAGCTTTTTCAGGTAAGTATGCCTTGATTTCTCGTAAAATATCGGTAATTACGTGTGAAGGAGGAGCGGACACGATCATATCCTTGTTTTTTACCGCATCCTCCAAATTCGGACTTGCATTTAGATTATCCGGCAGGCGAATTCCCGGAAGGTACTTTTCGTTTAGATGATGATCGTTGATTTCCTTTACTAAATCCTTGTTTCTCGCCCAAAGGGTCACCTCGTAACCTTTATCAGCCAATAAGGCTCCGAGGGAGGTTCCAAAACTTCCCGACCCGATAACTCCGATCTGCATCCCAAACCCCTTTCTAAATATTGTTCGATTCTAAGGAAACGATGATCCTGTTCGGCAAACCGATCGGCGGCAAGAAAAAAATCCGGAACTCTTACCCGTTCTTTCTTTCTGAAATTTTAGAAAACCTGGAAATGAGTTTACCGTCGTAAATAGAATTACTACTCTAGTCCTTCCCATGCTGGACTTGCGGAAACTTCCGGGATTCAATCTCTTGGATCTATTATCAGGGAATTCTTCCCGCATTGAAAGCTCTACGAAGAGCAATTACCGCATCGCAATTCTTTTGCATTCCCTGAATAAAGTCCTCCGGAAAAAAGTCGTCGAAGGGACGGAAGATCTGGAGTCGCTAGTCCTGGATGCGGGTAGCGGAATTCTATTACTTTCGGGACATTATTGCATCAAAGGTCTAACCTGGTCCAGACTTCTTAGAACGGATTACGTAAAATTCAAACTCTCGCTTCGCCCAGTGCGTGTGGAAGGGAATAGAGTGATTTTTCGGATCGAATCATTTCGTTTATACGATCATAATCCTAGATCCTTCGACCCGATCCGATTTTTTTCTAAGGTCTTTAAGTTCCATCGAAGATTGATTCTGGAACAAATCGTGGAGGAAGTTCCCGAAATACTATCTCTCACCGAGATCGGTAACGAGGTTCGGATAGATTTAAATTATTTTCTAGCGGAAATTCCGGAAGTTGCAGGCAAGGTTTCAATCCAAAAAGTCATACCGGAAAAGGGAAATGTTTTCCTGTTCGTAAGATCCAACACGATCCTAAAACCGCTTTTAGATTTTTTCGGGCCGGATTATTTACGAATTGAACCGATATCCGAAAACGAAGACAGCCTTCTAATGCTCTGGAGAGACTAAAGATCTTTGGACGAGATTTTTTCTATATTTCAAATAACTCTTCTTCGAATTCTTAAAAAAGTTTGAGTCGCAAAATTAGGTTTCTGATTGGACATTCTTTGGCGGCTTTGGAGAATTAGTTTGATTACGGCTCGAACAGTGTTCAGTCGGTTTACCGTGCAATAGGAAAGGATCTTAATGAAGATAATTTACCTCACGGACATTCATGACGGCCTCCGAGGCCTAAAAGAAGTCTTACTCGGAACCGAGTGTGATTTGTACCTTTTTTCCGGAGATATCATTTACAAGGCCTTCTTCAATCCGGAGCGCATTATAGAATTCGTGACTCTCCAAGAAGAGATGTATCTGATCACGGAGGATCAAAAAGAAGAAATCAATCCTTACGATTATGCGACTCGAACAGTTCGCTTCCCGGAAAAATATCCCGCAGCAGTCATAGAAAAATCGCACGAATATCGGAGACTCTTTCATCAGGCTTCAAAAACCATGAAGGAGAAGTACGAACTCATCGAGATAATCATACAAAAGTACGCAAAAGCCCCTGTTCATTTATTGCCCGGCAATTACGATATCGATCTTCAATATACTGCGCTGTACGAAAGGGATCTGCATAGAAAAACGTTCGAAATGGGCGGACTAAAATTCGCCGGGTATGGCGGCGCGCCGATCATCACTTCCGGAATTCCGGAAAAATTAGCCGTTAAATTTCACGAATATAATAGGAACGGAAAAAGTTACAGCGAACCGGAGGATTTCTTCAATGAAGAAAAACCTGACGTTGTCGTGATACATAACCCGGCGTTCGGATATTTGGATAAAATTCCGAGTTTTGGGCATGTAGGATCGCAAGGAATTCGTAGGTATTTGGACGACAATAGCCCTTCTTTGGTCGTTTCCGGTCACGTTCATGAGGATCAAGGAATCATAAAAAAAGGAAAAACGATTTTTTTAAATCCCTCCAATTTCGGCCCGGTTGATTCAGTTTTCGGTTTTCAACCCGGCGGATTCTTTACTGAACTAGAAATAGAAAACGATCTTGTAAAAAATGTAAAATTAAATAGACTATCGGATCACTCTATCCGCTGGCTTCTCGATATAGATTGCACTGGAGATAAGCTTTCGCTTATCCGGGCAAATCCGGAATCGGAAGTATCGGCGGAAGATTTTATCCGATAGCAAAATGACACTTCCCGGTTTTAAAGATAGCGAAACGATAAAAAAATTTATCGGCTTAAAGAAATTCTTCAGATCGCATGAGACTAAAATATCCAGGGAACGAATCGAAGATTTCAAGAAATTCTCCAAACTGATTAATTACGGCGGGGATGAAGTCGCGTTTGATATTTTAGGATCGCTTAATTTCGGGCAAGCTACCGTCGATTCCGACACCGATATCGTGATGTACACTCGTTGCGAAGATAGTAAAATGGGCGAATGCGGTTTGGAAAATTGTTATAAGATTTCCTTATTCAAACATATGTTTTTGAATTTGGTCACCTTCGAACATAATTCCAATGCTTACAAATTGGAAATCGTCGATTGCATCAACCTCAACCAACTCGAAAAAGATATCGCAGATGGAAACGAATCCTCCGCGCTGATCATTCGATTCTGTTTTTATCGATCCATTTGCAGAGGAGTAAATCGCAAACTTTTACATAGGTACGAAAATATGATTTCAGAGCGCCTTCCTCTTTGGGCAAGCATTTCGAAATCGGTCGAAGAGTGTTTTGACGGTATAATAACTTCTTCTCAACATACATATTCGTTTCACAAATATGCGGGAAGATTGGAGGAAAAGGGAATAAAATTACCCGGTTCGATGGCCGTCAAAATTAAGGATTATCTCAAGCAATGATCACTTTTCTTACTTTGGTTGCGGCTCTGGGCGCGGCTGCCTTGTTTTTTCATGCGTTAGCTTCGGTGGATAACAAGCGCATGGATAAGAAAGAAGCTCTCCGTAAGAAAGATCGAAATGGGGAATATGGGGATCCGAAAAAAGTCTATGGCGGAAATTGGGACCCGAATCTTCCAAGACCTAGGATTTGCCCCGTGTGCGGTAGATTATTAGAAAAGCACGAATACCTTTATGCCGTGCTTTTCGAACCGGCAAGCCCCGGCGTCAAACGACAAGCACGGATTTATGGTTGCCGATATTGTTACCTCGGATTGGATGATTCGAGTCCCGTAAAAGAGGAAATCGGAAAAGATTCTCCTTCACCACGACCTATCCAGGATGAAGAACTCGGCCTCTGAAAAAAAAATCGCCACTGTCGGATTATCCAGTCCGGTAGGAATATTAAAGGGTGTAGGACCAAAGAAGCAAGAAGTCCTAGAAACCGTAGGAATAAAAACGCTCCAAGATCTTTTACTATGGTTTCCTCGCAAATATCTGGATCGCAATCTTACGGAAAATATTCTCCTGAAACAGGGAGAATCGGTAACCCTTATTTTAGAAATAATAGATTCCTACCTTGCTCACGGTAGAAAATCCAGACTTGTAGTTTCCGCTAAAACTAAAAATAACGAACCGGTCAGCCTCGTATTCTTTAAAGGAATTCAGTATTTTCGAAGAATATTGCAATCGGGTTTACTGATTGCAGCGACCGGTAAATTGGAATACTTCCGAGGTTTTCAGTTAATTCATCCGGATTACGAAGTTCTTTCTTATGGAGGTAACGCCGAATTAAGCGAGGAAGATCTTCCGGAATCGATTCATACGGGAAGAATCATACCGCTTTATTCGACGACAGAGGCGCTTCGAGAAGAGCATTTGGACTCCAGAGGATTGAGACGGTTGGTATTTCAGGCCTTGGAAACTTTGGAAGGAAAAATAACGGAAATCCTTCCGAGAGAAGTCGTAGCTAAAAGAAATCTTTTGCAACGGGCGATAGCGTTTAAAGAGATACATTTCCCGACAGAAGAGGGGAATTTGTTGAAAGCCAGGAATAGATTCAAGTACGAAGAATTATATTATTTTAATTTACTAATAGAATATAAAAAATCCCAACGCGCAAAAATTCCTCGCGTATTTTGGCCTTTGCCCGAATCACCGACGGCTAAGAGTCTGATTTCGAATCTGCCTTTTCAGCTTACTAAGGATCAGAAGGAAAGTCTGGCTAAAATCGAGGAAGGCACCAAAGCAGATAGACCCGCAGCCTTCCTTTTGCAGGGAGACGTAGGTTCCGGGAAGACTCTTGTCGCCTTGTTAACGGCTCTTCGTTACACGGATAATAATATCCAAGTGTGCATGGTCACACCGACGGAGATCCTAGCTCGGCAGCACTATCAAACCGTACTGAATTTTTTAGGGAATATGCCTTTTTTAGGAATCGAACTTTTGGTCGGCAAAGAACCCAAGAAGACTCGTGCGGAAAAATTATACCGAATCAAGAAGGGAGAATCGTCGTTTATTATAGGGACACATAGCGTATTTCAAGACGACGTTGAATTTAAGGATCTCGGTTTAGTAATAATCGATGAACAACACAAGTTCGGAGTGGAGCAAAGGGAGAAGCTTCGAGCTAAGGGAAAAAACCCGGACGTTCTCGCAATGACGGCCACTCCGATTCCTAGAACGCTCTGTCTAACTTTATACGGCGATTTGGAACTCGTAACTCTACGCAATAGACCCGCGGGCAGAAAACCGATCAAAACCCATTGGTTTACGAACGACAGAAGAGGCGGCGTATACAACTCCATCCGCAAATACGTCGCTCAAGGTCGCCAATGTTATATCGTTTATCCATTGGTAGAAGAGTCCGAGAAATCGGATCTCAAGTCCTGCATCGAAGGCTATGAAACTCTCAGAAAAGAAATCTTTCCGGATTTCTCCGTCGGCCTATTGCACGGTAAATTGGATGCCTCAGAGAAAGACAGGGTGATGAAATCCTTTCAGCAAAATTCCATACAGATTTTAGTCAGTACCACCGTAATCGAAGTGGGGGTCGATGTACCCAACGCATCCGTGATGGTTATCGAACATGCGGACCGATTCGGAATCTCTCAACTTCACCAGCTTCGCGGGCGAGTCGGCCGGGGAAGTCACGAAAGCTTCTGCATACTTTTATCGGAATCGCAAACGACCGAGGAAGCAAAGTATCGAATTCAGGCCCTCTTGGATTCCGACGACGGTTTCATTTTATCAGAAGCGGATCTTAAATTAAGAGGTCCCGGGGAACTCCTAGGTGTTCGTCAAAGCGGTCTGCCTGACTTCAGAATCGCCGATCTGAGAGAAGATAGGGAATGGATAGAAGCTAGCAGAGAGGATGCGGAAAAATTCGGAAGTATCGGGGATTTGGAAAAATATGAGATCTCGAATCGTTTTACGGAAGGAGCTCTCCTATTTTCCAACTGAGTGCATGTAAATCAAAAGCCCCCGAAGCTTTTTTCGAAGGCTTTCCAACCGTATCGATCTCTCTTTAAGAATGATCAGTAAACGTAGGGAATAAGTACCTTATCCGCCACCAAATTACAGTCGAATCCCCCGATCTTGAGCGAACTTAGGTTAATCAAGAGCGCCCTATTTGCGCAATCGTCGACGTCCGCTTTATTGTAGTATTTACTTTCATCCACGTTGGCAAGTTGGTAGGAAACCAAAGCGATGATCGAAGAAGAATTCGGACTTACGGAAGCGCCGATTACTGCGCTCGTTACGATTCTATTCTTAGCCTCATCGCCTTTTACTTTCTCAGGGATAGTAAGTCCGATCTTGTCTATCACATAGCAATTCATAAATAGCATGAGCGGTAGAAAAAGAGTGACGAGTCGTTTCATCCGGAATCTCCTAAATAGTTTTTACAAGAAATTTCGGTTTTTAAATGAACTTCAATCCAATTTCTTTCTAAACCGAATCGGATTCGTTGATTTTTTCGCTTAGCGTTCGAGCAAACGGCTCTTCATCGTTCACAAAAATCCCTTTTCTCTCTTTTCGTCCGAGATAAAATGGAAAATATGCGTTCACAGGCCTTAAAGTTTTCCTTCTTTTTCATTTTGCTATCGATCGTGTTTTTAGCGGCTCCTGACCGATTTGCCGAGAGTGAATCAGATCCGTATTTAGGACAATTGCCGATCTCCTATCTAATCGGACAGTTTCCTTCCGAAAAAATTTTAGCTTCGTATAAAAATCCCGGCGATTCCCGAGCATTCCTTTTGCGGAAGGAAACTCTAAGCGCCTATCTAAGATTAGTCGACGCATATAAGAAGGATCATCCCGAAGAAAGACAAATTCCATTCATCGTATCCGCGCAACGTTCCTTCAATGATCAAAAAGGTATCTGGGAGGATAAGTTCACCGGAAAACGAAAGATGAGAGAAACCGTTCAAGGAAAATCGCCGACTCAAATCGTTACGTTAATCCTGGAATTTTCAAGTGCACCGGGAACATCCCGTCATCATTGGGGAACCGATATAGATATAAACGCTTTAGAAAATTCTTATTTTGAGAAAGGCGGGCGCGGGGAAAAGCTCTATCAATGGATGATAAAAAACGCCTCAAAATACGGTTTCTGTCAGCCTTATTCTCCCAAGTCGGAGCGCGGAAATAAAGGATACAACGAAGAAAAATGGCATTGGTCCTACGCAAAATTAGCGAACCAATTTCAAAAAGATTGGGAAGAGGCTTATAAAAAAGGTACCTTAAATTTGTCCGGAAAATTCCTAGGCTCGAACGTTTTAGGAGAATTGCCTCTCGAATACGTCCATGCAATAAATCCTAGTTGCCGGTCAATTCGCTAAATAACTGTCGAAAAACGAAACTGCCCGGCTTAAATCACGCGTTCGTAAAAAATTTGTTTCGAACATTTTAATTTTTATCTAGTTTTCCTTCATTCCGAAGAAAAAAACCGAAAAGAAAATATTCTTCTTTGCCTGTTTTTAGAAAGGTTCGATTTTCGGGAAAGATCTCCTTCTCCATTTATCGTTTATAGGAACCGGAAACGTTCCTGGGCATAAAGGCGGTCTAAGAATTGTTGGCAATATGAATGTGAAAACCGATATCATTTCCGAAGAAATCGCTTCATTGAACGAAAAGGTAATTCGAAAAGGGATTACTCTCTTCTCGACCAGTGATAAGTTCGAGGCATCGATTTTTAGTTCTTATTCCTTTTTTTCCAAATCGCTTTCTATCTTGGATGACCGACCCAATTTGAAAGTCCAAGCGTTTCGTTTTGCGGACGTTTTTCCCACTTTAAAAAACTGGAAACAAATCTCGGATCATATTCGCTTATATTTTATCGAATGCCCGACCGAACTTCCTATTATATTAAAATTCGGATTAAAGGTTCTCTTATCGAATCCGCTCTCCTCCTTCATGCTCGCTCAAATTACAGGAAAAATGCTCCTTTTCTTTGCCCGATTCTTCATAGTGGGGGAGAATTACGGCCAAGCAAAAAAAACGATATATGAACGTTATAGAATCGGAATATCTAATACGATCGATATTTTAGGGGAAGCGGTTCTTTCGGAGACCGAAGCGGCCGAATATTCGCAAAAATATCTTACTCTGATAAAAGATATTTCCAACGATGAAAAACTTCGAAAGTTAAGCTCATTTTTACCGAATAGAAAAGCCGACGGGAACGTATCCGTAAAATGCTCCGCTCTATTTTCGCAACTCGACCCTTTAGCTTTCGATGATTCGGTTGCGGCGTTAAAGGACAGGTTGCGACCCATTTTCGAATTAGCGATGTCCAAGAATATTTTCGTGAACTTGGATTTAGAACAGTATGAAACAAAGGAAATTATACTGACCGCTGGATTGGAACTATTTTCCGAACCGTTATTTCAGGATTACCGGCATTTCGGACTAGTCATACAGGCTTATCTTCGAAGCTCTTTACGGGATCTAAATAGGGTAATAGAAGTTTCTAAAGATCGAAAATACCCCCTGACAGTTCGATTAGTAAAAGGCGCTTACTGGGAATACGAAATAGTCCAATCCAGACAAAAAGGGTGGGAACCGCCGGTATTTCTTACAAAAATCGAAACCGATATCAACTATGAGCAATGCACGGAATTACTTCTAAAATCTCACCCTCATATTTTTCCCGCATTCGCAACTCATAATATTCGAAGTATCGCTTATGCTCTTACCTTATCCGACGAATTAAAGATTCCAAAAGAAGATTATGAAATTCAAATGTTATATGGAATGGGAGACCCGTATAAGAAGGCGCTCAGGAAATTAGGCGTCGGTGTCCGAGAATATTCTCCAATTGGGGAAGTCATTCCTGGCATGGCATATTTAGTTCGAAGATTATTGGAAAATTCGACTAATGAAGGCTTTCTGAAGAACATTTACTCCAAGAAAACCGACAGAACCAAGTTTTTAGAAATTGATAAGAAGGCAAACGCATGAACTTTAGAAACGACTCGCAAGCTTTAAAAAACGAGCCAATTCGAGACTTCTCGCTCCTGGAAGAACGAGAGAGGTTGAATAAAGCATTGCACGACATTCGAAACCGATTTCCTCTCCGAGTTTTTCCGATCGTAAACGGAAAGAGTATCACTGTAGCTGAAACGCACGCGGCCCTAAACCCTGCGAATCTGAATGAAAAAGTGGCTTTGATCGGATACGCCGATAGAAGCTTGGCGGAACAAGCGGTTTCCGCATGCGCGGATTTTTCGGAAACCTGGAGAGAACGAGACCCGTTCGAACGAAGCGAAATCCTCCGCAACGCTGCCAGAATATTACGTAAATCTAAAGATGAACTTACTGCATTAATATTGCTGGAGGTAGGCAAAGGCATCAAGGATACCGACGCAGAGATTGCGGAAGCGATCGATTTCTGTGAATTTTACGCACAAGAATCGGATAAACTCGCTTCTCCTAGATTCCGAAATCTCGAAGGAGAAGACAATTCGTTCGTATATCGTCCAAGGGGAGTCACTGCAGTGATTGCGCCCTGGAATTTTCCATTAGCGATACTTTGCGGAATGACTATCGCGCCGTTAGTCACCGGCAACACGGTTATTATGAAGCCTGCGGAGCAATCCTCGGCGATAGCTTGGACTTTATTTAAAATCCTGATCGAAGCCGGAGTCCCCGTTGAAGCTCTGCAATTTTTACCCGGTAAAGGGGAAGAGATCGGCTCTTATTTAGTCAATCATCCGAAAGTTCACACCGTTAATTTTACGGGCTCGAGAGCGGTCGGATTGCAAATGATACGCGAAACTTCCGGATTGAATCTGAAATTTATCAAGCGAGTCGTTGCCGAAATGGGAGGAAAAAACGCGATCATCGTCGATGAGGACGCGGACCTAGACGAAGCGGTCGCCGGATCTCTTCAATCGGCATTCGGTTTTCAGGGGCAGAAATGCAGCGCCCTTTCAAGATTGATCGTATCGGATTCTTGCTACGATATTTTTCGTAAGCGGTTTTCGGAAGCCTTGCTCTCCATGAAAGCCGGTCCCCCCGAAGATCCGTCAGTAAAAATCGGGCCTGTTATCGACTCCGAATCGAAAGAAAGGATCGAAAGATTAACGAAAAAATTCGATTCAAACTTATACCGAAAATTGGAAATCTCGCCGGATTTAAAATCGAAAGGATATTTCGTGGATCCATTGCTATTAGAAAGTAACGATTTTAATTCCGAGCTAGGGCAATCCGAATTTTTTGCCCCGATCGTAACCATGTTTAGAGTTCGCAATTTTAAGGAAGCTATCGAGTACGCAAACGGAGTCGATTACGCCCTTACCGGCGGAGTTTATTCACGAAATCCTAATAACATACTATTGGCTAAGCGCTCCTTCGAGGTCGGCAATCTATATATTAATCGATCCATTACCGGAGCGATCGTCGACAGACAACCGTTTGGCGGATTCAAACTCTCCGGAGTCGGAGCGAAGGCAGGTGGACCTGATTATTTAAAACAATTTTTAGAGCCGGTTTCCATAACCGAAAACACGATGCGCCGAGGCTTCATTCCCGAACTATAACAAGTCTTTATAAACTTTCCAACTAGTCTCGAGTATCACCTTCGGGTCGCTATAAGCGCATTTCCAACCCAAAAGCTTCTCGGCAAGTTCAGCCTTCGCCCATAGTTTTGCCGGATCGCCCGCGCGACGCCCGGATATCGTATAGGGGATGGGCTTACCGATCACTTCTTCTGCCAATTTAAGAATTTCTAATACTGAATGGCCTTTTCCGGTTCCTAAATTGACCGTCAAGGATTTGCCTTCGCGCAGAAGATATTCCAAACTCAAAACGTGGGCCGACGCCAGATCGCTAACATGAATATAATCCCGGATACAACTTCCGTCCGCCGTATCATAATCGGTTCCGAATACTTCCATACCGGAGCGCATTCCCACGGCCGCCTCCATGACGATCGGCAATAAATTCGCAGGAGTCTTTTCGAGCCCTAAAATTCTACCGCGCGGATCGTAACCCGCCGCATTGAAATACCGAAGTGCGGCATATCTAAATCCCTTGAGTCGATCATACCATCTCAAATTTTCTTCGATTGCCAACTTTGTATAACCGTAATAATTCTCCGGTTGCAAAGGATGATTTTCATCCAAAGGAAGGTATTGCGGTGCCCCGTACACGGCGGCTGAGGAGGAAAAAACAAAATTTTTCGTTCCGACCTCCTCCATGAATGTCAGAAGCTGGATAGACCCCGCAATATTATTCATCGCGTATTTATTAGGATCTGTCATCGATTCACCCGCGGCCTTCCAGGCGGCAAAGTGAAAAACTGCCTCGATTTTTTTAGAGAACGCTTTCTCTAAAATCTTACGATCGTGGATATCGCCTTGTAAAAACTCGCATTGAGGAAAAAGATTCTTTTCGTTCCCCTTTTCCATGTTATCCACTATCAGAACTTCATAATTTTTCTCTAATAGAAGAGCGACGACATGGCTTCCTATATAACCGGCTCCCCCGGTAACGAGAACCCTCACCGGTGATCCATGACTCCGCGATCGCTGTTTTTAAAAAATGCGATAATACTTTGAACTTCCGGAATGTGATTTCCTTGCTTTTCTAACGCTTCTAGAGCTTGGCGATAATTCATGCCGGAATGATAGATGACTTTATATGCTTGCTTGATCGCTGCCCTAACTTCGGGAGAAAATCCGCCCCGCTTTAAACCGACCGTATTCAACCCTATAATGGTGCAGGGATTACCGTCAGCCGTAGTAAACGGCGGAACATCCTGAACAACTTTCGCACAACCTGCGACCATCGCATAGTCTCCGACGAAACAAAACTGATGGACGGCAACCAATCCTGAAATGAACGCCTTGTTCCCAACCGTAACGTGTCCCGCCAGTACCAATCCATGGGTTAGAATATTATCATCTCCCACGATGGAGTCGTGCCCAACGTGCACATTTCCCATAATATAGTTTCGATTTCCGATTACGGTCGGCGAATCGACTTTGGTTCCTCTATGGATATTAGAATATTCCTTAAACGTGTTATTATCGCCGATAAGGGTTTTAGTAGGAGTATTCGGATCGAACCCTAGGTCCTGGGGAACGACTCCGATAACTGCTCCGTGATAAACGTGATTAAATTTGCCGAATTTCGTTCCGGAAAAAATTCGAGCTCCGGTTTCGATAATCGTTCCTTCGCCGACGACCACGTCTTTCTCAATGATCGTATATGCTCCCACTTCAACGGATTCGTGCAATTCCGCCTTTGAATCGACGATGGCTGTAGGGTGAATTTTCATTCTGTTTCGCCTCTATAAATCTTCGAGAATACGAAAAACGACCTGGATTTTTTATTCAAGCTATAAATAAATGGGGGAGAAGGGATTGCTTCCGTCGTTCCGAACTGCGTTCGACATTGATTAAGGAATCGAATCATCGGCAAAGATTTTTTCCTTCCGGGGGAGTTAGTATGTTAATAGATTGGTCTCGTTTGGAATCTTTAAAACAGGGAGACGACGAAGAGGACAAACTTTGGCTGGAAGAGATGGTCCGCTCCCTGCGTAAGAATATGAATAGTCGTTTGGAAAATATAAAATCATTCGTAGCCGAGCAAAAACCCAACGAGCTCAAGGCCGAATTACACCAAACGAAAGGCGTCGCTGCAAATTTCGGTTTAATCGGTTTGCAAATTTCGGTAACCGATGCTGAAACAAAATTAAAAGAAGGGGATTTGCCGGGAAGCTTGAAGCTATGCGCGGAATTGCCGGAACTCTGGGAAAAAACGAAAATGGAGCTGGCGCCGAAATTCCCCGAATAAACAAAATCGATAAGCGACGCGTAAGATACCCGGCAGTAAAATCCGGCTGCCTTTACGAATCGACAAATCATACAATTAAATAAATCATAATATTCGAAAATCAATCGTTCGATAAATTTCGTAAGATTCGGCCGACTCACCATTAGTAGACAAAACCTCCGCTTAACCGATTGAATTAAAATAAAAAGAAGGGTAATTTTATTTTTTACCCTTTCGTTCCAAAAAATAGGAATCAACCTGGTCGGTTAACGGTTTGATTTTTTCTTCATAAGTCAGAATCGCTTCGACGGTTTTTTCGTACAAGCTCATCAAAAGCGCCTGCGCAGCGTCACACATTTGCTCCTTTCGAAATTCCTCCACGTGAAGAGTTTCCGTTATCGAACCGTCGGGGTTAAACGGCAAGGAAGCTAAAAGGTTCGAAACCACGATCTTATCGTCCCCCGCCACATGACTAGGGTCGAAAATGACGGGTAAAATCGTTTGATTTTTTGCGTGAGTTATTACGTTTAAATCCGGAGTATTTCTGCAATATCCTTCTTTAATGAAAAGGGTTTTCACTCCTCTTTCACAAAGAACAATATTCAAATTTCCTTGATTAGCAATGTATTCGGCGGCGGAAAACCATTCGATTGCTTCGTTTCCAAACCCTCTCTTTAAAATGACAGGTTTACCGGTACGACCGACGGCCTCCAGGAGCTCAAAATCCTGAGCGTTCCGAGTCCCGATCTGGATCATATCTGCGTGCTTAGAGACTTCTTCCGCCATGGTATGATCCATTACTTCCGTCACATAAGGAAGTCCTGTCTCTTCTTTTACCCGATCTAAAAGCTTGATACCATCCCAGCCCATTCCTCTCCAATCCGTCGGCCTAGTCCTGGGTTTGAACGCACCGCCTCGGAAAATAATTCTATCTAAGATTCCGAATTTTTTTCCGATTTCTACCGCCTGTTTGGCAATGGTAACCGTTTGATCGTACGTCTGAGGAGAATCCGGCCCAACGAGGAAGATATGTTTTCCGGTTCCGAATTTGCGAACGAGTCCATCCTGACCCTTCACTTCCACAATTCGATTTTCACGATGAACGACTTCTCCGTTTTTACCCGCAGCAGTTCGAGCGATATTCTTGTAAGGGAGCGATACGTTCCAAATACGAGTTACTCCTGGAAGCTCCTTCACATAGCCCTCTTTTTCGGAGATTTTACGAGTATCTCCAATGAAATGGATGGTGTCCGATACGACGGCGCCGCGGATAATCTCCGTTTGATTACCGCATTCCCCGGCTAAAGCCTTGATCTTGGCTTCCGTTTCAGGATATCCTTTCTCGAGTTCGACTATGTCCACGTAGCCTCCGCCCGATTACGGGCATGCCCCCTGATCGGGAGCCATTCTCATTCCAGGCTTTACGTTATACTCGGAACGTCAAGAAATCCGCGGGAAATGCTCTAGTGAGAGTGTTCTGGACCCGGAAAAATTCCATTAGAGACTTCTTTTACGTAATTTCTAACGGCTTCGGACACGTCTTCATAGCCGTTCATGTACGTTTTTAGAAACTTAGGATGAAAGTCTTTGTTTAATCCTAGAAAATCGTAGAGAACCAACACTTGGCCGTCGGTGGACGCACCTGCTCCGATGCCGATGGTCGGAATGGGAACGGAAGAACTGATCGCCGACGCCAAGGCTGAAGGTATCAACTCCAATACGATCGAAAAAGCCCCGGCTGCGGAAATCCCTTTTGCTTCATTTATCAGACGAGTTTTATCTTCTTCCGCCTTACCCTGAATTTTATGCCCCCCGAAAGCATTCACCGATTGCGGAGTTAATCCTATATGTCCCATTACGGGAATACCGATCTTTTCCAATTTATAAATAAGCTCTAAAATTTCCGGACTACCGCCTTCGAATTTCACGGCGTCACAGTCCGTTTCCTTCATGATCCGTCCGGCAGAACGAATTCCTTCCTCTAAGGAAACTTGATAAGATAAAAATGGTAAATCGACTACGATAAAGGAATTCGGAGCTCCTCTCCGAACCATTTTAGCATGGTAAATCATTTCGTCTAGAGTGACCGATAGCGTAGTACGATTACCCTGAACGACTACCCCGAGAGTATCGCCTACCAATATACAATCCACATCCGCTTCGCCTAAGATCCGGGCGAAAATATAATCGTAGCAGGTCAGAACCGAAATTTTTCTTTCGAGAGGTTTCTTTCCTTTAGGAAATATTTTATGCACATCTCTCATACTATCTCCTCCTCAGGATTTCCGAAAGAATCCCCTAAGGATCCTTCGCCTAACTCTTCCAATAATTCCTTAATGAAAGGACGAGTGTATAGACTGTGATGGGGAAGATGCAGTCCTTTTTCATGAAGTTTAAGTCGATCATAGGACAAGATATCGATATCGATCGTGCGCGGTCCCTTATCCTTTGTCCGCACCCTACCCATATCGTTTTCGATTCCGAGAAGGATGTCGAGGAGATCGTGAGGCGGAAGCAAAGTCGCAACTTCGACGAGCTGATTTAGAAAGTCGGGTTGATCCGTAACTTCCAAAGCGGCCGTATTCAGCGGCGTTCCTTTGCGAAGAATCTTCAGATCGGAACGGGCCTCTATCCTGCGAATCGCTTCCTTAAGAGAAGCTTCCCGATCCCCAAGATTTACTCCGAGACAGATGAACGCATGGTGCTCCATTATGCCTCCGTATGAACCGAGTGACTGAGTCTGTAATCCGGGCAATCCAAATGGATTTCCTTAGTCATCTCCATCAAACGGGAAAAAATTCTGCCCTCGGCCTTGTCTTTCCAGTCGGATAGGGAAATATTCGAGGTAAGTACGGTAACTTTCTCCTCTTCATATCGGGAATCAATTAAATCATAAAGCTGGGAATTTGCCCAATCCGATTCTTTGTTCGCTCCGAAATCGTCCAATACGAGCACTTCCACTTCCATGAATTGTTTTTTGATCGTCTGTTCCATTCCGTGGATTTCACTTTCTTTTTGATAGGTGTCGCGGATCGCCGATAAAAAGTCCCGATTGATTTTCGCGTATTTGCATTCCATTCCGTAACGCAAAATTAATTCGTTTAATATTGCACAAGCTAGCAGAGTTTTTCCGGACCCGGTATTTCCCCAAAGATATAACCCTTGCGCCGATCTTCCACGTTCCTCCCATTTCATAACTAGCTCGTGAGCCCAATCGTGAGCGATCAAAAAGGACATCTCGGTCGTATCCATTCTATCTAGAGTGCGATATCTATACTTCGCCGGAATCCCTGCTTTTTTAACTAAGGCTTCGATACGGTCCAATTCTATGCGAGCATCATGGCAAACGCAGGACATCATCCTATTTTGACTTTCGTCATAGACCATAAAAGGAGGTTTGCCTTTAGAATCACAGGTCCGACAGGAATCGCTCATGCACGAGCAGAGTAATAAAACTCCCGATGAGGAGTTTTTTACGTTTTCCTCCAAAAGGAAACCTACTCCGCCGCAAATTTTACAACCGGGAGATCCCGCTCGAATCGGGGTTAAATCATTCAAGTTCATGCTTCAGGCCCAGAATGCAAGAGTCCAAAGAGAGAGAAAGAAAGAAAAATCGAAGAGAAAGCCGGAAATCTCCCCGGTTTTCTAAAAATCTGCTCGCAATCTCGGTTCTTTGAGGGATTTTGGAAGGGTCGATAGATTCTACCAAGGTAGTTTTCGTCGGGACGCGAAAAAACGATTCAAGGCAAATTCAATTGAATCGGAAAAGAATTTTCGGTTATGTCCCTTATCCGGTAAAAAAGGGAAAATTTTTACTTCATGGGTTTATCTCGAACCCTGAGGAACCGATAGTAAAACAGGAGAAAAGGACTTTGTTGTTCTTTTCTCTAATCCTATCTTATGAAAGAGAAGGCACAGGTGTGAGCACTATGAAGGTGATGAAGACTATTTTCGTTCTTCTGGCCGTGGTCGGACTCAACCTCTCCTTGTTCGCACAGAACCAGCAGCAAGGCGGGGGACAACAGAACCAGCAAGAGGCCAAAGCGGCGGCCGATAAGATCGACGAACTCCTTAAAGGGGAACTTGTTCCCGAGGATGACGATAAAAACCTTACGGAAGAGCAGAAGCGTCGTAAGAAGGTGATCCAAGAACAGGAAGCTGTTTGGAAAAACCCCGACTTCAAAGGCTACGACAAGAACTTCCAAGAACTCCATCAGCTCTCTAAGGCTTTCGCGAACAACAAGTTCCGCCTGGCCCTAACCAGCTACCAATCCGGAGTTAATACCATCCTCAAGATGAGGGAAGCAGTCGAGCAGTACCGTAAGGAAGAAGCAGAGAAGAAGCGTTTGGACGAGAAATGGTATTGGCAAAAAGTCGACCGCAAAGCTCGTGAAGACCGCGTCGTTTCTAGGCTGAAACTCGAGGCGAAACAACAAGCCCTTAACTACTTTACCAAGTCCATTAACCATTTGGACGAGATCAAAAACCCAGACTTGCGCGAGCGTGCTGAGTTTAAGCGTCTCCTTTCGGATGTTTACCGTTCTTGGATTATTACCGAATACGACCTACAAAATTTACCTCAGTGTATCCCCATACTTGAGCTTTATATCGAGGTCGATGAAAACGAGAAGGAATACCCGGCTCACAAGTATCTTGCAAGCTGCTACGCCTTTGAAGAAAACATGATCAAGAAATACGGGGGCGCAAGCGAAGACCAGATGTTCAAATTCCGTCACAAGAAGAACATCCATTTACTCCGCGCAACCGAACTAAAATACGGGAAAGATTCGCCCGAATATAAACACATCGTAGCCTTGATTAACAAGGACGAAGTGATTTCGGTTCGCCCCTAACCCTCTTTCATAAAAAAGATAAACAAGCCTCGGTGGAAACACCGGGGCTTTTTTATTTGCGAACGTCTTTTTTCAAGATTTAAGTGACTCGGAGAATCCGCAAAGATCTTCTCTCTTGCAAAGAGATCCTTTGTTAATAGAAAGCAAGCTAATCGTTGACAAGCCGTTTAGACTGGAGAGCTAGTTCCTCTATATTCGAATGCAAGGTCCCAGAATTTTCCGCCAACGACGAAGCGGATTCCTCTATCGAAATGAGAGCCCTGGATACCTCGGCGGTTCCGGTTTTCTGTTCGGACGCGATAGTTTCCAATTGTTTGGATAAATCAAACAACTCCTGAAAGGATTTAAGAAAGGTGTCGTGGATCTTTCCTTGCTCGTGGATTTTCCCTCTTAGTTGATCCAGATTCGAAACTAAAATCGAAAAACTTTCATCTTGTATCCGCATCTTTTCCTTAGTTCCCGAAGACGCCGTGTTTCCGCTGGAAATCTGTTCTCCTGCCTGAGTAATAATTTTAGAAATCAAAGAAGCGTTCTGAGCGGCGCTTTCCGCAAGTTTTGCGACTTCCGATGCGACTACGGCGAATCCTCGCCCGTGTTCGCCTGCTCTAGCCGCTTCGATAGAGGCATTTAAGGCCAGAAGATTAGTTCGATCTGCGATTTCGCGTAGTATCTTATTTACGTCTTCGACCTTCTGAAACGAATCCTTGATATCGATAAAATTCGTGTTCAACAGATCCATAGCATTGGAAACTTCTACGCTGTATTTCTTAGATTCTCTCGTGGTTTTTTCCAAAAGCTCCGTGGCGTATTTGACTTCGGACAATATTTTATTTAAGGTGCCGCTCTCCCGATTCAAATCTTCGATTTTCTTAAATTGGGATTTAACGAAAGAACCTGCATTATCCATAGAAGCCGATAGTTCCTCCACCGAGGCGGAAATTTCCTCAACGCTCGAAACCTGCGATTGAATTTCATTATTCAATGAATCCATCGAATTTTGCATATTAGATACGTTTTTATTTAAGGCATCGGCTTCGTTTTGAATCCGATTTTTAGTAACTTCGGCCTCTTTAGATTTTTGGCCGGATTCAATAGCGGACAAAGACGCAGAATCCGCCGCACCGCTCATGAATTTTACGACTGCGCTAGCGATATGAATTCCTAATGTAAACGCGATTAGGTTCACTCCTACTAACAAAGCCGACATCTCGGACGGAGATTTTGCTAAGAACGGAATCTTAGCGCCGGAATATACCGGAACATAAGCCATCACGGCAAGAAAAAAAATCCCAAGGTAGCCGACGATTAATGTGATCTTATACGATAGTAAAAATCCCGAATACATTACGATGAAAAGCATCGCCATCATGAAAAACGGAAGATTTGCTAAGGATATCTTTTGCTCGATTGTAGAGGATGTACTGATCAGTAAAATGAAGACGGATGAGAAGATTATCATATCCGAAATTACCGAAGAAAAAGCCAACCAATTTGAGAATCTCCCCTTTTTAGTAAGATAAATGATGAAGATTCCGTAGAATAAAACCGCAGATTCCAAAGCGGTATTAGTCAGACTAACCCAGCGATTATCCGAAGGAACGGTAAACAATGCAAATATGTTAATGGAAACCATCACGAATGAAAAAGCAATTCTGACCTTGTTTGCTAACAGGTTTCCTTCTTGCCGAAATTGAATATTCTCTATTGACATAAGTGAATCGTAGTCTCCGGAAATTCGATAGGTCTAAATGGAATGAAATCGGGAGCAATCTAAAATAGAAATTAAAATTTAGTTCGTATGACTTTATAGAATTATAGATTCGGAAGAAGGAAAATCAATTTTACTACCATCTATTGTTGAAATTAACCCAAACAGATTAGTGATACGAAAGGGAAACAACTCAGCGACATGATATCAGTATTACGAAAATTCATCCGATAGTTTCATTCGGCATGAAAATATTCCGCGCGGGAGATCCCCGTTGCTTTAGATGGGAATATCAAAAAAATATTGCATCCAACCTTTTCTTCGTTTATTCCTGAGGGATGCTTTCAATTAGATTTATTCGAAGTTTAAACTATTTGGCTCCGGCAATCGTTCTCTTACTCTTACAAACCTCTACTAGCGATTTATACGCCTGCCGGCAGGATTACGATTGCACCGCAGGAGCAGTCTGTATTAAATCCCAAAGTTCTCAGTATGGAATCTGCCTAGGCGGTGATAGCCCAGGAAGGTCCAACGATGATTATTTGGACCCTGACCCTACGGATCAATTCTTAGGCGTCACCTGCAATGAGAATCTCAATTGCACACGCGGCAAAGTCTGTTTTAAGACCGGAGACAGTGAACTTGGGGCTTGCATTCCGCAAGGATGGCTAAAGCGGAAGGATATCAAAGGCTTGTCTGAAAAAGGGAAATAATCCCGATTATGCGGTCCCCCGATCGTAAATCCGCGATCCGCCAAAAAAACTCGTAACAAATTTTAATCGGGTTTGATAAAAGGCAAAATGCGGTACGAAATGCGGTAGATCAGGTAAAAACCCCTATTGATTTCGAAATTAGCGCAAGAATCCCGGTCGCAAATCCTAAGATTGGACGATTGTTTTTTATCAATCGGTTATTCTATAACCTGGAATTCATTCCCGCGCGATGAGCCGGTAATGTTTTCCATAGGAGAGAAATTAAAGATGGTAGCCCAAACCTTAGATAGACCGAGCCAAAACCATGTATCGAAAGCCGAAAAGGTTCTCGATGCAATTATCATCGGTTCCGGATTTGCAGGACTCTGCATGGGAATTCGACTTAAACAAGCCGGTATCCATTCTTTTATTATTTTGGAGAAGGGAAACGGTATCGGCGGAACCTGGAGAGATAATAACTATCCTGGCGCCGCGTGTGACGTGCAATCTCATTTATATTCCTATTCGTTTGCGCCAAAATCGGATTGGTCACGCTTATTCGGGCCTCAACAGGAAATTCTAAATTATATGAACGATTGTACTGACAAATTCGGTATCCGGCAGCATATTCGTATCAACCAAGAAGTTAATGACGCTTCTTTTGATGAGAAAAACGGGACCTGGAAAGTAACTACACAAAGTGGCGAAACCTACCAGGCACGCTCGTTAGTCGGCGGAACCGGAGGTTTGAGTCGACCGGTTTTACCGAAAATTCCCGGAATCGATTCCTTCAAAGGAGCGAAATTCCACTCAGCCCGATGGGATCATAGTTATGATCTTACCGGTAAAACGGTCGCTGTTATCGGAACCGGAGCGAGCGCGATTCAAATTGTGCCGACCATCGCGCCGAAAGTCGGTAAGCTTGAGCTCTTTCAGAGAACTCCGCCTTGGATTATTCCAAAGCCGGATTCCTCCATCGGAAATTCTGTAAAAGGGGTCTTTAAGTATCTCCCTCCGTTACGCTGGTTATTTCGCAAATTAATCTATTGGATAAACGAACTGGGAGTAATTGCATTTGCAATCAATCCTAAATTGATGAAGGTGTTCGAAGGTTTTGCGAAACGATTTATAGCAAAAAGCATTCCTAATCCGACTTTGAGGGAAAAGGTAACTCCGAACTATACGATCGGTTGTAAGCGCATTTTACTTTCCAATGACTATTATCCGGCGTTGAATCGTGAAAACGTGAATTTAGTCACGGAGGGAATCCTAGAAATTAAAAAAGATTCGATTCTAACGAAAGATGGAAAGGAACACAAAGTCGACGCCATTATTTTCGCCACCGGGTTCCAGGCCGCAGAAGCGGTTGCTCCGTTTGAAATCCGCGGGAAAAACGGCCGATTGTTAAGCGAAGTTTGGGAAGACGGGGCGGAAGCATATCTGGGCACTTCGATTTCCGGTTTCCCGAATTTCTTTATGATCGTCGGGCCGAATACCGGTTTAGGACATAGCTCTATGATTCTTATGATCGAATCTCAGGCACAGTATGCTCTCCAATGTATTCGAGCCCTAAGAAAGAAAAACATTAAATACATCGACGTTCGCAAAGAGGTTCAGGACCGTTACAACAAGGAACTCCAAGATCGCCTCAGTCGCTCGGTTTGGCTTACCGGCGGATGCGTTAGTTGGTATAATACGAGCACGGGACGAAACACTACTCTTTGGCCCGGTTTCACGTTCGAATTCAAAGCTAAAACCTTCTTTCTCAAACCTAGCGATTATGAATTCGTCAGAACGGACGGAGAGAAGACAAAGATCGGACTCGGTTCTCGGGTTTCGATGGCCTTGAATGCGGCAATAGGTTAAGCTCGATCCACAATCGAATCTAATGTCCAGTATACAAGAATTTCCCGATTGCCTTCTCTCCCGGCAATCGGGGATTCTACCAGCCCGTGAAGATTTGTTCCGATCTCCAATTTTAAGAATCGTAAAAATGATCGCAAGGCACGTGCTCGAACAACCGGATCCTTTACCACTCCTTTCTCCAAATCCGATTTCTCGACTTCGAATTGCGGTTTGAAAAGACTGACACCCGTCCAGGATACGCTCGGATTTTCATCATGAAGACGCTTTACGGTAGGAAGGACGTATCGAAGAGAAATAAAACTTAAATCCATCGCCAAAAAAATCTCTTTCGGAAACGGATCCGTAGAATGTTTTTCCCACAATTGGACCAACAAATCCCATGTAGTATCGCGAATATGAAATCGATCTTGAACGGAAACTCTGGGATCCATGGCAATTCTGGATGCCATTTGTCCGTATCCGACATCGAAGGCAAAAATTGTGCGAGCACCCTCTTCCAATAAAATCTGAGTAAATCCTCCGGTAGATGCCCCCCAATCGATACACAGCTTTCCATCGACGAAAATATTAAATTTCCTTAATGCTTCTTTCAGTTTGAAAGCGCCGCGGCTAACATATTTAGGAATGATTTCTCGAATTCGAATTTCGGACGAATCGGAAATTAAAAGACCGACTTTATCGACTACTCTATCGTTCACAAGGACGGAGCCGGAAAGTATGAGACTACGGGCAAGGGTGATATCCTTTGCCAAGCCCCGGTCCAGCAACAGCTGATCTAGTCTAGTTTTTCCTCGAGCCAAGAGTTCCGGGCAATAATTGAAAGAAATCCGGAAATTGTAAAGTTTCCCCGTCTGTAGAAAAAGAAGTATCTAAACTTTTTCCTAATCCTTCCAATTCGGTTACAAGCGAAGTAACCATTTTCTTACATTCGTCCAGGCCGTACAATGCAGGGTAAGTAATTTTCCCCGATCGATCGTCTTTACCCGGCGTTTTACCTAAGTCTTCTTGAGTTCCTTCCACATCTAGAATATCATCCGTAATTTGAAATAGAAGTCCCGATTTAATCCCATAATCCGAAAGCAATGCGGCTCTCGATTGGTGATCCTGTCTTAAGCGATTTCCCAAAAGCAGAGAAGCCCGAATTAAAGCTCCCGTTTTGAGTCGATGCGTAATAGCAAGTAGTTCCTCTTTACTTCCTTTTAAGGAAACGGGATTTCTTTCCAAAGCCAGATCGAATACTTGGCCGGACACCATTCCCGGAGCCCCGCCGCCCTGATGCAAAATACGAATCAAATCCCGATACAAATGCGGATCAGCAACCTCGCCTTTTGCATGCGTCAACCATTCGAATGCATAAGCTTGCAAGGCGTCGCCCGCCAATATTGCGGTAGCTTCGGAATAGCGTTTGTGCAAGGTCGGTATTCCCCGACGAATATCATCGTTATCCATGCTGGGAAGATCATCATGAATCAGACTGTATGTATGCAGGAACTCCAATGAACTCGCGATCGATAAGGAATCTTTCGTTACGGCGCCGAATGCCGCCATCGCTAAAATGGGCCGAAGTCGTTTGCCTCCCGCTTTGATGCTATATTCCATCGCTTCAGCCAATTCCGGAGCCGCCTCTTTTTGAAATCGCGGAAAAACTTCGCTTTCGAGATAGTTCTCGAACTCCTTCTTTGCGAAAGCTAAGATCGAAATTAAAGCAGGGTCTTTCGCTCCGGTCTCCAAACGCGACTTACCTTTTTACGCCGGACGTAACGACAATTTTTCCTGTGCTTTGTCCCGTCTGAAAATATTTTACCGCTTCCGGAAGTTCCACGAAGGAATATACTCCTCCGATATGAGGAGGCTCCAAATTCAATTTAGTCATATCCTTTATATGTCGGGAAAGTTCATTCACGCGATCGTATAACCAAATTAAATTAAAACCCATTATCGCCTTATTATCGGACACCATCTCCATCGGATCCACTTTGGGCCGAGTCAGATATCTCCAAGCGAGAGAAAGCCAATTGACTCGATCTCCCTGGCTCATGAAAGAAGCGGCTCCGTAAACTATCATTCTCCCCATCGGTGCAAGGGCCTGATAACTATCATGAAAGATTTTTCCGCCGATACATTCCAAAACCAAATTCAATTCCCGGCCACCTAAAGCGGTTTTTAATTCTTGCGGGAAACTAGAAGAGCGAATAATCCAAGAATCATACCTTTCCTTTTCTAAAAGCGAAATCTTCGACGGGTTTCCTACCGTCCCGACGGTCCAGGCGCCGAATTTTTTTGCAATTCTGTTAGCATAAATTCCAACACCCCCGGCGGCGCTATGTATCAAAACAGTCTGACCTTTATGAAGATTTCCTAATGGAACAAGCGCATAATATGCCGTTAAAGCTTGAACTAAAAAGCCTGCCCCTTGTTCATAAGACCAGCGTGGCGGGAGTTTATAGACGTATCTTTCATCTATATTTAAATGATCGGTGTAAGCACCGAAACGAGTGACACCCATTACTTTGTCGTTTTTACGGAATAATTTTACTTTCTTACCGACAGCTATGACTTTTCCCGAATATTCCAAACCGGGAATAAACGAACCTTTTGGAGCGGCGCTGTAAAGTCCCTGGATTGCAAAAATATCCGCGAAATTAAGGCCAATGGCATGAACTTCCAAAGTAATTTCGTTTTCTCCGGGTTCGGAAAGTTCTTCCTCTCGCCTTTCCAAATGATCCAAAGATCCTTTGGTATCGACTCTGTAAACAGTGCGGATCATGAGGGCATTTTGCCGGGCATTTTGATATTCTTAAAGGAAAAAAACTGCGCAGGGAGATTTCTTTCCAAACCTGCGGAAGGATCTATTACCGATTCGAAACCTTTTTTCATTCAATTCCTGGATCGCTTGCCAAAAAGAAAATAGACGCAGAAACGCAACCAACCACGGCTCTTTTCGATTTTCCTTCGATGGGTTACCAAATCTAAAAACTATTTGGACGGAAAAATTTCTTTTAGAAAATTCCGCAATTCGATCCAAGAGCGACGATCGGCCTTTTCATTATAGGCGGCGCCTTTCGAATTATCATTACCCGCTTCCTTAATCGTAAAGGAATGAACAGCTCCCCCGTACGAAACAAATTGCCAGTCTATCTTTGCCTTTCTCATTTCCTCTTGAAAGGCGGCCACTTCTTCGGGTTTTACGAAAGGATCGTCCGCCCCGTGCATAGCCAAGACCTTGCCTTTGATTACGTTCGATTCTTCGGGCTTCGAAGTCGATAGGCCGCCATGAAAGCTGATCGTCCCTTTTAAAGGCGCCCCAGTACGAGCGAGTTCCAAAGCTGCGGTTCCGCCGAAACAGTAACCAAGAATCGCCAAATTATCGGGATCTACATGAGACTGACTCTTTAGCGTATCCAAGGCTGCCTGTGCTCTAGCACGAAGTAATTTTCGGTCACCCTCTCTGAAGGAACCGGCCAATTTTGCCGCCTCTTCGTTCGACTTCGGCCGCACTCCTTTGCCATAAATGTCCGCAGCAAAAGCCACGTATCCGAGAGTCGCAAGCTGTATCGCTCTGTTTTTCGTATTTTCGCCTAGACCAAACCAATCGTGAACAAGAATGATTCCAGGAGCCTTTCTATCCTTTCCTTCAGGATAGGCTAAGAAACCTTCCAACGTCGTATCGCCTTGCTTATATTCTACGATCTCCGTCTTTACTTTTGCGGAAACCGAGCTTGCAATAAGCATCAGTGCAGTGAAAGCTATTAAGAAATTTTTCATGAATCGTTTTTCCTTGGTGGAACCATTTCGGATAGTTGATAGACGAACCATAATAGAAGTCATGTCGGGGAAAAATCGACTCTTTTTGAAAATATTTAAGAGAGTTAAGCAATTAAGCCAAAGGATTAGATGAAGTGATCGGAATTAAAAATAAACCACTCGCATATCGATTCCACCGTGAGTGACATGAATAGTTTCCGACCGGGTTCCAATTCCTCGCAAAAACAAAGACCAGGAATCTTCATCAGGACATAGAACAAAACCTGAAATTTCTGCAGGAAGTTGCCACCAATCTTTTAAAACTTCCGCTAAATGTCTGAAAAGGTTTTCGGAACCCGGTTGTTTCATTCTCAAACCGTAAGGCGGATTGATTGGCATCCAAAGTTTGGCAGGTTTACCGAGAGAAGACCATATTTCCTTCGGAGAAAGGGAAAAGAAATCACCTGCATCTCCGGATATACTCAACTTAGAATCGGGCTTTCGAGTCCGAATAAAATTCTGAAAGTCGGAACTTCTTTCTTCTAAATATGAAAAGATTTCGGATTCCTTTTCGTTCCACCAAGCGAGAATCGACGTCCCTTCGCCTTTCTCTCCGATTCTTTTTCTCAGAAATTCCCATGTTGTTTTAGGAAATTCTTCTAGGTCTTGAAATAAAAAAGCTCTCTCATAATGGGGAAATCCCACTCCTAACAGCAAAGAACTGGCTTCCCATACGAAAGTTCCGGATCCTGCAAAAGGTACGAGAACGGCTTCAGGATCCGGAAGATTCTTTTCCAATCGGCTTAGAAGAAAAAGGGCAAGATCCTCTCGTAAGGGAGCGGATTTGGAAAGAGGACGAAAATTTCCCCGTTTAAAAAGAGGTTCGCCGGCAAAACTTAAGGAAAGAATTAAATCGTCGCCGATGCATAAAGCGTTCAGCTCCGTATTATTAGCCGACTCAAATTCCTCTTTTCGCGGGTATGTCTCCTCCCAAAGAAATTGAAGATCCTCTCTCGTGATTTCGGTTCGCCCGCGTATTTGCGGATGAAATCGAACTCCCCAAGTCGGCGGTAGAAGTTTTGCTTCCCTTAAAGATTCGATCAATCCGGAAAAGCTGAAATCTTCCGACAAAAAAAACTTACCTAAGTTAAGGCGAATATCGCGAGCCCACGGAACTCTCACCAAAACTTCCAAAGCTTGGCGAAAATTCGCTTTTTCTAATATAAATTTTTCGGGAAAAACCGTGAAGCTCGGCGTATGAGTTCTCGGCAAAAAAGGACCGCCGATAATCGATTCCAATACCTGTTCGGTCTCCTTTGCACACCCGGGAGGTAACAGAAATTCCCAACGCTGCGGTCTTCCGGGCTTCCATTTGGGAAATTTCCAATCCATACGGATTACTTTTTCCGGGGGTCTTCCGAAGCAAAGGGAAAAAGGTCATACAAAATCTACTTTGCTAAAAGAAATCTCTTATAGTTCTTCGCATTCCGTCTGGCTCTGATTTGCTCCAGAATTAAATTTCCCAAAAGAAACGACGGAACTTTAGGATCCTTGCCTTTGGCCATTCTGCTGAACTGCACCCTTAAAGCGGACATCTTAGATAGCGAATTGAATGTGGGATTCGAAAGATCCGGAATATCTACTTGTATACTTTCAAGTTCACCGGAAATTAATTTAGAAGCACAATCCGGATTTAAGGCAAAAGGAGCTCCTATCCCTATCATATCGACCGCATGGGATCGAATCGCTTCTTCCATAATCGAACGCGAGCGGAATCCTCCAGTCGCCATTAAAGGCATTTTTGCCGACTTGCTTGCTTTCCGAGCGAACTCCAAAAAGTAAGCTTCACGAGGACTCGTTCCTGTTTTTGAATTTCCTTGCATCGCCGGAGATTCATAATTTCCCCCCGAAATTTCTAGCAAATCGATTCCGGTATTATTAAGCATTTCAATCACTTTGATCGCATCAGATTCTTCGAATCCTCCTTTTTGAAAGTCCGCCGAATTCAATTTAACTCCCACGCAAAACTCCCGTTTGGTGGTGGCGCGAATTCCTTTTACTATTTCGAGCAAAATTTTCGCTCTGTTTTCGAGCGTTCCTCCCCATTCGTCGGTTCGGAGATTCGTTAACGGCGATAGAAATTGACTCAATAAATAACCGTGTGCCGAATGAACTTCCACCCCATGAAAACCGGCCGCTTCCGCAAGTTTCGCCGCATTGACGAATCGATCGATGATGCGCTTAATTTCGTCCGAAGTTAAAGCTCTTGGAGTTCCGAAAATCTTAGCGAGGAACCTACCCGGAATTTGGACTTTTACCGCAGAAGGAGCTACAGGCGTTTCTGCAATGAATCCGAAGACCTGCCTTCCCGGATGATTAATCTGCATCCAAAGCTTAGATCCTTTAGCTTGAGCCACCTCCGCTAATCGTTGAAAAGGTTCTATATTTCCGTCTCGAACAATTACGTTACCGGGCCCGGTCAATGCGGTGCGGTCGATCATCATGTTACCGGTAATCAATAGCCCGGCGCCTCCGCGAGCCCAGCGTTCGTAAAGATGAAACATATTCTCTCCCGGAAGAAAGTTTTTATCCGCGAGACCTTCTTCCATAGCGGCTTTTGCGATTCGATTTGGAAGGACTGAACCGTTAGGAAGTGTTAGCGATTGCGACAAGACGGAAAGGGAACCCATGGAAAACTCCGAATTTCAAAAAGATTTCCTACCCATCGGTATTTATTAGGAAAAATTCGTCAAACAAAAATTCCTACCAGTTGGTATTTATTTTTATCAAGGATATATTTCCCATTTGACCAGGCAGGTCTAAATTTTAGAAAGAACGAAGAAAACTATGTCTAAAAATGCCGGTTGGAAGAAACTTCCTGAGGGAATTCGAAGAGAATCCATATTAGAGGGGGCAATGCGTTGCTTTTTCAGCAAAGGATTCGAAAAAACCTCCGTTCAAGACATTGCAGATGCTGCCGGATTGACGAAAGGCGGAATCTACTTCCACTTTGAAAGCAAGGAAGATATCCGGGATACCTTGATTCGAGAATTTTTGAATCTGGATCGGTTAGGATTCCAAGAGCCTGAAGTTGCCTCTCTGCCTGCTCATCTTCGCCTGGGTGAATATCTTGAACGACTTGCAAATCGACTCGCAATCGAAGGAAACTGCTCGCCTCGCTTGTTTGCCGAGGCGACCGCGAACGGCGGAATGATGGAAGACGAAATCATCGCTTTTTATGATTCGCTCGAAACCATCTTTACGACCACAATCGAAGAAGGCCAGCAAAATGGAACGCTCGTAGCAAGCGTTTCTGCTTCCGTTCTCGCTCGAACCATATTGGCTGCCTTTGATGGTTTGCAAATTCAATCCGATATATCCCCGACACGTAGAGAGTTACAGAGCCGGGGACGAGATGTTTTGCGTTCGTTCTTTAAGAATTTACTTTTTGTACATAAACCGGACTGCGATTAAGATCAGTACATTGACGTTACTGCTTCAAAGCGGCGACTCCCGCTCTAGCGACTTGACCGTCCTGCGTTGATTGCGCTCCGGAAACGCCGATCGCACCTATAATTTTTCCATCCATCAGAATTAATTCGCCGCCTTCCAACGGGGCAATTCCTTGGATCGCAAGGATTCGCAACCCGATACCACCGTTCGCAATCGCCTCCTCGAGACTTTTTGAAGGCCTTTTAAAATTATTAGCAGTCGACGCTTTTAATTTTGCAACCTCGCTCGAGCCCAACTGCGTTCCGTCCAACTTCTGGAATAAAACCAAATTTCCACCTGCGTCCACTATCGCGATCGCCATAAGCCAATTATTTTTCTTGGCTTCCGCTTCCGCTGCAGCCATTACTTTTTTTGCCTGCTCCAAAGTAATGGGATTTCCGTAAACAAGCGGCAGTGATTGTGCAAATGTCATTTTAGATCCTCCTAATAGAACTACGATAAATAGTAGAATCAACTTATTCATCGCAAAAATTTTACTCATTCTTACATGCATAGATATTCTCCTCGAAAGGTTTTCAGTATTCCAATGGATGCCAAAAGCCGCTCGATATTTTTAAGGTTGTTAGTTCCGTTCCATTTCCTCTTGCAGGATCGGGACGAAATTGAAATTGGCGGGAGAAATTCGCGTTAAAATCGAGAATTTCCGAAATTGAGAAATCGATGAAAGTCTCCATCGATCATTTTTAGAATATGAAATGAAAACAAAAAGTCAACTGAAAATGTTTAAGAGAATCGGTACTGTTAAAAGAAGAAGGTCCCTTTAGCTGATATCTATAGCGAACCGGGGTTCACGGGTTTAGAAATAGTCGATGATCTTGTGATTCTATAGGAAATACTAGAATAAGGTACAGGGTTTCCCCACCCTTCCTGGGCGCGGGCCGGTCGGTGGTTCCGCGTGAATCCATAACACAGTTTCAAAAATAGGGAAAGTCTTTTTTTTTTAAAATGTATGTAGGAGCTCCTACATACATTTTTTTGAATCATTTTCTAAAATTCAGGCGAGACAAACTCTCCGAGATTTTCCCGGGGACGAATCGAAAATCTATATTTTCTTTTCCCGATCTGCTCCGGATTATACCAGCGAACTTCATAAATCGCCATACCATCTCCGGTATTCCCGATTTTTTTCACTTCAATATCTACGCCACGATCATTAACGATCTCGCCGTCAGATAAGAGAGGTTTCCATTCGTGGCCTTCATCCTTATATTCAATGGATACGAGAGTGTCATGCAGAGAAATTTTTGAAGGACCGACATCCCGGTAACGAAAAACCCAATGCTTTTCCGAATTTTCTTCAGCGAGAACCAATTGCGGAATCTTAACGATTTCCCGGCTTCCGGAAAAGGATTTCATGGAAGGATAATGATCCTTTGCGTCGAGCTCGTATTCCCAGGATGACGGAAAAGATTCCTTTCCGCCAGACGAAGGTAAATTCTTTGTCAAGTCCACCAAATGAGCCTGCAAGAACGGCTGAGTACCCGGGCCAAACAGGGTGTGACCTCCTTCATAATGTTGGCGCGTATATTCTTCAGGCGTAGTAACATATCCGAAATAACCGTTTGCGCAGCTGATAACGGATGCATTCTTAATCGATCCGTTCGCCTGAACTGCAGCTTCCACGAATCGCCGGCCGGATTCTTTCGTAACTTCAAACGGTAACGGCAAAAGTAACGTATCACCGACTCTTACCGACTGAAATAGAAGTTTATGAGGAAATTTTGATTTAGGCAATACGATCGGTTGCAAGTATTTAAATCCTACGATGCGTTTATGCCCCTGACATCCTCCGGTAAAGAACCACCTAGGCCATCCTTCCGCAAAGAAAGGAGCCCAAAAAAGAATCGGAGTTTGACCGTCTTCCGCTCCACCCGTCAATGCAGTTCCGACATAGGGACGATCACAAATCTCGGCCTCTCCAAATTTAGGTTCCTCATATACGTCGACTTCTTTCGAGTTAAACGAAACATTTGCGTCGGAATGCAAAGAAGCACCTATCGAATCGAAAAGATCTAATGCACGTTTTCCGATCGCTTCTCCGATCCGTTTCGATTCGATAAAACCCTGCATAGATTCCCGATAGTCAGGAGAGTTATCTCCGTGCGTGGAATTATTCAGAGCATGAATCGGATCCCAACTTGGTTTATAATCTATGCGAATCTTCTTTTCCAACATTCTTTCCGGATATGCGAAGACATCGGCATTTACGACTTCGGTAGAATCTGGTATCGTCGTACCATGTACCGAGAACGTACTAAACGCTCCAAGAGGCTTAAACTTACCGTCCTTATCTTGAGCATCGATCCGAATCATTATCAATTCCGGATTAATCGTCTGATATTGAATCTCCGGCTTTAATTCCGTAAAACCGGAATTTTTATTCGCACGATAGGCGTCTAAGGAGCGGTTACGAGTCAGCCCCCACACAAGAGTTTTACCGGAACCGATTTTTGCCGGTCGCGCACTCTTGTATGCTTCCTGAACAGCAATCGTTAAACGATCTAAAACGAATTCCGTCCAAGCCTTGTCGAATCCCGGCTTATTGGATGCGAATTCATTATAAAAGTTATTATCATAGAAATTGGCCGGCGCGGAATGAGTATGCGTCCCGGCGAATACGATTCCTCCGAAAGAAATATCGGTGGTAGATGTAAGTCTTTCCGCCAGTAAATGATGAATCAATAGCGATCCGGATAAAAGATCGCTCTGAATTAAAACGACAGGATCGTTTGCATCTTTTTTAATATAAAAAACCCGTGCATAGATTCTGGTCCGAAATCCTTTTTCCGTCTCAGCCAACATAGAGTAACCTGCCAGGGGCATGCCCGGCGGAGGGGTCAAATCGATCTTGGAAACACCCGCAACTAAACCCTTAGTCTTGGATGACATATCCGGTTTTTTATAAGTAATTTTATATTGAGCTGTACTTCCACAGGCAAGCAGCAGTAAGGCGATTTGGATTATCACTGCGATTGCAAGCCATCGTTTTCTTTTCTTATTTTGAACGGCGTTCATTCCCCCTCCGGGAGTTGGTTTTTCAACTATATTAAAGGAAGTCCTTGCTATCATAAGAATTAAAATTCGGCAAGGACTTTCGATCTCAAGAAGAATACGAAATCTGCTTACAAACCAATTATATCCGTCTAAGAAATGAGCGGATTCTGGCTTTAAAAGTGAGAAAAGAAAAACGGTTTTTACTAAAATTTTTAATGAGAAAGAAATTACCAAAAATAGATCAGAGCTTCTCGTGACCGGTCTTCTTTTTTTTTTACAGAAAACCCATTAATGAAAATGAGTTTATTCTGCCATGTTACTTAGATAGATTAAAGCAGCCACGCATTGACGGCGTTAAATAAGAATGATTTTTTGAAAATCTTCCTCTTTGATTTGTCAAATAACTCGAATAATATATTGAACCGACGTAGAAGCTGGGGCCGTTTCATTCCCGGTCCTAGGAACTCCGTTTACGCCGTCCGTTGTTGGAATTCCAACTTGTATCACTGCAGCTTGGAAGGAGATTGGTCCTGATGGATATACCGATCCTGGTGCAATACCGAGAGCGTCAGGCGGAGCATGTTTATGACCTTGAAATTGATCTTGATTTTCTTGTCCGGTAGCGCCGCCGTCGTAATTCCCACCGGCCGCCTTCAATCTCGAAGCATGTTGCCCTGCACCTCGCGCAAATACTCCGCGACGATCCGGTAATGTGAACGTAGTCGAGCCGTCTCCGAAACCATATTGGATATGAGAAATCAGATCGCCGGTTTGGTTGGAAGTCAATGCAACGATCGCCCCACCCGGAGTTAACGAAATTTGAAAGTCGTTAGTCGTCGGGTTAACGACGAAATAAGGTGTATTCGTAGTAATTCCTCCCCCTGTAAAAGAGAATTTCACTAATTGGCCTGCAGCCAGTCCGTGCGCCGAGGATTGAACTTTACCCGTCGCCGGAATTAAACCTGAAATCGTTCGATGAATTAAAGTCCACAAAGCGGAAAAAGTCGATCTAGATATTGCTTGCCCGTTTGCCGCTAAAAAATTAGCAGGAATATTCGGAAAATCAAACTCAATCACACCACCTAATGGCACTGCAACTTGGGAAAAAGTATTCGTCAAAGAATCGATCTGAGATTGCAAATTCGCGATCTGCATCTGCAACGAATTATCGTTTGCGTAAAGAGACGTATATTCTGCATCAAAAAGCAGGCCGTCATTCGGAGTGGAACGATCCCAAGCTCTCGTTTTATTCGGATTGGGGATAGACATGATGAAGATATCTCCTTAAGTGTAATATCTGAACGCTGGGATTATAGAGTTCCGGCCATTATTTAATAAAACTTAATTTCTAATAATTAATACGATTCATTATACATTTGAAAAGACGTATTTAAGCAAATCCCTTCGCCGCCCCATCAAAGTTTACTAATTCCTCACATTCATTATTGTACTCTAATGATATATTGAACGGCTGTCGAAGCAGGTGTCGTTTCGCTTCCAATTCTCGGGCTTCCATTCGTTCCGTCCGATATTGGGTCCGTTACGCGAACGGCTGAAGTTTGGCTGAAAGCGGAGGAATTAATCTGATCAGCTAACCCCCCAACAAGATTACTATAATTGCTCGGCACTTCTCTTTTATTATGCCAGTGCCCTTGAAACATATCCTGATTTTCCTGCCCTATCGCCCCCCCATTGTAATTGCCCCCAGCTGCCTTCGCTCTTGACGCATGCTGGCCGGCTCCGCGAGGGAAAATTCCTCTACGATCCGGAAGAGTAAATGTGGTCGAACCATCGCCGAAGCCGTATTGTATGTGGGAGATCATGTCTCCCGTTTGATTGGCCGTGAGGGCAATTGCTGAGCCGCCGGAGGTTAAAGAAATCTGAAAGTCGTTAGATGTCGGATTGATCACATAATATGAAGTATTCGCAGAAACCCCGCCGCCAGCGAATGAAAATTTCACTAATTGTCCGGCAGTTAAACCGTGAGAGGCTGACTGAATCCGGCTCGCGGCGGGGTCCATACCGGAAACAGTTCTATGAACTTTCGTCCAGAGCAGGGAATAAACGGTCCTAGAAACTGCTTGGCCATTTGCAATCTGAAATCCAGGCGGAATATCCGGAAAATCATATTCGATAATCGCTCCTAGCGGGACATTCGATTGACCGATTGCCGCGCTCAATGCGTTGATCTGCGCCTGAAGATTCGCAATATCCGCGTCTCTCTGAGATTGTAAGGCGTTATCATTCGCATAAAGACTGTTAAACTCCACGTCCAATAAAACTCCGTCGTTCGGAGTGTTCTTATCCCAAGTTCTCGATTTATTCGGATTCGGAATGCCCATTATATTGCAGTCTCCTTCAGTTTAAAATCGTACACTAACGTGCTATCTTTCGGTTTTGAATCGAAGAAATCTTTGAATACCAATCGTCCTCCGGAAAAAAAGGCCAGTTCATTTAGGTTATCGCCGTTCAATTCGGAATAGGATAATGATATCGTATATTCCCGAGTCCCGTCCGGAAGGAGTTGTATATGGATAGGTTTACGAGAAAGTTCATGCGTTAGTCCTGTATCCGAAGGCCCGGGCGGAGCGATTCCTCCGTCACCGATAGCTCCTTGATCGATAGCATAGTTGGCCTGCGGATTTCTCAAAGTTAATCCGTCGAAGAAACTAGTTCCATCCAATACGCCTCGCCTAGCGGTATATTCTCGTCCATTGCTTTCTATGAATAAAAAGCGTATTCTAGTTTTTGCATATACTCCCGCAGGACGAATCGAGTCGACAGCTTTCGCTAGGAGAGTCGGAACTTTTAGATGATTTACATCCCCCTCCACGTCCAATTCGAAGGAAGCGGGACTTTTCGAGCTCGGGTCCAAAGGCTCCAATCCATCCAATAAAGATAATGCATCCAAATATATCGAATCGAGATCGCTATAGAGTTCCTGCGGAATAAATACCGTTCCGTTTTCCAAACCGGCAATATTTTTACCGATTTCGATTATTTCAGGCAATGTTCCTTTTGCTAGTCTCTTACTAATCGCGATTAAGATAAATAGTCTGTACGTATCGTCGCCTTGTCCGGGAACTCTCGTTTCATTCAGAAGTTCTCCGAGCACATCTAGGTTGACGCCTGTCGCATAATAAATATATTCCAAATCCTTCAAAGCCTGGAGCTGTATTTCTATTTCGTCCAATTCGGATGAAATTACGCTCCATAATCGCCCTAAAAAAGATCCGGGTTCTTGATTTAAAATCGACTGTGGGAATTTCTGCAGAGCATTGAAAGCCGTCATGATATATTCACCGTAACGTTAGCGGTAAACGTCTGAGCGAATTCGATCGCGCCGACGACCAATTTTGCCGACGACGACGGAACAGTGGGGGCAAAGGCTGTCCAAACCGTGACATCGTCTATCCCGGGAATTTTGTCCAGATTTGCTATGATTTCCCAAGCAACCACGCTTTGACCGACATCCAACCCATGATATTCGGTGATTTGCGTTCCGATCGTATCCGCTCCACCGATAGCCTGGACAACTCTCGTTTTAACTACCGGAATATTAGAATCCGTCCAGTTTGCATTTTTAGTAATGTTTACGATGACGTTAACCACCTTGGCGGTCGGAACGGACCAGTTCATTATGTGAGTCTGCCCGTTCGCATCGGCAACCGTAAAGGAATGGGTGCCGAAGGTTTCAATTCCGGCAGGTTTTGAGTTGAATATAGCCTGTCCCAAATCCGAATCCGCTGCGGTGCCCGAGACTACGATTTCGATCGAATGTGGTGGTCGTCCGTCCGCAACGACGCTTGTTGCGTTCTCATATACAAAGACGGTAGTAACATTCGGAACTCGGAGTACTGTTTCACGAATGGCCGGCAGCGAGGATCCACCCGACGATTCCCGATCCTTATACCGCTGACGGAGTTCGGCATCGGTCTCTACCGGTCCTCCACCCAAAGAAGGTTGCGAATTCGAGATGGAATTAATTCCGGCCGCCGGAGTGACGATATCCGTAATCGCTCCCGAGGGAATATTCGTTTGGGGTCCTGTATCGATACTTCTAAATGTAAACTCCACTCCGGCCGCGCTAGTTAAAACTGCAGGTGCTATGACTTCAAATTGAATACCTTGAGGAGTCTGAACTAGAAACCCCGGAGGAACTGTCGCACCGATGGTTCCGACAACCGTAACCTGAACGACCGATTTTCTAGCGGGCAGCCGGGAAATCCCTCCCTGGGCCACAATCCTGTCTAGTTGGACACCTTCGGCCAAATTAATGTATTTTGAATAGTAAGTATCTTCCAAGCCTTGCCAAACATTGTCGATTTCCTTAGCAACATTCTGAAGAATTATCCCTAACTCACCGTAAGGCGAAAGATCGATATCGGGACCGAAATTTTCCGGCAAGCGTGCCCGATCTTCCAAGGATTGAAGAATATCCGAATAAAGCTTTCGATTAAAACCTTGTACAGTAACACCGAAAGTCATAGATTACCCTCCGAACACCGTGCCGCTTAGCAGGCCCAGGCTCGATTGGACTTCGAACATTATCGTAACTTGACGGGTTGCTCGATCGAAGCTTACATCCAACTTTGTGATCGAAGTGACTGTAGGTTCCTTAAGCAAGGCCGTCTTAACAGCATTAATAAATCGAGATTGTACAAAAGGTCCCTGATCGACTAAACCGATCCAATCCACCCCCTCGTCGGGAGCAAGAAACCATTCCCCTAAAAAAAGTTTCAACCGGTTACCGAGAATTTGCTTTAACGCATCAATTCCTTCCAGCTGAACCAGCCGGCCGTTTTCATAAACTAAATCATTATTTTCTACTTTTAATGTTTTCATAATGGTGTTCCCGTAATACCGGTTGGAGGAGTCGTAGCGACAAACGGATGGACGTGGGCGTTGAATCCCGATTTAATTTGCCCGATGGAAAGACCGTTTTCAATCACATGACCGCCTTCCACATTGCCCGAAGCCTTGAAATCCCCGGTCACTTCGACCCCGGAAGAACCTATGGAAACTTCGGTCGAACCGACTTTTAAAGTTAATTTTCCATTTTCAAATTTAATTAAATTTTGAGGTTCGGTCCAAGATTGTTCCGCAATTCTTGCCAATACGCAGGCGTTTTCCAGACCGAAGGTTTTCGATTCCAAAGTTACGGTCTCTTTCTGGGCGTTTAAGCTTTTTCTAATATCGAAAGTCGAAAAACCTACCCAGACCAAATCTCCTTGCTGATAAAACGGTTTGATGTAGCAACCGGCGCCGATCTGGACGAATTGAACGGGAACGTCCGGAATCACCGGATAATCCGATACCTCGTCCAAAATATTCTGTTCTTTTACCAACGGGAGAATGTCCGCCCTCATGGTAGATGCGTTAAAGGATTCTATCTTGCAGACCATTCCGACCTGAATCCCTCTTTCTCGCATATCCACGTACGTTTCCAAAAGTTCGGCAAAACTCATATCGGCACTACCTCGAATTCACAATAAGCGTCTCCGAATGTGGAAAACGTGCGATTCACTTTAGTGATTCTCGCTCTAACATTCACTTCCTTGGAATTAATTTGTACCACGTTCGCGAGCGTTAAATTATATAAAAATAATGTTTTTATTTTAAACCCGTTAGACGTCTTCTGAGGTCGTTCCAGAAGCCCGGAACTTGGGTCCAGCTTCGTAATAGTTTTAACGCTCGGATTTGATGGAACTATCGTCAAAAGGCCATTCTTAAAAAAGAAATCCGAATTCGTGTCTTTTGCCAATTTCTGGATCGAATCCCGGAAACTACGGAGAACGATAGACTCATAAAATTTTCCTATGCCTAAATTAATTTCTCCAGGTGCAATGCTTAAAGTTTTGCAGACATCCCTAATGATCGATTCTGCGTTTACATTCTTATAACTTTTATTTAAAATCGCTGTGCCCCAATCCTTGGTTTTATCCGAGATTTTCACTTCTAAAATTCTATTTAAACCTTCTTGAACTACGGTATAAGCAAATGCTTCCCCAAAAACGACAGTCCCATAATCCTCTTTATAGCCTGCCGAAACAGTTACATTCGGATAAATTCTTCCTTGGCCTTTCTTTTTAGCATCGAAGACCCCAACAGTGTCCGGCGATGGATTGTATAATTTAAGAGTAGTCGATTGAGGATTTTTGAATTTTAACTCTTGTACAAATTCGATGGAGAAAGGAGGATACGAGAATTCTCTTCCCCCTATATTTACCGTCGCCGCTCTATTATATAACGCCGTCATAGTGAAATAATATTCCCCAGCAAGAGTAGAATCGTCGAACCTAGCGAGGCTCGATTTACAACCTGTCCTTGCAAAACGCTAACTTGCTCGAGCTCCTGAGGATTTAACGGTAGTATTCGCCGATTTATGTTTAAACCATCTATTACCGAATCTATTAACGGGGTCGCATATAATATTTTCGTTATGAATAGAATATTTCCGTCCAGATCCAAAATTGTGCAGGTATAAAAGTCGGCCCGATCGTTATAAAGAAACCGAAAGGAATAGGTTTCACCGATGAGGAAATCCTTTTCAACTGGGACCTCATCAACTGTCAACGGAAGGTATTGTAAATCCAATGGTTCTATCCTCCGCCTATCGATGAGCACATTGGCTTATTAACGCCTGCATTTCCAGTAGTGGAAACGGTCGAAGGTTGGGAACTTCCTTTTTTAGTAACGCCATTACGTAACGGAATATCCTGGGTTTTGGAATCTACAATGTTAATCTGCTTCAGCTTAAACTGAATTTGTCGTCCTTGCCCTAAATCTACATTTTGTTCTTCCGAATAAGATTCAATAATAACGTTTTCGATCACTTCGTCCTCTTCGTAACCGAAAAAGCTGAGAACTTCCTTGCTATCAACCCAAGTCTTCAGCAAGGTTAATCTCTCCCCGACTTTCTTATTAAAAAAAGAAGCGGGATCAAGCGGATCATAATCTGCATCGGAAATAATTGCAGTGAAGCTTATTGATAAAGGATCCGAGCTAACATGATCGGTAATATCCGCACCCTTTTCGATCGCATGAGTCGTAGCAGTCGCCGATCGATCTTTTGTAATATTGATCGTAGAATCGAAAGTTACGTCGTCGGTTTGCGAACGCAGAGCAACGCGGTTTCTCCCCCCGAAAACGTAGCTCGAAATTCTGTTTGTTAGAGCAGGCATATCAGTTGATTGTTATTCCCAATTTTGCCGGTAATACGTCCTCAGAGAGCTCGTCTAACGCTCTCATGACAGCATCTTTTATTTCGCGTCCAGCCGCTGCGGATCCGCTAACGTTTACGGTTAAGGTTCCGACTACGCTTTGAATGACTACTGAGGTTGAACCGCCGCCGATTCTACCGTTAGGAGTAATTCTACCTGAGGCACCGGGAGAAAAGATTTCAGGTCCCCGTTCGCCGACAAGATAGGAATTTCCGGCGGTTACTGGTCCTCCGGATGCTTTCTTTTCAGAAGGAGCCAGTCCGATTCCGGCGCTAATGCTATTCAGAAGCGTATTCGGATCAGGAATCAATGACGACCATACCTTACTAAACAAATCGGAAACCCAAGATAGAAGCTGCCCGAAGGCTGCTTTAATTTCGTCAAAGTACAGATAGAGACCGGCGATCGGGAATATAAGAGTAATGATTAATCGACCGTACGCCCGAAAAAAGCTAATCAAATGATTAAAAGAGTCCATTATCCAATTTATGCCTGCCTTAAAAGAGTTAATAACTGTTTCTTTGAAGTGCGAAAATGGCCCTAAGAAATCACCGATTACACTTTTCTCTCCTTTCATCCAACCGATAAAATCGTCAACAGCTAAGAAAAGGCCCGCCAAAACAGCGCCTACCGATAATAAAATAATAATGAGAGGTAACCAAGGAGAAATGGCAGACCAACCGGCAGCCGCCATCGCTAACATCCCGCCAATGGCAAGCGGTAGGAAGACAATCATAATTGCTTGCAAGCGCTTTATTCCGACTTCCCCGTAAGTAAAATAATTTATGAGAGACGATAGTGCATCTGTGAGTGGGCCTATAAGCGGGCCCAGCATTTTCCCGATAGCGCCTTGCAATTTTTCCATCGAATTAGCAAATCGCTGCTCTGCTAATATTCCGGATTGGACCATTTGATTGTATTGATCCTGCAATCCTGAAGCTTTTTTCTGATCCTTTGTATAAGATTCGAAAACCTTTTTTCTTTCATGTTCTGGAAGAGAATATAGATCGGAAATACTTTTCCCGGTGACCACTGCAATCTTTTGAAAAGTTTCTAGAGAATTACTAATAAATTCAATGGACGCACCGTTCTTTAACGCCTCTGCACTCGCGTTCATCATTTCTTTTTCGGAAAATGCATTTTTAGATAGGTCGGCAGTTTTTCGTAGAGATTTCTCCAATTGTCCGTAACCGGGACCGGCAAGTTCTTTTAACTGTACACGCTGTTTTTCTAATTCTCCAGAAATCTTTATTGAATCCTTTAAAAAGGGGGAGATAACACCAAAGGCATCCTTAGCAAAATTTGCGAAGCTATTGATTTTACCTTGTGCATCGTTCTTTCCGTCGCCTTTCGATGTTTTAGAATCAGACCGCTTTAAGTTAGCCGATGTCTTATCGATTGTTTTACTAAAGAAGGCGAATTTATCCGATGTGGTTTTAATACTTTTGGATATATTTTTCAGCTGGGTAAGTAAAGGTCCCGCGGTATCCGCCAGTTTCTTAAAACCCTGAGGAATCGTTTTTATACTTTTCGTAATATTATTGAACTGCGATAAAAGAGGTTTGGCAGCATTTGCTAACCCTCTAAAATTCTGGGATACGGTCCTTGCTTGCTTAGTTAGATCGTTAAACTCCGCGGCAAGCTTTTTTGCTTGTGACGCGAGTTTTCGCATCTCTATGATCCAAGTATCATCCATATTACGTCCGGCTACGCAATTTATTTGTAGCCTGCTGCTGCTCCTTCATCATCCGGTCCACAAGAAGATTAGCTTTTGCCAAATCGCGAGGAGACATTTCGCATGCTTCCGTGTATGTCAGAATTCCGTTCACGACAGGCCTCCAAATTGCGATCTCTTCGTCGAGTTCACGCCTTAGACGAAACTCCTCGAGCCGATTGATTTGCGCCAGCCGCAGTACCGTTTTCTGGTCTAGATTCTGGCCAGGAAAATCCGGGCTCCAAGTCCCCTCTAAGAAATCGTGGTAGGATGATTTCCCAAACCTCCTCCAGTTCCCGTATCCATTGTTTCAATTCGTTCCGTTGTAACAGGACGGGTCGACCGTCCGCATCTAGTGGACCATCGATGGATAATTTCGGAGCTCCTTTATCAGGAAATACTACGTGATCGAAGCAATATTCCAAAACCACGGAAAGATCCATATTACCGTCCGTAATACGAAACATCTTGGATTTAAGTTTAATCCATTCCTTAGTTCCGGGATGCTGAAGAATGTATTCGTTTCCGTTGACTAAAACTCGTTCCTGATATGTAGACATTATATTTCCTTAAATTAACTCGGTAGGTGCGACTTATTTAAATCCGCGCACATTAAAACCCATTCGACGCCCGTTTCTTCCAAACCGAATTCCTTATCCGGTTCGGTATTGATCCAGGCTTGACTCGCGACCGCCATGAACTTTCCGTCAGAGTTATTTTTAACAAGCACGGGAAATGCCGACGGTTGGTATTTAATCAGATCCAAGAACGCATTGTCCGGGGAGGTCCCTTTCAGCGTGAAAGTTATCGAGCCGGTGGTATTGTTATTCTTTGTCCGAGAAACTTCGCCTTTCGCACCTACATGCGTCTTATAATTTTCGCTGTCTGTCCGCTTTATCGAGATAAAGGTTCCGTCAAAAAAACCGGAAACCAATCTTCCGGAAATCGAAAGCGTTACTTGGCTCGGATCATAAGTACCTAAGAATTTATCTGCCATTTTCTATCTCCTTAAACAGTGATGAGCCCGTTCACGTTGACTTTATGAATCGCGCCCGCCAAATAATAAACGAACTTGATGCCAGAAAGCTGCCGATTCGCTCTATCGTTCACGGAAAGCTGAGAACGAGTCGGAACAAAGACCTGGTTCATATAAACTTTGTCATCCGAGAGTTTCAAATCATCGGGAGATACCGCTTTAGCGATAATTCCGGCGTCCCCGGCTCTTTTTAAAACATCGCGGACGACGCCTTCTACTTGCGCAATTCCGCTATCGTCCAAGGAAACTTTATCATTATTTAAAAAGAGAGAAAGCAAACCGGTATTCAACTGATCTTCCACCCAATCTTGCCCCACAATAACGTCGATAAACTCTCCGGAAGTCGCGATTCCTTCGTTCACGTAAATTGCGCCCGATAATGCTTGAAGGGCTTGCCCTTTGCTAGTACGAATCGTAGTTAAATCGGTCTTTGAAAAGGTCGATGCGTTCTGACCGTTCAATCTCTTCCACTTAAATGTGGTCGATCCCGGTTGCTTGGGAATATTCTGCCCGACCCAAGCGCATTCCGGATAATCTTCCGGATGATTATCGTGAATCAAATAGGACTCGCGATCCACATTTCTTGAACTTAAAGCGGTCAGATCCGACGAACAACCAAAGAAGAATTTCTTATTCGCATTTGCCCAAGTTCCAGCCGCATTAAGGTCGGCCTTTGCCCTGGATGTTATACAAACTGCATAGAAATTATCGTCAAGATCGCGAAGCGCATCCAAGGTTGTCGCAATCGGATCGTGCGAAACGACAACCATGATGTCGACAGGGCTTGGCGATTGAGCCAACATAGCGGCCGCCATTTTATAAACGTCGTCCGACGAGGTAAAACCTGCGGCGGTTAAATCGGTTAATTCCGAGATAATAACTTTCTTTAATGCGGTCGCCGTCGTATCGGCCGCTCTTAAAATCAGAGGCCGGAAAGATTTTTGAGCTAAACCCTGCGTTCCTCTCGTGATATCGATCACGATATCATTGATAAATGCCATTTTCTACACCCCTATCGTCGTTGTTTGATTATGATTTCCGAATTGTTCTTGAATTTGAATTTTTGAAATCCCTTCCACTTCACTTGTCGATTGATTCACATAATCGAATCGAAGATCGAAACCTACTTGATAAGTCCAAGCTGCTTGGCCCTGACCTTGACCTTGCTGACCCTGGCTCTGAACAAAACTGAAATCTTGTATCACAGGATTCGTTAATCGAGGCACGATCCCTTGTGCCTTACAAAAATCACGGTTATCATCTACGGAAAACCAACTGATGATTTTACCGGCGGATTGCCATGCTACATCCACACTGCTATTGGAAAAAAAATTAAGAGAAATCGTATCTCGGTAACGTTCGAATTTAGTAGTAATGACCGTAGTTGGATCGCCGACTTTCGCAGCGCGAGTTTCGACATTCTGATAGCTTGATTCATATACGCTAGAGGTGACTCGATATGTGCCGTACGGAAACTTAAGCCCTGTTTGATCAAATTGGGCGAGGGTCACCGACGTGCTTAATTGTATCTTATTGAAAATCGTATGCAAAACTGCTAAAGGAATCAAAATTACCGAACCTTGAACACCTAATCAATAACAGATGGCCTGCGAAAAAGTAATAGTGCGGCGCAGGATATCCCACAAACGATCACCTTATTCGTCTAAAATAAGGCAAAAATAGAACAGCCATGTGGTTCAAAGAAATTACAGACTATTCAATTCATTTTAAAGACTTCAAGGAAAATTTTTCACATATATTCTTTTTGTCTTATTTTTCGTGCACAAAAAACGCAATAGCCCATTTTTTGAGCCAGATTCACTAAGAATTATATTATAAAAAATCTGAAGCATGGCCACAGTTTAAAGCTGCTATTGCAGACAGGAAATTCTTTGCCAAAAGGACTTTATTCAAAATTAAAATCTCTTCCTCCCTTTATGAAAACCCGCAAACTCTTGGATCGTAAATACCATTTGCTTTTCTGAATTAACGTAGAATAACGCAACCCTCGTTATATTAAATATAATGAATATACTTTCATCCCTATCGGCCTCTATTTATCTCCATCCTCATCCGCCCAAATTTCGTCAGTATGCCCTCGGCAAATAAAAGTCCGATTTAGAAATCAAAACCGTAGATCATGAGACAGAAAATACCCTTCAAAATTGGTTTTTCCCGAACAGACCAGGGTGAAATGATGGCTGCATACGCTTATGTCCCAATGGAAAATGACCCCCTTACATGAGGAGCACCGAGCATTAGGTGCCAAAATGATTCCCTTCGGCGGCTGGGATATGCCGGTCCAGTATTCAGGAATTATTGCCGAGCATAACGCCACTCGAGAAGCGGCCGGACTTTTTGACGTCTCGCACATGGGAGAAATCTTTGTAGAAGGAGAACCGTCCGAAGTTCTTCAGTATTTGGAATCCCTTACTTGTAATTCCGTCGCTCAGATGCAAAGCGGTCAGGTCCAATATAATGCAATATTAAACGACCACGGCGGATTAGTAGACGATATTACTCTCTATAAATTCGATGATCGTAAATATATGATATGTGCCAATGCATCTAACGTGGACGCGGTCTATGAGTATATCCTTTCGAAACTCCCAAAATCCGGAATTAAGATAGATAACCAAAGTTCACAATGGCATCAAATCGCAATACAAGGCCCGAAAGCGGACTCGATACTTTCTTCGTATTTGAAAGCCGACCTTTCGGGGATAGGTTACTATAAGTTTATTTTATTTCCGTTTGAAGGAGAAGAATTGATTCTTTCCCGTACCGGTTACACAGGCGAAGACGGATTCGAAATTTACAGCTCCATCCCAATCGGCATTAAGCTATGGAAGGATCTGCTCGAACACGGTAAATCGTTCGGGCTTCTTCCTGCCGGTTTGGGAGCGAGAGATACTCTTCGAATCGAGGCAAAATATCCTTTGTACGGCCACGAATTAAACGAAACTCGTACTCCGGTTCAATCCGGAATCGGTTGGATCGTTAAAGAGAAGGAAATAAAATTTCCTCAATACGATCGCATTACCGGCGAAAAAAAGAACGGAACCGACCGGAAAGTCACCGCATTTGAATTGCAGGAAGCCGGCGTCCCTCGAGAAAATATGAAAGTCCTAGATGAAAAAGGGATCGAAATTGGCATCACCACCTCGGGAACTTTTTCTCCCTCCTTAAAAAAAGGACTGGGATTAGCTTGGATCGACGCGAATAAGATAAAACACGGCCAAAAAATCCGCATTGAAATCCGCGGACAGGCAAAAGAAGCAATTGTATACACGCAACCTTTCATCCCGGGAAGCATACGAAAAAACTAATTAAAGGAAAGTTCAATGGCAGCAACCAACCCACCACCAGGATACCGATTTACGGAAAAACACGAATGGGTCAAGGTAGAAGGCGAAACAGCTCTGATTGGAATTACTGATTATGCCCAAGCAGCATTAGGAGATATCGTTTACGTAGATTTGCCAAAAGTCGGCAAATCCGTTAAGCAGTTTGATAGTTTCGGTACCATCGAATCGGTTAAAGCTGCGGAAGATCTTTATTCTCCGATCACGGGAGAAGTCAGCGAGATAAATTCAACACTCGGGAACAACCCTGCAGCAGTAAATTCGAACCCCTTCGGGGCTTGGATGATTCGGGTAAAAGGAATTAGTATCAGCGAAGTCGAAAAACTTTTAGATCCCGAAGCTTATAGAGAATTCGTCAGTAAACTGGATTAGGTAAGAAAATGAACGCAGCTACCTCGAAACCGACCGGAAACACAAAATCGGAAAATCAGTTATCACCGTTGGATACTTTCCTACGGCGACATGTCGGTCCGGACTTAGAGCAGACTAAGGATATGCTTTCCCTACTCGATTTACCGAGTTTGGATGAGTTGGTTGCGAAATCTGTTCCGGAAGGAATCCGTCTATTACAAAGTTTGAATTTACCGGAGCGTTCAACTGAAAGAAAAATCTTAGAGGACCTAAAGGAAATCGCATCCAAGAATAAGATATTTCGTTCTTATATCGGAGCCGGATACCACGGAAGCGTCCTTCCTTACGTAATTCAAAGGAATATTCTAGAAAATCCGGGCTGGTATACCGCTTATACTCCGTATCAAGCGGAAATTTCCCAAGGACGTTTGGAAGCGCTATTAAACTTCCAAACAATGATCATGGATCTTACAGGCTTAGAAATTGCGAATGCCTCCCTGCTTGACGAAGCGACGGCCGCTGCAGAAGCCGTTTTTTTAGCGTTCGCTGTCAAGAAACAGGAAACTGCAAAACTTCTGTTCGTTTCCGAACTCTGCCATCCGCAAACGATTGATGTGATTCGTACCCGTGCATTCCCACTCGGAATCGAAGTGAACGTCGGCGATCATAATACCGCCGAACTTAACGAGGATTATTTTGCGGTCGTAGTTCAATATCCGGGAACGGATGGAAGCATTCACAATTACGAACGATTTTTTGAGCTGGCGCATAATGTAGGAGCTCTTACAATCTGTGCCGCCGACCTGATGTCTTTGACCGTTCTTAAACCGCCTGGCGAATTCGGAGCGGATGTAGCGGTCGGAACGAATCAAAGATTCGGTTTGCCGTTCGGATTCGGTGGCCCGCATGCCGGATATTTTGCGACTAAGGACGAATTTAAAAGAAATATGCCCGGCCGTTTGATAGGCGTCTCGAAAGACAGTCAAGGAAAACCGGGATTGCGGTTATCTCTACAAACAAGAGAGCAACATATTCGCCGAGATAAAGCCACTTCGAATATATGCACGGCGCAAGTATTATTAGCGGTCCTTTCATCGATGTATGCGATTTATCACGGCCCGAACGGTCTAAAAGAAATCGCATTAAGGATTCATAAACTAACGGAAACCTTGGCCAAGAATCTGATTAAATTGGGCATCGAGATAGAAAACAAATCTTACTTTGATACGATTACGATCAACCTCGGATCGAAGGCCGCAGCAGTTCTAAAAAGCGCCCGCGATAAAGGCATTAATCTTCGAGATTTTCAAAACGGGAAAATCGCGATCGCTCTAGATGAAACTGTTGAAATTAAGGATTTAGAGGACTTGTTATCGGTCTTTGGCGGATCTTCACTGGATCTTTCTCTGATCGAGGAATCCATTCCAAGCGAATTCCGAAGAGCTTCGGAGTATTTAACGCATCCTGTTTTCCATTCATACCACACTGAAACTAAGATGTTGCGCTACATTCGCAAATTAGAATCGAGAGATCTGTCGTTGACCACTTCGATGATTCCACTCGGATCCTGTACGATGAAATTGAATGCTACCGTCGAGATGCTTCCGGTCACCTGGCCCGAGTTTTCTTCCTTGCACCCGTTTGCTCCGGCAGAACAAACGGAAGGATATAAAACGATCTTCCGCCAGCTCGAAGCCTGGCTTTCTCAGGTCACAGGATTTCCCGGAATTTCCTTACAACCGAATGCAGGTTCTCAAGGCGAATATGCAGGTCTTTTAGCAATCCGAAATTATCATTTATCGAAAGGAGATGCAGATAGAAATATTTGCTTAATTCCGATTTCCGCCCATGGAACCAACCCGGCCTCGGCCGCAATGGCCGGATTTAAAGTGGTCGTCGTGGCTTGTGACGCCGACGGAAACGTGGACGTGGCCGACTTAAAGGAAAAGGCAAGGGAACACTCGAATGATTTAGCCGCCTTAATGATTACCTATCCTTCTACTCATGGCGTGTATGAGGAATCCATTAAGGAAATCTGTTCTATCATTCATGAATACGGCGGCCTAGTGTATATGGACGGCGCGAATATGAACGCGCAGGTCGGAATCACAAGGCCGGCCGATATCGGAGCCGATGTTTGCCATTTGAATCTCCACAAAACGTTCTGCATTCCGCATGGCGGCGGAGGTCCGGGAGTAGGTCCGATCGGTGTGGCTAAACACTTAATTCCTTTCTTACCCGGACATCCACTCATCGATAACGGAACAGGAAATATGCATGGTGCAGTTTCTGCCGCTCCGTGGGGAAGCGCGAGTATCGTACTGATTTCATGGGTATACATCGCCCTATTAGGCAGTAAGGGACTAGAGCATGCTACGAAAGTCGCAATTTTAAACGCTAACTATATAGCAAAGCGCCTAGAAAATTATTACCCGGTATTGTACAAGGGGAAGCAGGGCTTCGTTGCCCACGAATGTATCTTGGATGTTCGTCCGTTTAAGAAGACATCGGGAATCGAAGTTGAGGACGTTGCCAAGCGATTGATGGACTATGGATTTCATGCTCCGACAATGTCTTTTCCGGTTCCGGGTACGTTGATGATCGAGCCGACGGAATCCGAATCGCAGGAAGAATTGGATCGCTTCTGCGAAGCGATGATTCTGATTCACGACGAAATCAAAGAAATTGCGGACGGAAAGGCCGACCCGAAAGATAATCCTCTCAAAAACGCTCCTCATACTGCTGCGATGGTCATATCAGATTCTTGGAAGCACGCGTACACTCGTGAAAAAGCGGCATATCCCGCAAGCTGGACGAAAGAACATAAGTTCTGGCCTTACGTGGGTAGAATTGATAACGTTTATGGAGACCGCAATCTAGTTTGCTCTTGTCTTCCGATCGAAGACTATCTAGAAAACTAACGAATCTCTTAACCGTCCATGAAAAAGAAAAGCCGGAAGAACTCTCTTCCGGCTTTTCGTATTTATATGGAATTTTTATAAAGGAGAAGAGGTAAATTATTCGCCTTTTTTCTTCTTGGATTTCTTTGGCTTTTTATCGTCGTCTCCATCCTTATCTTTCTTGGATTTCTTAGACTTTTTGGATTCTTTGTCCCCGTCTTCATCCTTATCCTTTCTGGACTTCTTAACTTTTTTGGAATCTTTTTCCTCGTCCTCGTCGTCTTTCTCGTGTGATTTTTTAGACTCCGATTTCTTTACCGCATCGCCTTCATCCTTTTTCTTTTTCGAATGATGATCGGAATGATTTCCTTCTCCCGCTTTACCCGGCTTTGCCCTACAATAAGCGTCCACATTTGTGCCGCTCTGCTTCTGGTAACCGGAAACCCACGTACAATCTGAATCAGCTTCACACTGACCTTTTGATAGACCATGGCATTGAGACTCGGCTCGCACTGGGCCGAAAGCGAATAGTAACGATATAGATAGTGTCAGGCTAAGGAAAAATCTTAGCGCACGAATCGGCATATTTTTCATTTAGATTGAGTCCTCCAGAAAATCTGTCGGCCCAGGATCAACTCATAGGAGGATTTTGCGATTAGGAAATTTATTTTAAGGGAAATATTTATTTTAAAAAGTTACGAATTAAAAAACGGAGAAAATTCTACAACTCAAGCCGCAAAAGATAGTATCATTTAAAAAGGTGGGTCGGGAGGGGAATTCCCCCCGACCAAACACAGTCAGGAATCAACCGCCATAGTACGTCTTGAAAACCCGCTTTGATAGACATTGAATCCCATCTCTTTTCTAACACTTCCCTCGGGTTCCCTTTTAAGAAGCGGAACGAATTCTACTTCCACTTTCGGAAGTAGTCAAGTCGACAAAGCAAAAAAGGAGAATAAAATTAGCTATTATCGAATGTACGTTCTAAAACAGAAATGAAAATAAGAGGAAAGGACGAAGTAAAATATTACAAAAATCTCGAATTCCAAGAACCGATTCGATAATAAACGAAATAAAAGATTTATATAAACGTATTTAAAGCTTAGGTTGGAGTATATTAAAAATGTAAAATGAACCGAGTACCCGAAACCGAAAAAAAGGGTGAGAAATAAAAAACCCGACCATTTTTAGTCGGGTTTTAATAAAATGAATAATTGCAAAAACCCGGCGACGTCCTACTCTCCCACACAGCGAACCATGCAGTACCATCAGCGATGAGAGGCTTAACTTCCGTGTTCGGGATGGGAACGGGTGTGACCCTCTCTCTATAATCACCGAGAATCTACGGTCAGTATTTAATTACGACCGGTTTTGTCGAATCATTTTTGCAGAAAAGAATTAGAATTTTAACGATCAGACCAGAAAATTGTTTTCTGCCCGCACGTCGATGAGGCGAAACTTATCTATGCGATTCCTTCAAATTGTTTCGATAATTGCTGCGACGGTTTTGAGTATTTTATTCTTTAGCTGCCTTTCATCTCAACCGAAACCGGAACTTTCAAAAAAGCCGAAAATGTTTAGCGAAGAGCTTCTATCCTTCGCGAACGTTTACTGGACGCAAAAATGCTCGGCTTGTCACGGGACATCCGGGATACCACCGGAAGGCCTGCTGCCGATTCCCCGAAAGTTCGGGACATTCGGAATGAAAATGGGATTTTTCTTTGGCGGGGACAAGATGAGAGCTGGAATTTTCAGGACCATACGCGACGGAAAAAACCGGAGCATGCCCTCTTTCGGCAAAGAATTGAGTGAAGAACAGCTATGGGCCTTAGTGAATAAGATCGAACGATTACCCGATTAAAGAAGCTCTGTTAAGCTGCGAACTTCTTCCCTTGAATATGCATCGGGTTTTTTTAATATTTGAACCAACGCTTTGAATTCCCTTAATTCCAAGTTTCGGGGATGCTTTCTAAAATAATATTCCGACGATTTATGAATTCCGTTAAGGCCGCGTCCCCAGTAAACCAAATTCAAATAGTATTCTAAAATCCCTTTTTTACCTAATTCGGAATCCAAGCTTTGTGCAATTCGGATTTCTCTCAACTTTCTCGATAAGGTCTTATCCCGAGACAAAAATAACGTTCTAGCCAATTGCTGATCGATAGTGCTAGCGCCCCGCAATTTCCTGAAGAAAATTATAGCCTGCAAAACGGAAGACTGAATGTCAGAAAGCGAATAACCTGCGTGTCGATAGAACCTTGCGTCCTCGACTTCGACTAAATAATTAGTGCTACCGGACGGAAGCTCGTCTAATCGAACCCAATCGGATTCCAGCAGCACCGATTCCAAGTTTTCAGGCAGATAAACCAACCGATTTTCTGAAAACAAAATTTGCTTTTCCGGAAAAGTTTGAAAATATATCAGTCCGACGGTTAAAAGAAGAATAATTATTCGAACGAAGCTTTGCTTTATTCTTCGATATAAATTCGAATCCGAATTATGTGAAGAAATCATCATATTCGCTTATCATACACCAAAAAGACTTCGTCTTCTTTTCGTTCGCAGGATGTCAGTTTCCATCGGGCGCTATCGAACGATGGATAGGCTAACTTCCCGTCTGCTATCGACGGCAAACCAGACTGACCGATCAAGAAGGGCACGATTGTAAGGTAAATTCTTTGGATAAGATTCTTTCGAAAGAAAGAATCGTTAAGCCTCGGCCCTCCTTCCAAAAGAATATTCTTAAACTCTAAATCGCTTAATTTTTGCATCACACTCTCCGCATCGATATCATCATCGCCTAATACGATGATTTCAGATAGATCGGAAAGATTAGAGCGAATCATAGATTCATTGCGTTTTGTACAGAACAGGAGAGGTTTCTTCTGGGAATTTTGAAAGACTTTTCGGTTTTCCGGTAATGTCCCGTTGCGAACGAGTAAGATCGGACGCGGTTCTGCCTTTTGATCCACGTACCGTAAATGAGTTACAGGATCGTCGTTTACTAAACTATTTTTTCCTAGAATCAATCCGTCGGAAACGGCGCGGATTTCATCCATTCTCTTTTTATCATTTCTGGAAGAAAGCCCGTACCATTTTCCGTCAGGGCGGGAAACTTTTCCATCCAGAGTCATTGCCATATTTACGGATAGATATGGAAGGTTCATTCGGCGCGGGTTGAAAGCGTTTCTGCAAGTAGTTTCGTTACTTTACCTCGACATGTACCGCATCCGGTACAGCAAAGCGTGTCCTGCATCAACTTTCCGAGTGTATCGTTGCCTCTGCGAATGGAGCTTACTATTTCCTCTTCCGATACCTGATTGCAAACACAGACTTTGCGAGGTCGCATTAAGGCATTTAAGTCAATCTGATTAAAATCGGAAGAATTCATGAACCGTTTAAATATTGGACTCCAAAATGGAAGGCTTCTTTCAAAACTACCGATGAAACAACTTCATGCAAGAGAATTTTTTGCAAAATATTTCTCGTTGACAGAGATGTTTTAGCACATATTTTCCTTTGAAATTTCCATCAAAGGACATCAATCCGAATATGCATGTTACCAAACGCGCCCCCATGAGAGAAATCTTGGGTTGGTGCATGTTCGATTTTGCCAACTCCAGTTATACAACGGTAATTATAAGCGTTACCTACGGAGTGGTTTTCAGCCAACTAATCGTTCCACCTTCGGCAAATTCGGATAATCCTTATGAAACGGGAAATTTTCTTTGGGGTCTCGCATTGGCGTTTTCCTATCTGATTGTGGTCATAACCGGACCGATTTTCGGAGCGGTAACTGATTATTCCGCGAAGAAAAAAGCATTCTTATTTTGGAGCTACATTCTTTGTGTGATTACTACGGCTGCTCTTTGGTTCGTGGTCTCGCCCGGTCAATTTGGATTGGCCTTTCTATTAATAATTCTTTCAAATTTCTTTTTCGCCTCAGGAGAAAATTTCACTTCAAGCTTTCTTCCTTTTCTCGGTCCTAAAGACGAGCTGGGAAAAATTTCAGGATACGCTTGGGGAATCGGTTATTTCGGAGGAATTGCCGCCGTCGCCCTTGTCGACACCTTAGGGGAGCCGATCCCGTCCAACTATGATAATATGCGATTAGTGGGTCCGTATACCGCCTTCTTCTTTTTAATGGCTGGAATTCCGACTTTCTTACTTCTAAAGGAATATTCCACAGGAAGCCCAAAACCTGAAGGAGTCAGCTATTTAAAGATCGGATTTGACCGAGTACAAAGTACTATTAAAGATATTCAACACTTCAGAGATATGGCCATATATCTGGTTTCCCTCTTTTTTGCAATGGCAGCGTTAGGCGTAGTTATCAGTTTTGCGTTCATCTACGGAACCCAGGAAATCCAGATGGAAAAAGAGCATAGAATTGCGATGTTTCTTTTCATTCAATTATTTGCGGCCGTCGGTGCGGTCTTGTTCGGTTTTATCCAGGATAAGATTGGTGCATTAAAAACATTTAATATTACTTTGGTTCTTTGGATCGTTTGTCTATTGCTGATCTATTGGGTCAGAGAAGTTGCGGCAACAATTAACTCTTTCGGTATTCATGCATCGGTTCAATGGACGTTCGTGGGAATTACGATTTTGGCTGGTACCGGTTTAGGTTCGACGCAATCCGCAAGCAGAGCCATTGTGGGAATTTTTTCCCCAGAATCAAAATCCGGCGAATTTTACGGCTTATGGGGACTCTCAGGTAAAGTGGCAGCGGCATTCGGGCTAGTGGCGATAAGCGTTTTGCAGACTCTACTATCTCTACGGAACGCATTCCTGGCAGTAAGCGTTTTCTTTCTGATAGCACTACTAGTAAATCTATTCGTGAACGAGGAAAGAGGAATTAAAAAGTCGGATGAATATGATAAACGACATCCGCATCATTAATTCGGAAATTCTTTAAGCCTGGAAATCCTTCCAGTACTCGCTTGCCAGAAATTTCGAATCGTGTTATATTTCCCATATGGCAGGAATCGAATTTCAGACAGAAGATGAATTCGAATCCCACCAAAGCCAAAGACGATTGGCTTTGGTTACCATGGATGAACTCACTCAAACGAAACTGGACCTACTCGAGGCGGGTAAGGAAGTCCCGAAATTCCTAAATTACGCAATTTCTTATCTGAACAGAAAATACCTGACGGACGAAAAAGTGATCAGCGATCTGATTGTCAGACGCGATTCAGGATTATAAGCGAATTCTTACGACTCTCTCGAGTTCCAATCTAACTCACCGAATTCTAAAACCGCCTTCTTCAAGCAACGTCATAGAGCCGAACGCAATAATCCGATTCCGTTTCCTTATTATTTTTTCTTGGCTTTTTTCTTAGCTAAAACTTTCTTTTTAGGCGCTTTTTTCTTGGCGACGGCCTTCTTAACGGTTGATTTCTTACGTGCAGTCGTTCTTTTTTTACCATCTTCGCTGATAGTCAAACTCGGGTCACGATCGAGAGTTTTTATCAGAGAAGAATGGCGAAATCGAAGCGCTGACCAATCGTCGTCGATCGCAATCATGCGAACACCCTCATATCCGACTTTCCCCAAAGGGTCCCAGCCCGCATCCCTGTGAATCGAGACGTTATACTTCCTGGAAGTCTTTTTAGGATAGGCCAACCATAATAAACCGTCTTCGGCAAGGCATGTTGGAACCATCGAGGCGATGTTTCGAATCTCGACTTCCGTTTGAACAAAGGCTAGAATCAGACGATATTTTTTTCCGGAGCGTAAGGCACGGTCGACAGGACCTCCTAAACTTGAAAGAGCAGGTTCAAATTCGTAAGGTGAGGAAAGGACACAAACATCGCCTTCCCCTAATTTAAATTGAAGTTTACCGAAAACGGAATGGAGAGCCATGGGGAAAGTGATACCTTCCCTCTTTAGAAAAGGCAAGCGGGAAAAACGATTATTTTATTTCTTCTTTTTTAAAGCCTCGTATTCGGCTCGCTTTAGGAGCAGCCACTCGTGCAAGTTTTGCTTGGTGTCCGCCCACTCAAACTCGGAATAATGGTAATATCCCCCGTCCGCGATAGAATAAGTGATCGGAACGGCATGGCTCGGAGATTCCTTTAGGTAAGAAACCATTTCCGGAGTCATTATCGTTACATTTCCGGTTGGAATATGCCGATATAAGCTAGTCTGACTATCCGAAATATTTTTTTTAGGCGAAGTCACAAAGCTTAATTCCTTTGCCCCTTTTGACAGTAACAAACTCCGCAAAGCATTCGCTCTCGAGTCTTTCCTTTCCGAAAGCAATCGTAGGAAAACATGCTTTCCATTCATATCGTCGTATAAATTGATATTGGCACCTTTTTCAACCAGGTACTTAGCTATATCGTACCGTTCAGCAAGTATCGCTCGATAGAGCGGAGTCCAATTTGTTATCGTATCAGTAACCTCGTAGCTTCCCCAGCGTGGATCCGCGCCGGCCTCCAAAATGATCTTAGCCAACTCCAATGTCTTAACCGCTTCCAACGGACTCCGATTAGCGGCTTTGTATTGGCCGAATAGATCCCTATAATTACATTCCCGAGAACGCAGATTCGGATTTGCTCCTTTTTTTAAAAGAAGTTGAACTAGCGATAATTCACCTTTTTTCACAGCTATATAAAGGGGTGTATCGCAAGTTCGTAAATCGTTCGGATTCGTTCCTGCTTCCAGCATTTTAACGGCTTGCTCGTTATTTCCCTTTTCGATAACGGAAGCCAATCTGGAAGCACAGTTCGTTAGAAAAACAACCGAGATGAGACTAAGAAAATGTGGGAAATTTTTTGAGAACCGATTATTCATTTTGATTTCGATTAAAAACCTTTTATGTTCAACGCCGTCGGTCAATCCATATTCCCCGATTCTTTGTTAGGATTCGGTAGGATACCGGTTAAGGCTTTCGAAAATTAAAAGGCGTTGGTTGTTAAACGAAAAGTAATAATACGATTAGGCCAAGTGATGAAAATTCTCCGTGAAATAGAATCGACGATGCGGTAAACCCCGACTCTATTTTCGGATGGAAATTAAATCTCTAAAAATTTACTGGAATTCCAGCATTTTAGAAATGAGACGTTTTTGGTTCAGCTCTAAATCGCGTAGTTTATAACGGACGTTCTTATCCACTTTTCGCAGATATTTCTTGTAGGTTAAAATAATCTGTTTTTGTTTATTATATGGAAGAGGATTCCCCTCATCGTGCAATTTCGATTCCACTCCGGCTTGAATAGGCTGAGTTGGGGTGTCCGGCCAAATGAATTCCGTATCATAACTAGAATAATATTCCAGTCTAATATCTTTATTATTGTTAGGGGTACGCTTTCCTTCTTGGCTGACCTGCGGTCCTTTCGGATCCAAATTGATCACTCGCCGCATCTCTCGAACGAAAATTTCTCCGTTGGAGTTCGTTCTCTTAAACTGCATAATGATCTTATCTAATTTTTCCGGCGTACCTCCGGGGTAGATGAAAATTCTTGCATTGTATAAGTACGTCTTTGGGAAATCCCAAAAAGATTCTCCGGAACCCATGTCGATTTCTAAATAAGGTTTATTGTCTCGATCGGTTTTTAAGAATTGAGGTAGCTCCTGAGGTTCGTCTCCGATGTAACGAAGAGCTTTTTTAGTTGTATCCAGCTGCAAGATTTTATTAATTTTGAAAATATTCTCCGCAATGGAGGCATGAAGATTATCAATTTCAATATCGGAAAACCCTGCCTTTCGAATTGCTTCGATTTGGCGCTCCACTTCTCTCTCTTCCATAGTAAGAATTTTAGGAGCTGCCTGAAGCTGGAAAGAAACCAGCACAGAAAGGAAAAGAATCAAGAATCGGGTTTTCATACAGATTGCCTACTCTTTATATATCGAAAAGAGTACACCCTATTCTTGATCGGGAGAAGGAATTTTTCCCCGATCCACATCGGATTATGACACGAATCTTCCGCCCAAATGCCTATTTTGAAGAAGAGCTACTCACCGGAGATATTTTTCCGATCGGCTTAGAAGGACAGAATGCGGTAGTCGAATCTTGCTTTTTGGTTTTGACGGGACCCGAAAAGAGTCTCGGTGATATTGTAGCTCATTCGATGCCCGAAGAATCATGGTATTCCTATTGGAAAAAGAAAGGATGGTCTATTCCGACACCCGTACGCATTTTTCAAAAACAGATTCAACCCGAATTTATTTCCGAGCCGATTAATTTAGGAGAATGGGGAAGAATCTCCCGGCTTTCAACCGAAGGTTATTTTACCCGGGATTCCTCATCGTATGACGAGTCTTCCCGACTTTCTTCCAAAATCCAACAGTCCATCTGGAAGCTAAATAACGGTATTGAAGAATTTCCGACCTGGACTTTTCAAAGTGAAGAAGCTTGGCAAGACGCAAAAAATCTGACGCTAAACTTTTCACTCTACGTTCGAAAGCTGGACTTCGGTTTTTCCGGAAGGCATGAATTCGTCCTGCCCGTCGATTTAGGTTCTCCGTCCAAAAAGGACTTTTTTAAAACAAGGAATACAGGGTCGATTCTAGAGCCATGGGTGGATAGAATTCAAGATTTCAGCCTGCTCTTTACCGCAAAGGAAGGGGATTTTGAATTGGAAGCTAGCACCTTACTGCTCTCGAATTCAAAAGGAAAATATTCTGGAACATGGATCGCCGAAGTTTCGGATACTGAATTATATTTAAATCAAATGGAAGGGATTCTCGAACGGCTTCGAGAATTCGCGCCGACGTATTCCGGCTTTGGGTCGATCGACTCTTTTATCTACCGGGAAGGCGCAAATCTCCGTCTGCGGAAGATTTCAGAAGTCAATTTTCGTTGGACGATGGGTAGGGTGCTTCGTGAACTTCAAAAGAAATTTTCACTCCCCGGATACAGAGATCTGGCGCTGTTCGTTTCGCATAAAAATCGAAATGTACGAGACCCGTATTCTAAGCTTTTCGACTGGGAAAAGAATAGGTCTTGGCAGATCTTCCCGCTATCCCCTTTTTTTTCCGAATCCGGCAAACCGAACCCGAAAGTCCTTCTTTGGTTTCGAATTCCGAAAACGGAAGTCCGAGATCCGTTTTTACTCGCGGACGAAATCGCCGGAATGTCGAGAGCGACCTTCGGCAGTTGAAATGTACTTGTGATTCTTTCCCTACCTCCGAGACTGGCTCCAGTCCCTACGGGACCGCAAAAGACCTTAGATCCGTTAGGGTCGGATAAGGATACTAGATGGAACTGTTTCTCAACTACGCTCTCTACATTATCGTTAGCATTGGATTTTTAATTCCTTTTACAGGACTTGTTGTCGGCGCCGGAGCCATCGTTAATGCGACGGTCGCAGGCTTTCTGGTCAATTTTGCCGCGCAAGTCGTGGAAGAAGACAAGCTCAAGTCTTATCTGGATAAGAATAAAGACACGCGCATAGGTAAAGCCTTACAGCAAGCGATCGACGCAGGCAAAACGAAATTGCACCCGAGCGGCGCCGTAGCAGCAACCCCCGCCGCTCATACCTCTGATGAGGGCCATGGAGAGCATCACCTAATTTCCATTAAGACTTATAGCTTAGTTTTCGCAGCACTGATTATCGGAACAATCGTCACCGTATGGGTAGCCGGAATCGACTTCGGGGCCGCTAACACTGTCATTGCAATGTTGGTTGCAACAATCAAAGCTTCTCTGGTTTTAGCTTACTTTATGCATTTAAAATATGATAACCTAATGAATAGGGCCATCTTCGGATCCGGATTCCTATTCTTGCTCCTTTTATTCGGTTTTTGCGTGGCGGATATCTTTACCCGTTCCAAAATCTATCTCGGTTTCCCTTACTAAAAAATCCTTAGTAATCGCAGACCATTAAAAAGATTCGAGAAGCCAACCCTAAAAAGGTTGGCTTTTTTATGTATTTGTAAGAAGAAGATATCCGTAAAATTTGCGAATCGATTTCTAAAATGATCTTGCTCTTAAATTAAAAGAGAGATTTTTTTCCGAAATATCTCCTCCGTATTTCGTCGCTGATTCAACGATCGGAGCCAATAAAAATAAATCATGATACAACTAACTTGGCCACGCGATCAATTTACCGGTCCTGGAGGTGGTTTATATACAGGACCGGGTGGTGGACTTTACACTGGCATCGGTGGAGGCGCATACGCCGGACCGGGTGGCGGGCTATATACAGGCCCAGGTGGCGGACTGTATACCGGACCAGGTGGTGGGCTTTATACCGGGCCTGGCGGTGGACTTTATACCGGGCCTGGCGGTGGACTTTATGCGGGACCGGGTGGTGGACTTTATACCGGGCCTGGCGGCGGACTTTATGCCGGTATGGATGGAGGACTATATGCTGGATCTAGCATAAACCCATATAAGAGCAATATCCCTCCGTGGCCTACATTCATTAAGTATGTTAAGTCGATCGGTATGATAGGGTTAGCTCAATTAATCAAATCATACATCCCAAATTTATGAGATAATTGTTTCTGAATTTCACTAGAAAATATAAACCAAATGAAAGTTTCGTTCCGTTTTTTAAACTCGTCTCGAGGTTTAAATATCGATTGCATTTCAATAATAATCAAATACTTGATCGACTTTTTTTGTCTCGCCTATCGGTTTGTACAATCGGAGTAAAATATGGCCGGTTATTCGGGAACTCCTCTTGCTAAGAAATTAGGTTTTAAGGAAGGTCAAATAGCGATACTGATCGGCGAACCTGCGGACTTTTTCAAACTTCTGGAAGATCTGCCGGAAGGAATTAAATTTAAAAAGAAACTTTCCGGAAAATTCGATTACATTCATCTCTTTGCAAAAACGGTAAAAGAGCTGGAAAAGTACTTTCCCAAGTTTGAAACGTTTTTAGCGGATAAAGGAATGGTCTGGATTTCTTGGCCAAAGGGAAGTTCCGGCGTCGTAACGGATATCAAAGAGGATAAGATTCGAGAAATCGGTCTTAAGACCGGACTAGTAGACGTAAAAGTCTGCGCTGTCGACTCGATATGGTCCGGGTTATTGTTTCGTCGTCGAAGAGTCTGAGTGCGGAAAGTACTTGCCTTTCGAGAAAAATCGAATCCAGTTTAGCGACCGGGAAAACGTCAAGTCTATAAATGAAATCGAAAATTCGGAATTTGACCGTTATCGGCTCTTCGATCATAATTCTATCCTTTGCTTGCAAGGAGAAGGTCCCGGAAATCTCCAAGACTGTCGAAATACCTGAATTAGGATTGATCCTTAATTACGAAGGTTGGACTTATAGCGAATCCGTATTCGAGGAAAGACAAACCCCTATTACAAAAAAGAATTCAAAAAAGGATTTGAAGGTTCTATTTTATCTTGTCGACTCGGAAGAATATACTAGGCCCGGCATTCGCACGAGTATTAACTTCGTTTCCGAACCTATTCCGCCCCGTTACTCAAAAGCGACTCTGGACGATTACATCGCGTCGATTGGGGCACTCTATTCGAACTTATATAAGAATTATGAAATGCTTTCCGTACCGCAACGACTGACGATAGGAAAGCACAAGGCCGCCTTAATCGAGGGTCGGTTCCTATTGGAAAATTTCGAACAATCGACAGAAATTCATAATTATCAACTTATATTTCTAAAAGACGGTCACGCATACATCATAACCGGATCGACTCCCGAAGACGAATTTAAGATAAAAGGCCCGAAAATTCTTTCTACCTTGAAAGGAATACAGGAAAGTAAAGGTACAAATTCCTCCACGTATTAGGTTTTAAGAGTCGGCGTCTCTTCGTATTCGACGAGAAGTCTGTATATGCTTACCGCATCTTTCCAAATATGAATCTTTCCTTGCTGGTTTAATTCCCTTACATATTCGTTCACCTCTCCCAAGCGTGATCGAAAGAAATAAAATAGCTTTTTGTCCTCAACTGCAATGTGACTGATCAACCATTCCTTTAGATCCTGCAGTAATTTCGATATGGCATCCGTATCGTCGTTTCTACTTCCTTGAATCAAATCGTTTATTATTATGTTAAAATCTCGGTGCTGCTTGATATGCGAGTTCGTGTCATGAAAGCTGAATTTTCTCATAATTGCCTCTTCGGTACTGAAATGTTCTTTAATATAATCCACCGTGGCAGTTAGAGCTTCCTTGATTCGACCGCTTAGGACATCGTTTTTGATCTCTTGCTTTAATCTTTGACGATGTAATTTTTCGGTTCTAACCAATAGTTGCAGTAACCAGAGATGCTGCATATCGACTATAGCAATCCCGGTCTTCAATTTATATCTGAACCAAAGTTCGGAAATAATTCTAAGATTATCTTCTCCGATCGTTTGAAATTCGAACTCTCTCCCCATACCTGAGGAACTCATCACTCTTCTATAAAGATCCTCAACCTCGTCACTATGAGGGGAATTCAAAAATTGAGCATTCATCCAATCTTTGATTTCATCATAATGTATCTGCACGGCATCGAGATAGGCACGGTCTTCCGAAAGAATATGCTGAAACAACCAGGTTCTTAAATTTCTAAGAAGATTCAAAGCGGCCTTTTTATAATCGCCGGTGACTCTTTCTCTCGCCCTTCTTCTCAAAACTGCAATAAATCGAGTATGTTGGATTCTGTGTTGACCTAGTTTTTGGTAGTTGATGCTTTCGAGAACTTTCTCCTCAAGAGAGAAATGTTCGATGGTATAATCTAAGGCGCGAGTTAAAGTTCTCGTAAAATTACTTTCCATCGAGACCGGATCGGCCGATTCCAAATCATCCTCTAGTTCGACGATCATAGCGATTAGCCAGATATGCTGTTTATCGATCGCAGGAATATTTAGGGCCATGTCAAAGGTTTGCCAAATAGTTCGAATTCTTCCGACTGTGCTTTCCTTCACGGTCTTCTCCTCTAAGCAAAAAGGGGTATTTGCTTTTCCAACGTAAAGTTAATTAACAGAATGGGAAGCGGAAGGCTGTCACCGAGCGTCGACCAAGCGGTTGATTAATATCAATTCACTCAGGAAATGGATCCGGGATCAAAAGGAAATAAAGGTTAATTGAAATTTATATGCCTAAGCGAGAGACTATTTGCTCAGCTTCTTTAACGAAATGTAATTCTTCTTCTTTTGAGAATGGCCCGAATTGATTCGTTAGGAACCTCTTAGATAATTCGATATATTCGAGGCAACCGGCGATGGTCATTATCGGTTTTGCTTTTCGCGGATAGATGACTATTTCACCGTTTTTAGGTACGACCATTGCCCGAGGAGGAATTTTCTTGCCCCCGCGAATCATGCAGCCTGCAAAAATCATTGCGCCGTCGCCGATCTCGGCCTCGTCCAAAATTACGGAGCCTATACCGATCAGACATCCTTTACCGATTTTGCAGCCGTGGAGCATGGCATTATGGCCCACCAAAGTGTACTCGTCGATAAAGATTCCCCGAGTCGAGTCCGTATGGAGAGTGGTATTATCCTGAATATTTACACCTTCGCCTAAATGAATGGAATTCATATCGGCACGAAGCACTGCTCCGGGCCAAACCGATGCGTACGGTCCCAACTCTAAGAGACCGATTAAAGTTGCAGCCGGATGAATAAATGCGGTCTCGTGGATCTTCATGAATATCCTTATCGAAGTGGGTAACCGGCGGATTTGGCGATATCAATCAATCGATCCGTTATCTCTTTAATTCTTTCTTGAGTAAGGTTCTTATCCTGACTCAATAATCGGAAGCGGTAAGATACGGATTTTTGATCGTCAGACAAATTACCTCCCCTGAAAACTACGGTAACCCGTAAATCTTCTAATTCGGGAAATGATTCCTTCCGAACTAACTCGGCAAAATTGGACGTAGATTCCGAAGCGTTCATCACCAATGATAAATCGATTTCGGTTTGGGGAAAATGAGAAGGCACCTTGAAATAGTTCGTCTGTCTTTTAGATTCCCATACGCTTAACAGGGTCCCAAAATCGAATTTACCGAGAATCGTCCTCTTTTTTAGATCCATCTTATCCAAAAGAACCGGATGAACGTAACCGAGTTCACCGATCTTTTCACCGTCGATTAACAAACTTATACTTGCTTTAGGATGAAAGAAAGGCTTCTCTTCCGATTTCCAAATGTAACTGCGAATATTCAAATTTCGAAGAACCTTCTCAATCCCCGAACGTACTTGTAAGAAATCTGATTCTAGTTGTCCTAGATCCTTTTCATTCCATTTACGTCCTTCGCTTACCGCCCAAGCAAACCATTTGGATTCGTTTAAAGGTTCCGCAGCTTTTTTATAAGTCCGACCGAATTCGAATATTCGAACATTCTCGAACCGGTCCGCATTTAATCGGATATTTTTTAGAAGGGAGGGATACAAGGAAGTGCGTAAAAACGCCTGATCGTCGGGCATTGCATTTTTGATTCGAACGAAATTTTTGCTCTCCTCTTCCACTGAGTTATCGCTTTCGGAGGCATACGAGTAGTTAAAGACTTCATTATATCCCAAAACTTGAGAAAATTGCTTCTTCAACATTCTTTCGAGTTCTCTAGCCAAGTTCCTTGCGGGAGGTTTAACCTCCGACGTCAGAGGACGACGAGGAATACTTGCATATCCTAAGGATCTACCGATCTCTTCCGTTAGATCTTCCGGCAGGGTAATATCATAGTTATGTCGATATTTTGGAACCGTGACGACCGCTTTCTCGCCATCCCAGTCCGTTGCAAAGGAAAGTTTTTTTAACACCGTATCGGCAGTATTGCGATCGATATCGGTTCCAAGCTTTTTGTTCAGGAAGTCGAGGTTCAGCGTGATATTAACTTTTTTATCCGCAGTGTGAATATATCCAACGGGAACACTGGCTCTAACGGTCTCACAACCGTTTTCTCTTAACAATTGAAGAGCACGTTTAATTACCGGAAGGGAGGTGGTAGCTTCCAACCCTTTTTCATAACGAACGGAGGATTCGGATCGTATACCCGTTTTGCGAATCGATTTTCGAACGAATTCCCGAGGGAACACTGCGGATTCTAAAATTAGACTTTTCGTCGAAGCAGAAACTGCCGTTTCTGCGCCTCCCATCACCCCGGCGATCGCGACCGCTTTTCCCGAATTACGGATAATTAATATTTCAGGATCGAGTTCGGGAGAAGTCTCATCTAAAAGTGGAAAAGATTCTTTCGCTTTTGCGTAGTCCACTTCTAAAGCGACTTCGCCTTGACCTTGCAATTTATCTCGATCAAAAAAATGCGTCGGTTGTCCGGCTTCTAAAAGAAGGTAATTAGAAACATCAACGACATTATTGATTGCTCGGATTCCGCATTTTTTTAAACGAGCTTGAATAAGTTTTTTGGAGGGGACTATAGAAATACCTTCAATTCCGACTGAGAAATAAGAATGAGCGTATTTCGTTTCTTTAACTTTCGGTGAAGAAACTTCCTTCGTAAATTCCCATTCCTGTTCCAAAGGATTGAATTTGATGGGGAGTCCAAGTTGGGCGGCCAGTTCTCTTGCAAAACCGAAATGGCTCCAAAGGTCCGGTCGATGCGTGATGGATTTATTATCAACATCGAAAATTTTATCTCTAAATCCGAGGAATTCGCGGAGATTGTCACCCGGCTTTGCAGTCGGATCGCTAAGAACCATCACACCCGAATCTTCTTCGGAGAGACCAAGCTCTTTTTCGGAACAAAGCATACCCGAACTTTTGACCCCCCTAAGTTCGGAGTCCTTGATCTCTTTTCCGTCGAGTATCGCACCGGGAACGGCAAGCGGAACCAAATCACCGACACGCAAATTCGTAGCGCCGGAAACGATTTGAATTTTACTTTTTCCATCCGCTACGATCGCAAGCTGCAATTTATCGGCCTGTGGATGTTTTTCCAGCGATTCTATCCGGACTAAAACAATCTTCTCTAAATGCGGGAAAAAATCCTCAACGCCGTCGATCTCACAAATAGATGCGGCGATTTTCTTCAGGATTTCTTCCAACGGGACCTCCTTCAGAGGTGCATAATCGTTCATCCAATCCAGGGATAATTTCACGTCTCGGCTCTCCCAGCGTCGATAATTTCGACGAAGTACTTTAACAAAAGCCGGGAATCGACAAGACTGTCCAGCAGGAAACCGGTACGTTTATTTCCCGTATTTCCAATAATCTTGGAACTTGATTATCGTGATAAAGGAAAGTAAGCCTGAAACAATTCGAATCTATGACGAATATCTTTCCCGACTCGGACCTTTCTTAGCTCAACTTCAAAGTCTTCTTTCACTTTTTGAATCTCGTTTTTCGTCCGATTCATTGCCGATTTCTTTTCCGGTTTTCCTTCCCATTTATAAGCGGCTTCCTGTCGCATCAATTTCTCTTCCAATTGACGTACGGTATTTTGATTGCTGTTTCGAATTTTATATTCTTCTTTTAGAAAGAGATCTTTCGTTTGCTCATACAGTTCGCGTTTACGATCTTCCATCGCCTGGTCCAAAGCTTCGCAGGCCGTTATAAAGTTTGTCTCGTAATCCGAAACGGGAAACTCTTCGGGACCTGCGATCAAGGATTCGCGGACCGCTTCCGGAAGATTTTCTAAAACGCTCACATTCCCGCTTCTACGGTTTACTTCTACCGTGAAAATTTCCTTCCTTTCCAATGAAAATCTGAACTCAACCATAAATACGAAGTACAGTGAACTTCCGGTGGATCGGTAGAATCCTGTTTTCCAACCCCTTCGGTCTTTCAGAAAAGAGAGGACGGCGTTGTCGATCAGCGGATGACCGAATGCCAAAAATTCCAAACTATCGTTTGAAAGCGCTAATTCAGAATCAAAAGTAGCTTTCTTACCCTTATATATTTCGCCGTCCAATTTATACAAATGTGGACCTTCCGTTTGGACTCGACAAGAAGCTTCCTCGGGAAACGCCTTAGAATAACGGACAAAAAATTCCTCTAAGTGCGAATTAGTATATGATCGTTCTTGCAGAGTCGTCTTGTAATAATCCTCTAAATTAAAATCGATCAATTTCGGGGTCACCAGCGAACCGAGTTTCTCGAAGCCTTTCTTCGCGATTTTAATCCTTTGATCGATTTCCTCTTCGACTTCTTTAAGTTTCTTATTCCCCGTCACGAAGCGCATAAAATTGGAATGAAAATCCAGCTCATCCTCGATCGCGCCGAGTAATTCGTCAGAGTTCCCGATCGACTCTTCGAACAATCGAATCTTATTCGAGAGCACTTCCAATATTCTTTCGGCCACGGTGTCCTTAGAGGCGAAATTGAAGATGAATACGTTATCCTTTTGGCCGAAACGATGAATACGTCCGATTCGTTGTTCTATTTTTAAAGGACTCCAAGGAAGATCGTAGTTAAATAAAACATTCGCAAATTGTAAATTTCGACCTTCGCCTCCCGCTTCGGTGCATATTAAAATTTCGGAGGATTTTCTAAATTCAAGAATCGCTTCCTCTTTTGCGTCCGCGCTTAACGATCCGTGAAATAAAGTAACCTTATAATCGGAAAGGCTTGCGGCAAGAAAATCCTGCGTACTCCGAAACTGGGTAAAAATGATAAATTTCGGGTGCCCTTCTTTCTTTAGCTTTGCGATCGTTTCCTTTAGCTTTTGAGTCTTTCGATCGTCTTTGATTTTTTTCCCCAAAAGAATCAAACGGTTCAGCGAAAGTAATTCGCGACGGAGATTAGCTAGATCATTCGGTGCGGATTCGTCCAAATCGGAAACGAAATCCTCAACTCCTTCCGTCTCGTCAAAATCCCATTCCTCCAATTTGCTCTCGATCGATTTCAAATGATGCAAACGGTTCTCAAGCATGAACTTTCGTTTTGAAAGTGCGGAGAGAAGCGCAAAAACGGAGGAATCCAGCAGCTTTTGAAAGACGATCATTACAAAACCGATGGCTCGGTTTTGCGTTCTCATCGCTAAATTATATTCTCTTCGTACGTATTCGGTCGTTTCGTCGTAGAATTGTCTTTCTGCAGGAGAAAGTTCGATCTTAACGGTCTTTGCAAATCTCTTCGTGAAACCTCCGACTTCGACCTTTCTCCTTCTGAGTAGAACTTTAGAGATCTTTTCTTTTAAGTCGGACTTATTGCCCAATACGTAATCGTTCACGAAAGTATTGTAAGGTCCTAAAAGATTGGAATCCACAAGATGAATCAGATAGTACAGCTCTTCCAATTTTCCTCGAAACGGAGTCGCTGTTAGTAAAAGTAAGCATTCACACTTGCGGGCTATTTTTTCGGCAAATAAGTAAGCGCGGGTGACTTTATGATAATCTCGCCGCAGTCTATGCGCCTCGTCGAAAATTACGATATCCCACTTGGTTTTTAAAATCTCTTCGGCATATTTGGGATTCTTAATAAAATCTACGGAAGTAATCACATGCTTGAAATTCTTCCAATTTTTTTCTCCAGAAGCGACAAAGTTGCGTCTTTTAACGATTTCAAAATCTTCGTTGAATTTATTCTTCAGTTCCTGTTGCCACTGAACTAATAATGGAGAAGGAGCTACGATCAATACCCGTTTATAACCGCGCCTAAAGATCAACTCCTTCATAACGAGCGCAGCCTCGATCGTTTTACCTAAACCGACTTCGTCCGCCAGAATAAAGCGCGGCTTCAAAGAATTCACAACGATATAAGTCGATTCGATTTGGTGAGGAAGTAATCTAGTTCTAGAATTGGAAAGCGCGGAAAGCTTATCATACGCATGAGTAAGCTTTAATTCAAAGGCAGTTAAACAAAGATGTAAAAGCTCGGGAGTTCCCGTCGCTTGGGAAAACGGCGTCGGATAGGCCCCGATAATCCGTAGCTGTGATGAAGTTTCCGAAATCGATTTTCGAATTCCTTTCTTCGGAAAGAAAATGGATAATTTTCCCGCCTCGGAAGATTCTATCTTTCCGATTCCCAAATCGATCTCGTTTCTAAGATAGCATGAGTCGCCCCGGTATCCGGTAGGTGATTCCGAATCAAAATCAAGGCTAAGCTGTAGCGTGGACTCCAAACTCAAACCCCTCTCTTATCCCCCCAAATATATTTATGCGTTTGCAAGGATAAACGAAGATTGCTTTTACCGATTTCCTTGATCCATTCCACCAATAATTCGGGCGATAACTCTTTAAAAACGGGGGACACAAGTAGGTTTCCTTCCAATTGAAATCGATCCACAACATCGATGGTTCTTTCAAAATCCTGCCGATCTCTAACCACGAATTTTATCTCATCCAACGGATCATTTCTATCCCGAATGATTTCAAAGTTTTCGACCCGCATCCGATCTTCCATTCCGGATCCGGGGAGCTTATAATCTAAAGTAAAAACCATATCCGGCAGATCTTGAATCAATTCGGCTCCGTTCGTCTCCACCCTTGCTCTCGGGAAATTCCCGGAAGATTTTCGTTCTTCCCGCAATCGATTTGCTAGGATTTTAGAAAACTTTCCGTTCCCAGCCTCCAAAGGTTCCCCACCGGTCAAAAGTACTTGAGTGGAAACAGCGGAAAGACTTCGGATTTCGAAAACCACTTCTTCAACGCTCATTTCCCGTCCTGCATTTGGAGACAGTGCGTATGCGGTATCGCACCAAAGTTTTTTAGAACCGGTCATTCCGCATCGCAAGGAGCATCCTGCAAATCGCACGAATATCGTCGGTAATCCCGTAGATATGCCCTCTCCGGAAACTGATAAATAGATTTCGTGAATTACGGATTTCATATTATAGCGGACGGCCCGTTCGTACAACAGTTTTCCTAACCTTTCCTAATTGTAGCAGAAAAAGGTTTAGCCGGGAATACCAAACTGTTTCACTTGAATTCTAAGTCAAGACCCGACGAATCAGCCTATCCAAAAAAAGGTTGAGATACCCCTAACTATAATGTAAAAAAGTCAATCCCCCTATTGCTCGCTATAGTGACACAATGGGAGTATGAATTGCTGGTTTTAATGCTCCTTTTTAGAAAAAAAAATCACATGCTGTTGGAAGGGAAAGTTCGTTTGGCTTTTACCTTACTTGCGGGACTCATGCTCGCGGGATTTTTGCTATCATTTTGGACCGTCAGAGAACTGGAAAAAACCGGAAACTGGATCCATCATACATACGAAGTCATCAGTAAGATCGATTATGTTAAATCTCTCTCGAGGGATTTGCGTCTCTCATCTCCCCACCTTCGCCCCAAAAGTCAGAAAGAGCTTTTAAACATCGTCGCGGATCTTGAAACCGAAGCAAAGCTTTTGCAAGACCTCATCCACGATAACCAACTGCAGGTCGTCCAAATGGGCGGCCTTTTCGTGGAAATCCAGAATTTAAAAGCCCAAATCAAAACCGTTTATAACGCGCAAGAACGCGGAATCACACAAGTGGAAAAAATTCTTTCTCAGATGCGCGGCGAAGAATTGCTCCTTCTTGAAGAGAGACGCGCAAAAAGACAATCGCAGATTCGAATGACTTTCATCGTTATTTCTATTCTGCTTTTAGGAACCTTATCAGTCATCTTATTGAGCATTCAAACGATTCGTAAAGACATCGGTGAAAAAAAGCAGATGACCGATCGATTAATCCAAAGTGAGACTAGACTTCTCTCCATACTTGACGGACTTCCTTCGGCATTCGCAATGCTGGATAAGGAAGGGAGAATATTATTTCACAATCAGGTCTTTGCAAAAAAATTCCTCAACCCGACCTATGAAAGTTTTCTGGATTTGAATCTTCTCTTCGGACCCGAAAAAACGAAGTACATTTCGAGAATGCTCGAAACGTCTATCAGTGGATCGGTGCCGGTAGAATATGAATTGGATCTACCTACCCAAGATTCGATACGTACTTTTCATTGCATTAATTTGCCTCTATTAGGCGTTGAAAACGAAGTCTATGCTATCTGCGCTCTCTTCACTGATATCACCGTTCGGAAGAACTACGAGGACGATCTTAAAAGAGCCAAGGAAGAAGCTGAAAAAGCGAACCAAGCAAAATCGGATTTTTTAGCGATGATGAGTCATGAAATTAGAACACCGATGAACGGAGTAATCGGAATGACCGAACTCCTATTGGATTCCGATCTTGCGGGAGATCAGAGAGAATACGCTGAGATCATTCAAAAAAGCGGAGAAAGCCTTTTAAGCATCATCAATGATATTTTAGATTATTCGAAGATCGAATCCGGCACCCTGAGTTTGGAATCGAAAGAATTTTCGATTCTTGAAACTGCGGAGGAAACGTTGGATCTTTTTAGATCAAGCGCAGCGGAAAAAGGGATCGATTTGATATGTCATATAGATCCGAACGTCCCCGAAATGATAATCGGAGATAAGCTTAGGCTTAGACAAGTATTGATCAACTTATTCGGAAATTCGTTGAAGTTCACTGAAAAAGGGGAGGTTTTTTTATCCGCAGAAGTTTCTAAGAAAGATAAATCCTTCTATACTATTCGCTTTTCCGTTCGCGATTCGGGAATAGGAATCCCAAAAGAGAAACAAAAGCAACTTTTCAATCCCTTCTACCAAGCGGATACGAGCTCGACTAGAAAATACGGAGGAACCGGATTAGGTTTATCCATATCGTATCGTTTAATTAAGATGATGGGTGGACGGATTTGGCTGGAGAGTGAAATTAATAAAGGAACTACTTTTTCATTCGAAATACAAGCGGAAAGCGTCGAACAAAAAAAACAGGTTACGGCAAATATAAATTTTCCCGGATTAGAAAATCGCAAAATTCTATTAATCGACGATAATGCGACAAACCTTCGGATTCTTTCTCATCAGCTTCAAACATTGGGGCTTATGACCTTTTCCTCTTCTTCGAAAGAAGAAGCGTTATCCTTACTTGAATTGGGAATTCTGCCCGAGCTAGGAATACTCGATTACAATCTTTCCGGAAGTAACGGAGTTCAGATCGCACAAGAATTAAGACGTAAGAATTTCCTCTTTCCGTTGATCTTGCTTTCTTCTTCAGTATTGGATATGAAGGAAAGGGAAATCGCGGACCAACTTTTTCTAGGACAATTGAATAAGCCCGTTAAGAAGAAAGAGCTCGAACAAATCGTGACGGAAATTCTGGTCACTGGAACCGGAAAAGGAAAAGCGAATCGATCCGCCTCTTACTTGGAAAAGCAAAAGGATTTACTACAATCAACTTATCCGTTCGAAGTCTTGATAGCGGAAGACAACGAAATTAACCTGTCTCTAGCTAAGCGAATAATGCAAAAACTCGGTTATAATCCGGAAGTTGCGATCAATGGAAAACAGGTTTTAAATCGGCTTCGTGAAAGAAAATTCGACGTGATTTTAATGGATGTACACATGCCGGAAATGGACGGCATCCAAGCGACTCAGGTAATTCGAAATACCTGGCCGCAGAACGAACAGCCGTACATTATCGCAATGACGGCGGCTGCAATGCAAGGAGACCGAGAAATCTGCCTGCGAGCCGGCATGAACGATTATGTTTCAAAACCAATCGTTTTCGAGGAACTCATTCATGCCCTCCGAAAAGCGGGAAACTCAATCTTCGCCTGATTCAAATTTAAAATACATTTGTCCCAAGATGAAAAATTGCCGATTATTAATATTAAGGGATTATCAGAATGTTTTCCGGAACGAAGCTGCGAAATTTCTCCGTTATACCTGTCAAAAGCCGTCATCTATTGGCTCTGCTTTGCTGCATTTTATTCCTGCCGTATCAAGGGAATTCACAAGACGGTGAAACCGTAAAAACTCTCGATACTCGAAAAACGATCCTTTGGACCGGAGAGATACTCGGAGTTTACCGTAACAAGGGCAAAGTTAAGATTCGAATCGAACGAAATTCTTTCTTTGCGGATCGTGAAGAGGAGGAAATTCGCGCAGTTCTAGATATGTATAAGCGATTTCCATTGCTCCGAAAACCGAAGCTCGAGGAAATCGGCTCTTTCTCGATCGAGAATGTAGAAATTGAATTCGAAAAAGTTGGCCGCAAAACAAAACCGGTATCCGTCGAAATGAGAGGATCCTTTTCGTTGCTTCCAGGAAACCCCGAGCGGCTCGTTGCCGCCGGGATTTTAGTAGGGCACTATGGAGAGGAAAAATTTTATCAAGATCCCGCGGCTTTCGATGCAACCGATGTCGTCAGAAATAGACCGAAAAAAATTCTCCTTCATCCTAAGGACGGCAAAGAAATGGTTCTCGTAAGTTCCGGATACGAGTCCGGCGGCAAGACTCTTTACGAACAAATGGGATATTTCCTTTTTGGCCAGGGTTCGGAACCTTCGGAAGACAGCTATAATCCTTTTTTCGATTCGCCCAGACGAGATACATTGGAGGAACTTTCCTCCTTTTATATAGACAAGCATGAAGTCACAAACAAAGAATATTATAGATTCCTAAAGGAAACAGGAACGCCTCCTCCACCGCATTGGGAAAACGGTTTTTATCCGAAAGGAAAAGACTATCACCCTGTAGTGAATCTTACTTACAGAGAAGCGGAGCTTTATGCAAAATGGACCGGTAAGAGGGTCCCAAGCGAATTTCAATGGGAAAAAGCGGCAAGGGGAACGGGAATTTCCTGGAGACTGCTTAAGGACGAGAGTTACGAATTCGTTTCTAACCCCCGAGATTATCCATTCGGTAACGAATACGACCCGGTACTTTGCAATACGAAAGAAAGCGGCAAAAAGGAAACCGTTTCCGTGTTCGAGCTATCTACAAAAGGAGAAAGTCCTTTCGGAGCCTTGGGAATGTGCGGTAATGCTCCTGAATGGACTAGTTCCCCTTATCTTCCCTATAAAGCCCACAGACTTTCGTCCGTAAAATTCGGTAAACATCTGAGAGTTATTCGAGGCGGTTCCTTCAGTTCGGATAAGGAAGAAGCAAAATCTTATTCGAGAGATTTTGGAGGGATTCCGAATCTTTCCACGGACCGAAAAGCGGGAATTCGCTTAATCATGGAGTTGAAGAAATAATACTTCTTCCGATATCAATAAAAGTTAATTTCCGTAAGAAATACGATTCAAGTCACTCGACTTTTTAAGAGAAGCTTATCCAGCGTTTTGGGAGCGAAGCGACTCAAAAATAGGCCGAACTTTTCTTTAAAACCGGCGGGGAATATATCCCTCTTTCTTGCTTCAATTCCCTTCAAAACGATTTTCGCAACCGCATCCGGTTCCATCCCTCTTTTTTGCCCTTCATCCATGATGCCGTGAGGAGAACCGTCGGCGGACAGAGCTTTCACGGAAATATCCGTCTTAACAAACCCCGGCGAGACCGTTAACACATGCACGCCCGATTCCGCATTTTCCAACCGGATACTATCCATGAAAGCTTGGATTGCATGCTTGCTCGCGGCATAACCGGAACGATATTGTGTCGCGAATTTACCTTGGATGGAAGAGACTGCAACGACATGACCGTCGGTTTGTCGAAGATCGTTTTCCAAAAGTTTATACAGTAATACCAACGGATAATAGTTCGTTTCGATTAGGTTTCGAAAGACCTTAAAATCCGCCTCGGACGCCAAAGCGCGCATCGAAACTCCCGCATTGTGAACGAACCCGTCTATACGCTTCACTCTTTTGCGAAATTCTTCCACGGCTTTTTTCAGTTCGGTCTCCGAGGTTACGTCTGCGGGAAGAATAATCATTTGATCGGAATTCGGAAGAGAAGTTTTTAATTCTTTCAAAGCATCTTTACGCCGCGCAATGACACCCACGACCGCTCCCGCATTTGAAAGTTCTTTAGCAATCGATCTCCCAATACCGGAACTTGCACCAGTAACGAGAAAAACCTTATCTTTGAAAAACGAACTCATATTCAAAATGCCTTTCAGCGGTAGGGAAAATAATAAGAAAGATTCCTAAAAAAGCAAAGTAAAATCCTTTCTGGGTTTGAACGTCTTAAAAAAACTGAATTAGGGGGAAGAATGGCACTTTCGCAACTCAAACAAAAAATCAGATTCAAAGATTGCGGCTTCCAGAGAAGATATGAAAGTAGGTACTACTGGTTTCCCGAGGAAAGTCCCCCCTCCTGCTTAATCGAGGCCAGCCAACGAGACTCCTATCACGACATGACTCTGTATATGTTGATTAATTTAACGAATATGAAGATTATCGATCTTGACGTAGAAGAGGATCGAGTTCCTTACGAAACATGTCCGCATGCGATCAAGACTTATTCGTATCTTATCGGTGAAGAAATGTCTTACAGTAAAATCATGCGCAAATTTCCGGAAGATAAAACCGCAGGCTGCCTGCATATAAACGAGTTATTACAGAACGCGGCGCAAAGTTTTTCTTCCGCCTACGCCTTCTTCTTAAAGGAGCGCAATTTTCCTCCTGAGCTGGATGAGTATCGTATGTATGCCGGCACTCTTGATGCAAAAAGCAGGCGGGAAATCGGAAGGCATTGGTGGATGAAAGATAAAGGAGTTCGAAATTCCTGCTTTAGCTTTTCCTCCCGGCACGAGACCGCGGAACTCAAAGAGCAAGTGAAACCTCTTGACAGCATTACCGCTATGATGGTAAAGGAATTCCGTAGCTCTCGAAAAGATCGAGAATCGGAGTAAAACCGTTTTCTCTCGACCAAATCCGGACTACCGGAAAATTCTATTGTTTTTTCGCGCCATTATGCCCGCTTAGCTCAGGGGTAGAGCATTTCCCTCGTAATGAAAAGGTCGCCGGTTCAATTCCGGCAGCGGGCTTCCCTTTTTTCGTTTTATCTTTGGAACGAAAACTATTTCGAATCTATCACGGAATACCCAAGTATTTGATTCTCTTTTTGCGTTAATTTACAAAGAGAAGAGAAACGTAGTCGCCGTTATATTACTCACATGTTTCTTCAGTGAGCATGCCACCTAGCTAAAGCTAACGATGCCAAACTGCAAAAATCGGCGCATGAAAAAACGTAACGAAGAAACCGGCGGCAAGTCGGTTTAATTAAGATTATCCTTCGGAATGGAAAAATATTATTCGGAAAGGTTACCAACCGATATAAAAACCAGATTTTCATAAAACGTGATGCTAGGATAAATCCAACCAAAAAACCGAGTCAGACGAATTTTATGCGGATGGCGGAATGATGCACCAATCGCTTTAAATTCGAATATTTATGATTGGAGTTTTAATATTAATCTTCGTATAATAGTGTCGTGTCCGTTAGTCTAACTTTTTCGGGCTCTTATGCGAAACGGAATTCTGCCAATTCTATTATTTTCCTTATTCTTACGGTCTCCGTTAATCGGCGAGCCGAGCGAATATTGCGATTCTAAAAACGTGTGTTACACGGTTGAACCCGGCATTTTTGACGGTTCGATTTTTCTTCAGGCGAAGACACTTCCACCCGATGCGTTTTTTACGATCTATCTAGCGGTTTCAGGATCGAACGTTTCCACAGACCCAAAAACTCCCGTTTCGATCGTACTCCACGGATCGGAACGGAAAAAAGCGATCGATCTAATTAAAATCGACCCGACTCAACCGATAACTCCTAGAGTGGATTTCGTTTCTTATTTCGGAAAACTGAATGCGGTTCACGACGATTCATACGTATATCATTTACCGTATGAAGGAAAATCCTGGATATCCGTCGGATACAATTCCGGAAATGAACATCGCGGAGATGCCATGTATTCTCTGGACTTTTACATGCCGGAAGGAACGACGGTTTTAGCGGCAAGGGACGGAACTATTGTCGAAACGGAAGATCGATTTTCAGTCGGTAAAATTGATCCGACTCTAATCGACAAAGCCAACCGGATTATCATCGCTCACTCGGACGGAACTGTTGCTATTTACGGACATTTAAAAAAAGAGGGAGTACTTGTAAAGCCCGGTGATAGAGTGGTGGCAGGTTCAAAAATCGGCTTCTCGGGAAATACGGGATATTCAAGCGGCCCTCACTTGCATTTCGAAGTATATCGTCCGGAAGAAAATCGACGTAAAAAAACTTTTCCGACTTTATTTAAAACCGAATCGGGAGAAGCCGAATATCTTACGGAAGAAAACGCTTACTGGCAAATGACCGAACCGAAGTTTCCGGGTTTTCCGATCACCGATTTGGATAAGTTATGCTTTAGTGAAATTGCCCCGACTGCTGAAGTAAATTCTTCCTGCGCAGATAGAGTTTCGCTTAAAAGGAAATTCTATGTAACGATGCCCATTTATAAAAACGGACCCTACGTATTCGAAGCGGAACTTTTCGTCTCCGGACAAAGAAAGCCTACTTTATCGTTCAGCGATAAGATACCTGCTGGTGTGACTTCCGTTTCTTGGGAATTTCCTCCCCAAACGATAAAGGGAAAATATTCCATTCAAATTCGAATGAACGAAATCGATATTGGAACTAAGACCTTTCAAATCCTTCCTTGACCGAATAGGCTCCTATCTGTTACAAGGAACCCTCGATGTCCAATTTCATCATTATAGGAGTTTGTTTTTTAGCCGGTATCATAATACGTCATTGGGGAAAATTTCCGACAGACGCGCATAAATCTTTAAACGCTTTTATCATTACGATCTCGCTTCCATGTTTGGAATTCGTCCCTTTGCGCCACGCTGTCTTGGATGGAAACTTTTTGATTCTCTCCGCGATGCCATGGTTTCTGTTCGGAACTTCTATATTCTTCTTTTCCCTCTTGGGAAAAAGATTCGGCTGGGATGATGCTACAAAGACCTGTCTCTACCTCTCCGCAGGGTTGGGAAATACCTCTTTCTTAGGAATACCGTTAGTCGAAGCGTATTACGGAAAAGAAGGAATTCCTACAGCGGTAGTGATCAATCAATTGGGAACATTTCTAGCCCTTTCTCTTCCGGGCACTTACCTCGGGACTAAGGCTATGCTAAGTCTGAAGAAAGAATCGGAATCGGTAAATCTTCTAAAAAGGCTGTTTTCCTTCCCGCCATTTTGGGGATTACTAGTGGCGTTAGCCAGCCGACCCTTGGCCCTTCCGGCGCCGTTAGAACAGGCAATCTCGCGAATCGGAGATACGCTCACCCCTTTGGCCCTTTTTTCGGTCGGTTATCAGCTTCCGCGAGTTGGGAAGGTTAATTATAACCTCGCGGATGCCGAAAATTCTTCGGGAGCGTTATCGGCTCCTCTAGTTTGGGGTCTCGTTTATAAACTCTTATTGGGTCCGTTTATGGTATGGTTTTGCTTTGGTAGCTATTATTTCTTCACTGATCCTACTTTCCGTCAAGCGCAGCCTACCTATTTGCGGGATTTCAAAATCCTTATTTTGGAAGCCGGTATGGCCCCAATGATAACCGGAAGTCTTCTTGCTGCCGAATGGGGACTTAAACCAAGATTGGCTGTTTCCTTAGTCGGAATCGGAATACCGCTTTCTTTTGTTACGACGATGGGATTGTATTACCTCCTGGAGAATTGGGCGTGGATTGGAACGATCTTTTTCGGGCCGTGAAAACGGGAAATAACGGAACCCTCCGCGCGCTTTTAGAGGAGGCGACCGCCAGGGACGGCTATGCCGAAGAATTCCCCGAACTAAGAGATTCCTACGGATGCGGTCTCTTATACTGGGCTATTAAGGAAGATAACCAAGAAGCCACCAAACTTTTGTTGGAATACGGATCCGATCCGAATGAGACCAGCTCGCGTGGCGAGACCGCTCTATTGCTTGCATTGGAATCCAACCAATTGGATTTAGCCAGACTGATACTGGAATATGGAGCGGATCCGGAACTCCGAGATATGGACGGTAATACTCCGCTAAGCAAGGCGGTAAGCTCCGGTAGATTGGAATTAGTCGAGTTGCTTTTTGAAATTCCCGACTCAGTGCCGGATATCGAAGGCAGGAACGGCGAGGGTTACTCGCCGCTTTTGCTAGCGGTAGATCTTGGAAATTATGAAATCGCGGAATACCTTCTAAATAAAAACGCCGATCCCAAGAAAAAAAATTCCGAAGGTCGGACAATTCTTCACTTAACCGCCCTGCATAATGATTTTGAAATACTAGATTTATTTTCCGAAAACCAAGAGGTTCTTTCCTTACTCGAAAACAGGGATCAGGATGGAAATACTCCCCTGTTACTTTCCGCCTTGTATGATAGCGTAGAATGTTTGGATAGACTTCTGCGTTGGGGCGCAGATCCTCTTGCTAGAAATTTAAGCGGAAAATCGGCCAAAGAAGAAGCCGATCGAATGAAATTTAATCATACGCTCAAAACGATCGATACCGCGACCGTCAATTTATTCTTTAAAGCGGCGGCGGAAGGCAGAACGGATATCGTCGAACGTATTTTGAGCAATGGATACGAAGCCGAAATTCGAGACGCTCAAGGAAGAACCCCGTTATTATTGGCTGTTCAAGCCGAAAAAGCGGACTTAGCGGACTTGCTTGTAAAAAACGGCGCATCCCCCTATTCCAAGGATAAAGAAGGAAATTCTCCTTTGGCTATCGTAGAAAAATCCGAAAGCCCGATGCTGCATCAAGTGTTTAAGCAATTCCTCGAACCTGAGGAAGGAGAATCTTAAAGCAGACGGATTCTTTTCAAAATTCTTTCCAATAATACGTCGGGGTCCGAATGGATCTCGATTCCGTCTCTTGTTTCAGAATCTAAAAAACCTTCTAAAACCATATGATCTAGCTGTTTTAATAAAGGTTGAAAAAAGCCGTTCACGTCCAGAAGACCGAGAGGTTTGGATAAGACACCTAGTTGATTCCAAGACGTTACTTCCACAAGCTCTTCTAGCGTGCCGATTCCGCCCGGTAGTGCAATAAAGGCGACAGACTTTTCGTACATTAGCAATTTACGCTCATGCATAGTCGGCACTAAAATCAATTCCGTTATTTTCTTATGAGCGATTTCTTTGCTGGAAAGAAATTCCGGAAGAACACCGATGACTTTTCCCCCTTTCTCTAAAACCGAATCGGCCACGGTTCCCATTAAGCCCGAGGTCGCGCCGCCATACACCAAATCAAGTCCTTCCGAAACGAGTAGGTGACCGACAAACTCCGCAGCTTGTAGATATTTCGGATCTGTGCCGGGTCTAGATCCGCAAAAAACACAAATGGCAGGCTTCATTACCCTGACAGAATTTATATTCTGCAAAAGCTGGCAACCGGATTAATAAAAGCGAGGCGCCTCCTTATCCAGTAAGGTCCGACCGCTTTGGTTCACTTCGACGGGATCAGGATGAATAAGAACTTCCGTATACGGGAATTCCTCCTTTAACTCGTCTAAAATCGAATCCAGAATTTTGTGACTGTCCTCTAGCGTTAAATTCTTAGGCATTTCCAAATGGAATTCCAAGAATCGACGCTCCCCCGCGGAGCGAGTTCTCAGATCATGGTATCCAAGAACTTGAGGAGCTCTGCTTTCCACAACCCGTAAAATCGAATCCCTATATTCATGGGAAAGATCACGATCCATTAAAATATCCGTACTATTCCGAAAAATACTCCAAGCTCCCTTGAGCAGATACAAGGAGACAAGAGCGCCCGCCAGAGGATCTACCCAACCCCAGCCCGTATTCATAGCTACTGCAACGGAGAATAGTACCAATAGATTTCCTAATAAATCCGAAACATAATGCAAGCTGTCCGCCGCGACTAAAAGTGATCCCGTTTTGCGGACCACGGATCTTTGAAAAAGAACCAATGCACCGGTTAACGTAAGAGAAACAAACATAACGTAGAAAGAAGAAATTTCCGGAATTTCCGACCTAGGATGCAAGACGTGTTCTGCCGCATGGAAGAGAATCCAACCGCCCGAAGCAGCGACTAAAAGACTTTGAAATAGACCCGCAATCGCCTCTGCTTTTCCGTAACCGTATCTATGATCCGAATCAGCCGGCCTAGCCGCTTGATACAAGGCGTAAAGATTTACCGAGGACGTAAGAAAGTCTAATCCCGAATCCAATGCGGATGCAAGTACCGCGAGCGAGTCCTGCGAAAAACCCACCCAAAATTTCATTACGCCTAAAAATCCGGCCGTAAAGAGGGATAATAAGCCCGCAAAGATTTTGATTCGATTCGAGGAAAAGTTCATGCTGCTCTCTCCCAACACTTTTCCTTTACGAAGATATATCCTTCTTTTTTTAATTTCCAAACCCAAAAAAGGATTGGAGTTCCTCGTCTAAGAAACTTACGCTTCCCGATTACCGAAACCTAAGAGGCATATTCTTGAAACCAATCCTAAGAACTATTCTCGTTTTCCTTATGGTACTTGAGATATTTATATTTGTTCCTATTTACGCTCAAGGTTCTAACGATAAAATTCCGGATCCTGACGCGTTAGAACGGGAAGCGGATGAACTGGAATACCAGGCCGGTCGTTCTCAAAATCCTGTAGAAAGAAGAAAGTTAGCGCAGCTCGCGGTGGACAAACGTAGGCAAGCTGTTGATGCCAGAAACGCAATTCAGGATCGTGAATTAACCAAGCCGTTCGATGCCGCGACGTTCGAATTACAATCCGTCGCAATGCAATCGACCTGGGAATCGGAAAGTCTTGCCCGAAATAAGAATATAGGCGCGAACACGACGAACGCACTACTCAATTATTCCGGAATATACCAAACGGCATTGAATGCGGCCAACGGGTTGGGAGCGAATCCGAATCTATTAAATAATAATATGACTCTTTACTCCAACCCGCAGGGAAATACTAGAACCGCATACCCGATTCGACTTTCTTATCTAAATAAAAATCGAACCTTTGGAATTGAAGTGAACTATCTAGATGTAAGAATGAAGCCTTCTTATACGACATTCGATGGAGTGCATTCGTCTTCCAATTTGCCCGGCGTTCAATTTCATTCGGTCGAATACAAACGCCAGGACTACTCTTTAAATCTGGCCTGGTATTTTCCAACGGGGACCGGCGCGAGAATCGGTCCTTCCATCGGAGTTCGGAACGTTGACATTTATTCTAAGGAGTACGGAAATATACCTGGAAATTACGGATTCGGCTCTATGTCGGAAAAAGCGACCGGCCTTGGACCCCAAGCAGGTTTCCGAATTTTCAAAAATCTAGCGACAAACGTGATCATTCATGCCCGATTCGATTATTTTAGGACATTGGGTCATTATGATCGGAATAGCCAAGGAACGATCAGCGGAATCGGAGGGAATCCATATCTACTTACGACAGGACCGACGGGTAACGTAAAAGATAATCTACTCTCAAGGACGGGATATGAAATCGATGCGGGAATTTCCTTACTAAGAACAAGATGGTTAAAATTTACTTTAGGATTTCAGTATACCGAAATGACATCCCGAGTCAGCGGTTATAATTATAACGCATCGGTTTTTCCAGGCGCTCCAGGTGACGGATTGTTCCTAAATCAAGTTTCCAAAACATTGGATCAAACGTCTTCGATGCAAGCCTTACAAAAGGACGTACATGATAAATTCTACGGATTTTATTTCGGAGCCTCTCTGCTTCTTTAAAGAAATAAAAAAGCCTCCGAAAACGGAGGCTTTCCAATCCGAAGTAGATCATCTTGGATCTAAGCGGCTTGTTCAGCGGGAACAACTCCGGATCGTTCCATTAAATAAAACGAGCCGAATAGCGCCGGTATATAAACCAAATCACCCAATAACGAATTCTGGAAAAAAGGGATCGCCGCAACATAGCATTCGACGAGCCCGGAAAAACCTGCGGGATACATTCCGGACGTTAGCCATACGAAAAAATTGGTAACTATAAAGAATGAAAAGGATCCGCCTAAGCCGGTGATCGCTAATCTTCCGATCGTTAAATTTTCGCGAAGCTGACGGCCCGCGATAGCGAAAAGAATAAACATTCCATAAACCACAGGTACTAATGAGTGAAAGCCGATCACTGCATCGCTAACCAACATAATTCCTAACGGTAAGAGAAGAGCCACCCAACGATTCGTGAAATATACTCCCCCAAAAAGTGAGATTGCTAAAATAGGAGTAAAATTCGGTAAATGCGGGAGAAAGCGGCTCACTACCGCTAAAGTAAGAAGAACAACAGCGACGATATTTCTGGATTGAGTCATGATAGTTTCCGGGATTTTAGGATAGAGTGAACCCGGAAACTGCCCCGTCAACCAATTCAAGAATGTTTTTCTATCGGGAAAAAGGGTAGGAATTCCAATAAACTATCGAAGCTTGACTAGTATGAAAGCCCCGAATCCGAATGATTTTCCGAATGCTGTCGCGTATCTCCGCGACATAACGGCAAGACTTAGAAGTCCGGACGGATGTCCCTGGGACCGAGAACAAACTCATCTCACTTTAGTGCCTTACATTTTAGAAGAATCTCACGAGGTTGTAGACGCGCTTCTTAGCGAGAATGACGAGCACGTAAAGGAAGAATTGGGAGATCTCCTATTCCAAATCGTTCTCCATGCGCAAATCGCTTCAGAGAGAGGAGCCTTTACCTTGGAAGACGTTGCAAACGATGTTTCCGAAAAACTCGTTTTAAGACATCCGCATGTTTTCGATCCTGAAAATTCTAGATTCAAGTCTGCCGATGAGGTCGTCGCAAATTGGGACAGCTTAAAGGAAAAAGAAAAGCAATCGAGAGGAAAAAACGGAAATAACGTATTCGATAAGAAATCATCCGTTCTCAGCGGTGTACCGGACACGTTTCCTTCCTTGCTAAAAGCGGAAAAACTCCAGAAGAAAGCGGCCAAGGCCGGCTTTGATTGGCCTGATCTAAAAGGAGTAGAAGAAAAACTACGCGAGGAACTCGACGAGTTTCTCACGGAGATCAAAGCGACGCCGGAAATTTCGGCCAATCAAGTTCGGATTGAAGACGAATTAGGAGACTTTTTCTTTAGCATCGTCAATCTTGCGAGAAAGCTCGGCATATCTTCCGAGTCGGCCCTTACCCGAACGAATTTGAAATTTAAGAATAGGATCAACTTCATCGAAGAAGAACTCGCCAAGCAAGGAAAGAAATTCTCAGAAACACCTCTCGAGCTACTCGACGAAATTTGGAATCGAGCTAAACTCGAATTGAAAATCGAATCCAGCGATCCTATGACATTCAGGAAAAATTCCACACTAGCGACCGTTCGGGAACTTTCCCCATATTTCATTTGGAAAGAAACGAGCGAAAGCGATTGGCCTAAATCTTATAAGTTCTCCTATCGATCCGACGAATATCGACTTATTTTTTCCGGATTCGGCTCCTTAACTTTACTCCCTGTAGAAGATCCTTGGGGAAGAAAAGGACAGCCGATTTTCTATCTAAATTTGGGGGAAGAAATCTCAAAAGGACCAATTTGGCAGGATTTAGAAGGCGTTTCTTATACAGGGCCTGAATCGATATACGAAGGCATATTGGATGCGATCCGATCTTATAAAGAGATTCTAAAGTAAAGAGTATTCTTTTAATGCCATTTCGCCTTATTCACAGCTGACTTTTCGTGAGCGCTTAGACCTTTTTTCTTGAAGAACCCGAATTTCAATCGTCCATCATATATACGGGAGGAAATTTCTTTCCCTTTAATACGACGTGGAAACGATCAAATTCAAAATCATGGTAGTCGATTCCGGAAGAGTCGCTCGAAAAGTAATCGTATCCGAATTTGCGGATCCTGACTTTCAAGTCGTGGAGACCTCGAGCCTTGACGAATCAGCCAAAATCGCATATTCAGAAAAATTTGACCTTATCACTTTAGGAGTACATTTCCAGGACGGAACCGGTTTTGATCTCTGTAAAAAAATCCGAACGGAAAGAATAAACGAAAAGCCGTTCGCATCGTTCAATGCTCGAATTCTCTTCGTTACCTCCGAATATAATGATGCGAACCGAATTAAGGCGCATGACGTCGGCGCCAACGGATTTTTAGAAAAAAACTCGGATTTAATTTCCTTCAAGGAAACACTCGCCGTCATTTTGAAAGATCTAAAGTTAGAACGGCAAAACACGGTTAAGCAAATTAAATTTCCGAAAGAGTCCGATCTAAAAATCTCCTTATTGGTTGACGATTCGGAATTAAATTTAGTTCTTTTTAGAAGATTATTGGAAGCCCGCGGTATTAAAGTACAGACGGCAATTTCGGGAGAACATGCCCTCCGTTTACTTTCCGAAAACCCGCATCAATACGGAGTTCTTTTAACCGACATGTATATGCCTAATATGGACGGGGACGAGCTCTGCAAAAAAATACGAGGGATTCCGGGACTCTCGGAGTTAAGACTGGGGATCATAACGGCTTCTAACGAAGCGGAACTCGCTATGACAAAAATACCTTGAGGGGTTAAGATTCTTATGAAACCGTACGATCCTGATCAAATAATAAAATTTATAAACCATAGTTAAGAAGTAAGGAATTCTAATCCCACTAACACATCCGGAAAACATTCCTTGCGAATATCCCCTTCCAGCTTCGGAAGCTTCGAATACCAGTTTTTATCTTCGTATTGCAAATCCATCCAATAGAAGTACAGAGTTGCTTCCCCTAACTCGTTTTCGATTTTGATTTCCGAGAACTCCTTTTTTAAGTCGCCGGTTCGTTCGAAGATTTCGTTTCCCTTCGTTCTATATTGAACTTCCCAAGGCTCGACCCTAAATGGCGTGCCCTGAGCGTTCGGTTTTCCGGGTAAAAGTTTCCAGCTTTTGATCAGAATCCGAGAAACATCGTCGTATTTCAAAGTTTTTGAATAAACTACGTTCTCCCGTTTATGTTTAAATGCGAATTCCTTCGGCGCCGACTTCCAAGTTCCGACAATCGTCCTCCCGTCGCAAAAGTAGCCTTTGACCTTCGGTCCTTCGGCGGGGTTCGAAGTGGCGGGATTTCCTTTTGATTCTCCTCGGACATCGAGACCGGGTTCTGTAGGTGATGTGGGTTCTTTTGGAAGCTGAATTTTTTGAGCAGGCAAAGATCCGACTACTAGCAAAAAAAGAAGGAGTCCGTACAGACTCCTTCTGATATTTCTTTTAAGTTTCACGGGAAAAACGATCCCAAAAATTCCTAAAGGCGTTTTTGGATCGCCTCCATGAACTTGAAGGTATCCAATTCTTTCGGATTCGGACTCGTCGCTAAGAGGGTAAGATCTTTCGTCATTTCTCCGCCTTCTATAGTGTCGATCACCGCCTTCTCCAATTTTCTCGCAAAATTGACTACATCCGGAGTGCCGTCCAATTCTCCTCTTTTTTCAAGGGCTCCGGTCCAGGCAAAAATAGACGCGACCGAATTTGTGGAAGTACTCTCACCTTTTTGGTATTTGCGGTAGTGGCGAGTCACAGTTCCATGAGCGGCTTCATACTCGAATTTTCCGTCGGGAGACACTAGCACTGAAGTCATTAAGCCTAGTGATCCGAAACCGGATGCGACCATATCCGACATTACGTCGCCGTCATAGTTCATTAACGCCCAGAGCATTCCCCCTTCGTTTTTAACGATTTGAGCGACCGCATCATCGATTAGGAAATAAGAATATTCGATTCCGGCTTTTTTGAGTTCGTCCGCTCTCTTGTGAGATACTTGGTCGAAGATCGTTCTAAACCTAGCGTGATATTTCTTGGAAATGGTATCCTTGGTCGCAAACCATATATTGATTTTTTCGGAAATCGCGTAATTGAAGCAAGCCTGTGCAAAACTCTCGATAGACTTATCCAAATTGAATTGTCCCATAATGACGCCGGGACCGTCGAAATCATTGATAAGAACTCTTTCTTTTTCCTTACCGTCTTTGGTAGTAAAGACTATCTCTACTTTTCCCGCCTCGGGAATATAAAGTTCGGTGTCTTTGTATAAATCTCCGAACGCATGCCTGCCGACTACGATGGGTTTCTTCCAGGATCTGATTGCGGAAGGGATATTATTGACGATGATCGGTTTCCGAAAAACGGTCCCGTCTAAAATGGAACGAATAGTCCCGTTCGGAGATTTCCATTCTTTCTTTAAATTGTATTCTTTTACGCGATCTTGGTTGGGTGTGATGGTTGCGCACTTTACGCCCACCCCGTATTTAAGAATGGCATTGGCTGAATCAACGGTAACCTTGTCTTCTGTTTTGTCCCTGTATTCGACACCTAAGTCGTAATAGTCCAGTTCGATGTCGAGATAGGGATGAATGAAACGATCCTTGATCTCTTTCCAGATGATGCGGGTCATCTCGTCCCCGTCCAGCTCCACTAAGGGAGTTTTCACCTTGATCTTAGCCATTGGGTTCTCCTTGTATTGTGTAGATAAATTACAGTTTAGGCTTGGTGTCCATTCTCTCCGTCCTTAGGACTTGGGGAAAGAAGGATTCTCTTTAATTTTTAAGATTCCGTTTCTCAGATAATATAGGTTCTGAGTCCCGAAATAATTAATAGCGACAGGCAACGAAACGATCCCAAGGACCGAGAAATATCGATACTTCAAGGAATCTTTTTGAGACACATTATGAATGGTTTTTTCCAGCCTCATAAGGATCCTTTTCCAACGCTCAAAAACCGACTGGAGACTCGGATTGCATTCATCGAAATATAGACCTTCTGCGGAAGTGACAATAATATCTTTTAATCCGGGCGGCAAGGGTGGAGAACCGAATAAATCCCTGACTCTTACCAAATCCTTTTCAATTTCAGACTCTTGTTGGCGAGGAATAGGAAGAATCGAACTGATTCCGATAGAGACTGGAAGGGATAATCGGAAGAGAAAATCGGACGCCACCATCGAATTTAGGTAGCGACGGACGGTTTCACCCAATGTGTCCGGGTGGTCAAGCTGAACGTCGCTCAGATTCTTGACGATTTGGATTGTATATTGGCTGAGCTTGATCTTTTCGATCCAGAACAGGCTCAATAATTCCGTGTCCATGGCGGTATGGGTACATTTTTTGAGTTTCCCTTTTTTGGCAATCTCTATCCGCAAAGCTGGACGAGACGAACCGCCTTTTCCAGGCAGGCCGCCACTGAAAGACTTCAGACACGGCACTCTTCCCGACGAACGACGTACGCTTTATTGAGACCGTGAAAAACGATTTTCATTCGTCCTGCAATGAAGAATCGTTCTTTTTCCAACCGATCAATCGGCCGGGTCTCGAACGCTGCAAAGGAGCATACGATTGCCGCTTCATATTTTTCTTACGCTGCGCAAAATTGAACGAAGATATTCGATCGAGTATCGGTCGGGAGCCACGGAAGGAATTTCGAAAAACCCATCCGCAGCTCCTTCATTTCATTCCCCTCTAGTCGTTCTAGATTGGTTATCCATAGACTGTTGCATTCTACGTTTCATCCGACGCTTCCAATACCGTTTGTGGCGACCGCCTCCGAGGCCATGCCCGCCTTTAAAAAGTAAATGAGATAAAACGAATATTCCTAAAGCTTGCCAATAGGTAATCTGTTTCCAGGCAAATAGATCGGGTAAAAGCCAGTTCCATAATTGCCAAACGACGGCTGCAGCGGCAAAAAAGAATAGCGGGATAAAAAGTATCCAAGCAAAAATTCTGCCAGTTCTAGATCTTCGCGAACATGAATGGTTCATAATTTTTTCCTTATTAAAATTCTTCGAGGAAAAGTGACTTTAGCGCTTTCAACCGTTTGGATAGAAATTCCTTTGCGTATGCCTTTCTGGCCGAAAGCGTTCCTTCCGGGACGCCGGTTTCCTCGGAGATTTTTCGAAAAGTTTTTCCTTCTAAAACATTTGCGATAAAAACCGATTTTTGCTCGGCAGGAAGTTCTTCAACGGCAAGAGAAAGTTCTTCTAAAACCAGTTTTTGATAAAATTCCCGTTCAGGTCCTATCCTTTGCTCAGGAATCGCTCCTTCGATATCGAATTCGCTTTCCAGCTGAGGGCCAAGATACCTTCTGGTTTTCTTTTTACGATACCAGTCTCCGACTTTATTACGAAGAACCGCGTATATGTACGCCAAAAGGTATTCGATGGACCCGTTCGAATCTATCTCCGCCACCGCGATCAGGAAGGATTCTTGTAACAGATCTTCCGCCTCTTCCGGGTCGGAAACTTTCGACCTTACCCAAGCAAGGATCTTATTCCGCTCTCTTCGATAAATTTTATCCAAGGACACCAAGGTGATTTTTTTTCCTCATAAACAATAGTTGTCTCTTCAGAAAATTCCTTGGTTTTTTTTAATTATTTCGCGGAAAAAGGTAAGAAGATGATCCAAAATGGAAAAAATCCAAAATCAAATGTGTCGTCATCGATAGAATTCATAGCAACCCCTCCCAAAAAGGATCCTGCTCTAAGTCGTTTCAAACAGGAATTTCTTGTCTTTTTTCCGTAAAAAAACCTATAACCGATTTTTTTGAAAATCCCGATTCAAAACGCGCATCTCTAAGAACGGGAAATATCCGATCGGGTCCTTTTTTTCTTCCAAGTTTTTACGCAACATCAAGGCCTCTTTACCCGGGATATACGAGGTAACTGATGAGACTGAAAAGAACTAAATCGATCGATCACGAATTGAAATGGATGAAACTGGAAAAAGAGAAGGAGGCATTTCTTAAAATCGTTAAAACCCTAAATCGATACTATGATTCGATCAAGGGGCCCGAAAAGATCAATCCGACTTCGTTTCGAAAACGATTGGTGGAATCCGACCCGGATACCACGGAAATTTTTTTCAAAAAATTCGGTAAATATGAATTCTTAGTCTTTGCTCGAATATCTTCCGAAGGTAAAAGCGAATTTGATTCTTGGATTCATATCGACGGAATTCGGCAAGAACGAGAGGAACTATCGGGACAGAATGTAACGGACCATCCGGTATTTTCGATTCGCTGTCTCAGCGATATTTATGAGGATTCCTGCGTTCAAATCTCCGATTCGGAATTAGAAGAAATAGAATTGTCGCAGGCTTGATTTATTTATACGGACGATCACTTAGTATTTTATAAATTTTCTTTAGCGATTCGTGAAAGAAGTACTTGCCTCCGGAGAAAAAAGGATTAGGAATTGGAACCCATGTTTTTCTCCGACGGAATTTTCTTTCCAAAATATATAAGAACGTCTGTTATTTTACTTACGTTAGGATTTCTCTTTTCCAGTGAAATCAGCAGCGAAGACAAAGCATTGCGAGCGAGAAAGACTAGCAAAGGAGAAATGGCATATCATCCGTATCCGCAAGAAGGATATTTTCAAGCTTGGAATTATTCTTTTACGAACGATCATCTTTATATTTTTGCGACTTTCTTAGTTAGTAATCTCGGTCCTGGAACTCGAAATAGCGGTATTAGTTTGGTAGTCTATAATAAGGAGAACGGGACCAGGTTTTTCACAAAAGAGTTTTCAAAGGACGATCTAAAAGCGGAGCCCGGAGCAATCGAACTAGAAATCGGCGATAATTCCGTTGCAAAAGGAGGAGAAGGGCCGGAGATTCGCATGCAAATTGGAGACACTCAGCTCTTCCTTTCTTACAAGACAGGATGGTGGAAGGCAGTTTCTCTATCCGGAGGAAAAATAAATTTGCCTGAAAAAAATCGATTTGTCCAGGCCGACATGGCTTTTTCCTTCGTCCCGACCTGGGGGTATATCATTCTTAACGGCGAAAAAATACCTTTAGATGGACGAGGCGGTATGGAACATCTCCTCACCAACTACGAAGTTTATAAATATAGTCGGAGATGGGAATTATTTAGGGCGCAGAATAGCGAAGGTGAAAAATTATATACCGGCGGCTTTATAGGGAATGAAACTTTTCCTGATAAAGAAATCCGAACTATAAGCGCCGTCGATGCAGGGGGAAAATTACTTTTCTCGGCCAAGGTGCATAAATCCGAAATTTTGGAATCCGAAACCGAACCGTTTTCGGATTATCTACTTCCCGTTCAGGAGAAATTTTACATGAACGAAAGCGGCTCTTGTTCGCTTTTAGTTCAAAGAAAGGAAACTGTCGGGAAAATAAACGTACTATCGAACATCTCGTCAGTGTTACGATTCTTCGTACGCCTATTTTTTGCAAAGCCGTATCAACTTTATTATTTAGCGGAAGCGAAGCTCGAATGCCCTGTTCCACCGGACGGCTTCGGACATTTGCCCAAAGATCATCGCTTCAACGGTATCTTTTCCTACTATTTAATTAATCCGTAAAATTCCTTCGAATCGAGGAAATCTACAAGTCATTGAATCGTAGAAGCCACGGTAGTCCAGGTCCACCGTAGCTTTTCTGTAATATTACTGATTCTTCTTTCCTGAAGAAACTAATAAGGTCCCGTAATAGATTCCAGTAAGAATTAACATCAACCAAGGAACCAAGTTCCCGTAGGTAACATAAAAGCCTGGTTGAGAATCGAAAACCGCCACTTGTTCCCAGGTAGTCTCCGCCCTCATTAAGCCTGTCGATTTTCCGGGAAGAAACCGACCAAGATGATCCACAAATCCTGAAATACCCGAATTCGTGGATCGGACTAACCATCTTCTCCATTCTATCGACCTTAATCTTCCCAATTCGAAATGTTGATCGCTTTCAGTGGTCGTGCCGTACCACTTATCATTCGTAAGATTCGCAATAAATTCGGGATTTCCGGAATGTCTAAACTTCCGAACGAATTCAGGAACAATCACTTCATAGCAGATCAAGGGAAGAATCGAACCGGTCTCCTTTAATTCGATCCGAGTGGATTCGTAGTAACGCCTCGTGGCCTCGGCGTTCAATTCTTCGGTATCCTTCCAGTAAATCGGGGCCGGCATTGCCGGGAGCGTTCCGATACCGGAATAGTAAGGCAATAATTTGAACGATTCTCCCGGTTCGAATTTCCCGGTTTGAGGGCTGAGATCGTACATAAACTCAAAAGGCATTGTTTCTCCGAAAAGAACCAAATACTGCTTTTGATACGCCTCTCTTCGATTTCCATTCGGGTCATATATTACGTTATTATTATAATATCGCAAGTATTCCTTTCCCGAACTTACCGTCTTATACTTCGCGTCTATTTCGTTAAAAAGAACATTCGCTTTGTATCGATTTGCAAACGCGATCATCAATGCTTCGAATCGATACCAATACATCCGATTTAATTCGGTTATCGGAGTTTTATTTGCGGAAAAATACGGAATTCCGGCTTCGGGTAGAACGATTAGATCGGGTTTTTTCCCGGCTTTGCGAACCGCCTCGTCGACAAGCGTATCCATTCGCTCCATTAATTCTTCGATAACTTGCAACGGAGAACGACCCCGATCGTCGCGAATGCTCATCGGCGCATCCGGTTGAACCACCAATACTTCGAGAGTCTTGCTCGGTTTCACGTCCTTCCATTTGAAGTATAAGGAAATCCCGACTATCCAAAATAAAAGAAATAGACCGAACGGGATGGCCCAAAACTTCGCGAAGTGCAAAGATTTTTCCTTGGATCTTATTATTTCAGGTAAATGGAATAGATTCGTTTCAAAGAGAGTGTAGGAAATTACGAAAACAAGAAAACTTAATCCGTAAACGCTGGCTATCTCTACGGTTTGCGCGAGAAGAATATTCCCGGCAGCCAGATTTCCCCAATACCAAGGAAACAATTGAGGACCGAGCATATCGGCGGCCAATCCGCAAAATCCCGCAACCCAAACGCTATGCCTTCCGATTTTCTTCGTCAAGAACGCGTAGGACAATAGGAATATCGGAAATTTCGCCCCGAAAAGAACTCCGGCAAGAATCAAGATTAAAGCCGCCAACGGAGCCGGAAAATTCCCGAAGACTTGCGCCATATGGAAAATCCAGTGAAAAGCTACGACATAGAAGAAAACACCGAACAGAATTCCGTGCAAAAGCAATAACTTGTATCGTCCCGCATACTTATGCGCGATCCAAAAAAGTCCGAACGGAGCGATCCAAACAAAATGACTTAGATAAAACGGAGCAAAGGCTAAAAAGGCAAAGACAGAGGTCCAAAGATAACAGAAAAGGTCGAACCAGCGGGTCTTTTGAAAATTTCGAAAGTTGTTTAAAAACGAATTCATGGATACCAACGTTCTTCGGAAAAAAATAGACTGACGTCAACCGATTTCGACCGTACAGATCGATTCTTGGTTCCGGCCTATCGTTACGAACCGATTTCTTTTGCTCATCTTCTCTCTACGCAAATCGGTTTTTCGGAAATGCTTGCCGGAACGGGGCGGGTCGGCAGTCTATCTGAAAAGTCGGTAGTCGAATGAGTTCCTCTTATTTTAAAATTACAGGTAAAAATCCGCTCCACGGAACGGTCTCCCCGCAAGGGAATAAGAACGAGGCTCTTCCTATTTTAGGCGCAATATGCATGACCCCCGGAGAAGTCACCATCCGGAATATTCCCCTGATAACCGACGTTCTCATGCTTTTAGAAGTTCTTAGACATCTCGGACTCGAAATAGAAGATCTAGGAGAAGGAACTTTCTTATTTCGAAATAAAGGGAATATTAAGTCGGATCTTCCTTACGAACTTTGTTCAAAACTCAGAGGCGCCGTAACTCTCGCAGGACCGATTCTTGCTAGCACTGGAAGAGTTTTTTTACCTCGTCCAGGCGGCGATAAAATCGGTCGAAGACGAATGGATACTCATCTTCTCGCACTTCAGGCATTAGGCGCCTCGATCGAAGTTTTTCCGGATGGGTATGAAATCAAAGCCGATCGACTACGTGGAACGGATATTCTTTTAGACGAAGCATCCGTAACGGCTACCGAGAACGCTGTTATGGCCGCCGCATTGGCCGACGGAACGACTATCATACGTCATGCAGCTAGTGAACCTCATGTGCAGCAGTTATGCAAATTCTTAAATGCCGCCGGTGCAAAAATCTCCGGAATCGGTTCAAATATTTTAACGATCGAAGGGGTGACGTCCCTTGTTGCACCGACCGAACCGCATCGAATCGGCTCCGACTATCTGGAAGTCGGTAGTTTTATCAGTTTAGCCGCCGTTACCGGCGGAGAAATCTTTATTCCCGACGTAGATCTCGAAGATATTCGAATGATTAGAATGGTGTATTCGCGGTTAGGAATCGAAGTTCGTCCGCAAGACGGAGGGATATTAGTTCCTTCGGATCAGCAAATGGAAATTATTCCCGATTATCACGGCGCCACTCCTAAGATAGATGATTCCCCGTGGCCGGGATTTCCCGCGGATATGACTTCCGTCGCTCTCGTTACCGCAACCCAATGCAAAGGAACGGTTTTAATTCATGAAAAGATGTTCGAGTCCCGACTCTTCTTCGTGGATAATATCATTTCAATGGGAGCGCAAATCATACTCTGCGATCCGCACCGAGCAATCGTGATCGGACATTCTAGATTGTATGGTCAGAAAGTAGCGAGTCCGGATATCCGAGCAGGAATGGCTATGATCATAGCCGCCTTATGTGCGGAAGGAACCAGCTTTATCCATAATATTGTACAGGTTGATCGAGGCTTTCAAGAAATCGATACTAGACTTCGTTCCTTAGGAGCTCATATCGAAAGGATTCGGGAAGAATGAACCGTAAGGACTTCTTCCGCAAAAGCTTTTCTAAGGCGATTGCTGCGGTAGAAGAAAGCGCCGACGAAATTGCGGATGCCTGGAAACACGTTATCCAGGAACAAAAAACGAAAGAAAAATCTCCCGCCGATTCACCGCCTTCTCTTAACAAAAAAGGTTTAACGCCTAAGCAGGAAAAAATCGCTCTTCCTCAAACTAGGTTACCGAAACGAAAGAAGTTTAAAGCCTTCCGAAATTTACAGTATCCTCCGGGTGTGGACAAAACGGCTAAGCGCTTCTTATCCAAATGCACAGGTTGCGGAGATTGCATTTACGCTTGCCCGTACTCCGTTTTATTTCCGGTAATGGACGATGCCCGCGGCAAGCATCTGCCTAGAATGGATGTGAATTTAAATGCGTGTATGCTTTGCAAAGATTATCCTTGCATTGCTGCTTGCGAAACCGGCGCATTACTACCCTACAAAAAAAAAGAAGATCCTAAATTCGGAAAAGCGAATGGTTGGTTTCAACACTGCATCAATGCAAGGACGGGGGAGAAAACTTGCGACGCGTGCGCGTTATCATGTCCGATTCCGAACGTGGTCAAGTTTAAGTCGAATAAGCCGACCTTCTCATCGGATTGCGTAGGCTGCGGACAATGCGTATCCGCTTGCCCCACATTTCCTAAAGCAATCATCATTAAGTGAAATGAAATGCTTCGAATCGCTTTTTCGATCTCGATTTTATGTTTTAGTTCGGTCTTTGCGACGAATCCCCCAACCAGACTTCGAATCGGAGTTCTCGGTAAAAGTTCCCCGACAAGCGTTCGCATCGCCGTAAAAAACGCCCGAATAGACATCGATCAAAAAAGATCGGGACCTATAAATGCCGATTTGCTAGTAAAAGCGGAAGCCGAAAAAATAACCGTCGTAATCGGTAATGAAAAGTATAAAACTGATTTTCTAGGAATATCGGGAGGAAGCTATGAAATCTTTCTATCGAACGATCCAAATAAAAGAAAGTACGAAGGCGACTTTGAAATATTCGCAAAATCCGGTGCTTTAAATTTTATTCTTACTCTTCCGACGGAAACATATGTTCGAACGGTTTTGGAATCCGAATTCGGGGAATTAATTCACACGAAGCAAAAACGTTCCGTTTCTCCCGACTGGAAAACCGAATATACTCGAGTCGCTGAAACCGTGATTCGCTCCTATGCCGTAGCGAATTTAGGAAGACATAGGCGAGAGGCCTTCGATCTTTGCGACCTTACGCACTGTTTACATTTTTCAGGATCCGCGCAATCCACTAATTTAAATCGCTCCAAGGAGCGATTACTTTTGAAGATTGCAGTTGATAAACCGCTAGAAGCTTTTTTCCATTCGACCTGCGGAGGTAATCTCACACATCCTTCAGTCCTTTGGAAAGATTTCCCGAAGAGGAATCACTTTTATAGGTCGGGTCCTGATCGTTGGAGAGGATCGGAGGATCTATGCAGGAACTCCCCGCATTTTCGTTGGGAAACCGTCATTCAACGAGCCGACTTAGCGAAATTGCTCGATAGTAAGGACTTGCAATCGGTGGAAATAGTCCCGATGGAAAGTAGAATTTCAGAACTAAGTTATATAGACAATCATGGAAATCATAAAATCGAAGTTTCCGAATTCTTATCCCGTGCAGGGAAACGTTTTGGATGGAATCGTATTAAGAGTAATTCGTTTATCATCGATTCAAGTCCGAACGGGTTTTTATTTCGTGGGAAAGGGTTGGGTCACGGTCTCGGACTCTGTCAATACGGAGCGAGAGAAATGGCTATGAAAGGGGCTACGTCTCAAGAGATATTAAATTTTTATTATCCAGGGACGCAGTTGGAGATCCTCCAGTGAACGCCGGCGAAAAACGATTTACCATTCTGTTATTGATTTTACTAATCTGTTCCTATCCGATCCTAACCGAACCGATCCGTATACGCAGCGAAGAGTTTACTTTCATCTACCTAACTGGGGACAGTTCGATCGATAATAGAGAAGCGGGAAGCGTATTGCGGAAATTTTCGGAATTATTTATGGAAACTCTTCGTAAAGAATTGGATCGTCTGAATGTTAGAAGGCCGAATGAAGCTTCGATTTTCGTCGCCGGAACCCCTACAATTTTTCAAGTTTATTCGGGGCAGCCAAAGTATTCTGCCGGCTATTGTTCACAAGATCGCCGGATACTTTATTTTCAGAGACCGAACCTATTGGATGGCCGAGGAATTTTAGAAAAGACGATTCAACATGAGATTTGCCATTTTCTCCTGCCCGTCAGCGGGAAAAACGATTCTCACTGGTTGGAAGAATCGTATTGTGAAACACTTTACCCCATAAATAGCGAGCGATCAGCTCCATCGAATCTAGTTTTTCCGGAAAGATGGAGGATATTTCAAAAAGAACTGAATAAATCCTTAACTCAAGGCTCTATAAAGGACAGAAAAATTGCTTATCAGAAAGCGCGCCGGTGGGGCGCCTGGCTATTAAAAAAAGAAACGGAAAAGGGCTTTCGAAAACTCCTGGAAATCGAAACCCCCGATGGAAAGTGGGAAAAAGTATATGCAATATTCTTAATGAATAGGAAAGAATATTCTCCGTAGAATTCGTTTCGAGACTTAAATCTAACGATTTAACACTTTCATTTTTCCCCAAGAACCGTCCTCCGGCCCATTCCCGAAAGAGAGAATCACCCTATCAAACACGGAAAATTTATCCAGAAACGGTTGAATGTCCCGATCAACGGTTTTAATCGAATATTCCGAAGCGTCTTTCGAGCCGTACACGTAGAAGGTCCGTAAATCTGTAAGAATGGCCGGGACGTTGATCGTTAGATGATGCGGATATTCCTTCAATTCTTCTGTTTCGGTAACGGAAAGTACGTCCGTTTGGTTAGGCCGATTGCCCTTCGATGAAGAAATCGCTTCTTCTACGCTTCTTCGATCCGAAGCAAAAAAAGTCCAATTTCCTAGTTTAGCTGTAGTAGGATTATAAAATCCACCGTTCTTAATGGAATAGGATTCCAAAGGCACTTCTTGAAAATTCGATTTCGAAAGATTTCCGACTTTAAAGAAAGCTCTTAAAAGACGATCGTCTTTAATTGTCCCAGGCAGTCCGATTCCGAATCTAGGATAAATCATTCCCTGATGATTCTCAAAGCCATGAAAGCTTATAGAGATACCCGGAGACTCGCCGAAAAATTTCGCAGCTTGTATATCGGCCTTCTTTGCAAATCCTTCCCAAGCCTGGCTAAAGTCCGCCCAGTCCTCGTTGAGTGACGATAGAGACGTCCATAGATCCGAAGATTTCAACTCGTCCGAATATAAAACGAGATTCGCGTCTTTTGGGAGAATTTTTCCCAGACTCGGATTTGCGATTTTCCGGTCTTTTGAAACCGATTGATTACCGCCGATGCGATATAAGCTTCCCGCCAAATTTTGTCCGTCTTTCCATCCGAGTAATAAACCCGCGCCGGAATCATTAAAGAAAGGCCGGGTCAAAGGTGCGAACATGGAATTCGGACCGATATAAAGGAGAATTTTGTTATCTTCAGTTTTTCCGGATTCCTCTCGCAGGGCTCTAAAGCCCTTGGCGTTGACGATCGAAGAGTTTTTCGCGGAGCCGGCTAGACTCAAGGATTCATCGAGCACATCATCCGAATTCGTAAGAATAATAAAGTCGCCCAAAATCGCGACGTAAACCTTCCCGGTTCCGAACTCATATCGAAACGCTTCAATATTTCCGAATGTTTCCGAACCGGCGGCAAACTGGTCGACGAAATCGTCGGCGGAATGCGTGACTTGACTTCCTCCGGCGTAACCGTAAGAGGATTCCTCCCCTTGAGTTTCATTCGCTTTTATTTCTTCCTTGTCCGGTTTCCCGGAGGAAACGATCGTCTCACCGTTAAACGCAGTGAGTAAACTGACTCCCAATTTGGATTTTAAACTAGCCTTGCCTATTAACAACCATTTTGATTTTGGAAACAGTGCGACCGCTAAAGGACCGTCAAAAAGAGAGGCTAGTCGGGAAGGCTCCGTTAAAACTCCCGTTTTTGCCTCCAATAAATAAAGCACTGAGCTTACTTTTCTGAGTTCGGGAAGCGTTAATATTTTTTGGAATGTTCCGTCTTCCGAAAATTGCTTTCCTAAATTCGTTTGAGCAATCTCGTTCATAACCGTTTCTGGTCGAAAAACTTCTATGATCAAATCTGCATCTTTTGAGATTAAAAATGCAGGATCATTGATTGAAGAATCAATAGAATGTCTTCCTTTCATCGTCATATATGCGCCGAATGTCAGTAGGCAAATTCCGATTACGGCAGGAATTCCTACGAAAGGATCGCCGAAAATTTTCCATTTCCATGAAACAGCCGATGTTTGCGGATAAGAAAATTTTCGAAATGAATCTCGAACGATTGCCGCACATTTACTCAGAAGTTTCTTCATATTTTCCTCCGAAAGATTTCGTTTCGTTCAGTCGGACTTATTTCTTTTCTTCCGATTTTATTTAATAGATTTTGCACTAGAATCTTAGCCTGCTTTCCACCCGAACCTTTTTCCACAAAGGCGGTGAGAATGTACGCTTTCCCTTTCCATTTAAATGCCAGAGTAATCCAGCCGTGGGTCTCGAATTTATGACCGTATTTCGTTCCCGAGCCGGTCTTCGCCCCTATAATTTCCAAATCGGATTTCCCATCCATTTTCAAACCCTTCAAAGTACCCGATTCGGGAACGTTCGAAAGTAAGGTTCCGATTAATCGCAAATCTTTCGGGGCAAATCGATTATCCATAATTTTAACGATCGACTGTTCTGTTCTCCAAAACGGGGATAAGATCGGGCCTTTGGACCATATAGCTGAATATAATTGACTGACTTTAAGAGGAGAGACTGCAATCCCCCCTTCTCCGATGGAGGTTAGAATTTTTCGTAAAGGACTCGGACTCGATTCCAATTTACCGATAGGCTCTATATACGGTTCCAACCTTGCTTTCGCAGATTCACTTAAACCCCAGTCTTCTTGAAGCTTAGAATAAAGAAAATCGGGATCCTTAGCCGCATTCGCAAGGAAATAGACATTACAGGATTGCACTAACCCCTTTTCAAGATCGACTTCTCCGTGACCGTTAGCGATCGAACATCTTATATATTCCTTTCCGGAATCATCTTTAGGTAAATTTAATGTTTTAAGATCGAATTTATTCGGAGCGAAAACTCCGGTTGGATAAAAACGGCCGTTGCAAGAAATCGTTTTTTGCGGGAGAAAGGAAAAACGTTCTTTGTATTTTAAAAAAACGAGCGCAGAAAAAGTCTTAACCAGAGACCCCGGCGGAAATTTTCGTTCTATAGCGATTTCCGGTCGATAAAAATAAATTAACTTTCCGGTTTCCATTTCGGCGATCAAAACGGCTGTCGTTCCGTTGGAGGATTCAAAATCTCGAACATCTTCATTCAAAAAATGGAAAGGAGTTCTCGGTGCGGATTGTGCCGAAGCGAAAAAATCCTTTCCAGGGCAGATGACGAGTACGATCCAAAGAGCCATTCCGAAACGGCCGATTTTTCTTTCGGTATAATTGACTAAATTCGGCAATTTACGGCTCCGGCTCGATCTCAAAGTTCGTCAGATGGTACACCTGTTGGGACCGAGTCATGACGAACTGATATTGCATTCTCTTTTCATTAGGCTTTCCTTCATAGAGAACTACATAGACGTTGACTCTCGTGACAGGTTTATCATAAGCGCTGTAATACTGAACTTGAACCGAGTAATTTCCCGGTAGCGCCTTGGACATAGTGAAAGTTTCGGGACCAAAACCATCCACGACGTCCACATCTAAATTACCGCCGGATTTTGTGGAAGGATGGGAAAAAAAACACTTCTCCCCGGTAGGATCGATCACCCACAAATCCACATCGGTTTGAGTGTCCCAAGTTAAAACAACTTTGATATCTCGCGAAGGTACTTTGGCAAAGAAGGATACCTTATCCGAAGCTTTACCGACTTTTACTTCGATTAAATTATTTCCCGGAGCAACAACGGCGTTTAATGAAAATCGTCCACCGGTTAAACGAATTGTTTGGGGAATTCCGTTCAAAACTAACGTTCCTCTATCCGCGGAAGTTCCGGCGACCGACCCCGAAATTTTTTGGATCCGTTCGGTCGTGAAACCTCCATTCGGAGATTCTATACTTACCGATTCCGCGGATAGGAAATGGACTCCGACAAAGAGAAGAATGGGAACGGCAATTATATTAGCGAACTGTAATTTCATCGTCGGAAGTCGCTCCCATTACTTCAGGATAATACATTAAAGAGGCGCGAGCGGGAATGGTCTTGTATTTTCCTTCAACTTCGGCTCGAAGAAAATATCGAACCGTGAATTCTCGTTTAGGACCGGCTACAAAAAAGACCGCCCTGTCGTCGTAAATTTGTCTGCCTTGGTATTCGACTTTTCTATCGCCGGACAAATATTCGGCGTCCCTTTGCAAAAACGAAAATCCCGGTAGCAGGACGTCCTCCACCAAAAAATAAGAATCAGCGTTTCCTTCCTTTTCCACCTTTAGCTCTACTAAAACTAAATCGCCGGGCTGAAAATTTCTCGTGTCGGAAACTGCGATCCCTTTCCCTCCCGAATCCGGCGTAACTTTAAGATAGTTTCTCTTTACTTTGATCCCGTTCGAATAAGACGAGATCTTTTTGGATCGATCGGTAAAATACAGGGAGGCGGTAGCGTAGAGAACCGGCCCGTCTTTCTTCTTAATTTCGATTCTGTTTTCCCCGGAACGAACGAGCTCCGGAGCGATCGGAATTCGAAAAGCCTCTGTTGCATCGGCCTTTGCAGACACACTGAAAGTTTTCAAAGAAGCCCCGTTCATAATAATTTCCAGCGTTGCTGGAGATTCGGAATCGCGAACGGAAGCCATAAATTCCGAAAGGGCCAAAACGGCTGCAGACGTATCTCTAGAATTATTCCAAGCCAAATCGATTCGATTAGACAAGAGGGAAGAAGCCAAGTTGGCTGTCGATTCGGAAGATTCGCCCAGTAAAAGTCCAACTCTTAAAAGAGTCGCAATTGTCTCGATTCTGTCCGATTCCCAATTAGGCTCGCGTCCATAGGAAGTAAATTTAACGAAAGGCTTCTTCGCAAATCCGCTTTCTTCTATGGCTTTCTTATACCAATTAGATGCCTCCGCCTTTCTACCTTTATTAACTAGGGTTAAGGCAAGATTCGCTTTTCCATAAGCGTTAAGTTGAGCGGCGGATTTTAATAGTCCGTCCACAATGGAATCTTCCAAATTGCCCGTTTCGCTAAGGGATGCGATAACATAGGCTTTTACATTCGGATTCAAAGAACCGCTATCCAGAGCAGCATAAAGGAAATTTTTGGCCCTATAAAGAATGCTCGTTTGAATTTTAGTTCCATTCTTTTGACTAATCGCTAAGCCGCGATAAACGTACGCGGACATTCGAATATCGCTTTCTTCCATTCCTTCAAACCAGCCGAATCCACCGTCGGTTCTCTGGAGTTCCCCCACTCTCTTCAAGCCGGCTTCCAGCATTTTAGGTAATTCTCGTCGTAATCGTTCATTGATAAACCCTGCTTTTTGAACGGATAGTAGGGGGTAAAAACGGCTCATCGTTTGTTCTACGCATCCGTAAGGATAGTCGGCCAAGTATTCCAAGGACTGTCGCAACGCAGGTAAGACAGCGGGACTTACGCGAACTTCTAATCTTGGATCCGCCAGCTCTTTCGGAGCCTCTACCTTCAACGAACCTGTGCCGTCTCCTTCGGACATTCCAAGAGAGTCCGATACTGTTCTCCGTAGGCCCCATGTTTTTAGTTGAATTTCGGATCGAAGGGAATCCGAATACCCGCCCCCTACAGCTGTCAGAATGATTTTTGCGGATTTTATTTTAGGATCTTGTAATGCTTGTAACTGAAATTGGACAGATCGATTTTGCCTCGGTTCAAGAGTAATATCGGTTTCCGAGGATCCGATGATTTTTGCTCCCTCGGTTTTAACCGAAACCTTAATCGGAAGTTTCTTGCCGGATTGATTCGAGACAGTCGCGGAAACTTTTTGAGTTTCTCCTTTTAAAATATAGCGCGGCATACCGCTCAAGAGCATTAGATCTTTTCTGGTAACAAAGCCGGTTTGACCTCTACCGACTTTTGTATCGGGGGTGACTGCAATCGCAGTAATTCGCCATGAAGTTAAGTTATCCGGAAGAACAAACGTTACGATCGCGGTACCATCGGATGCGGTTCGGACTTTGGCGTTCCAAAAACCTGTATCTTTAAATTTATCCCTTACCTGCTCTTCGTTCTTAATGGAGGAATATCCTGATTCTCCTTTCTTTCCAAGCGCCAACTTCAGCCTCTTGTTCTCCGAGTATCCGAAAAATTTATAGGACGAAGCTAGGGAAGTTTGAACGTTATTTCTTCTCGGATGATAGAAGAACGTCCCGATATTCGGCGTTTTTTCCTCTTTAATCTGATAAATCGCTTCGTCTACCACTGCAATAGAAAGCTCAGCAGGAACTCCTCTTCCACCTAGGGCGGTCGTTTTTATTCGGATTTCAGCCTTATCCCCGGGACGATAAACCTTGCTTCCGGTGGAAAGTTCGACTTTTAGAAATTTTTCCTCGGGAGGCGCGGCAACCCGAACTTGACTTTTATAAACATCGTTTCCGGAAAACTGAACGGCAGACAACGTAAAGTTCGGGCTCATATCGGATGTTATTTTCACCGAATACTTTAAGGCGTTTCCTTTCATTCGGATCACGTCTTTTTTGAAAATCCGATTGCCCTCGACAGTTAAAACTATGTGGCCGTTCGAGATCGGCGTCAGCACCAGAATTTCTGCCGTTTCGCCCGTTGAATAAAGATCCTTTCCCGGTTTTAGGGTAATATCTTTAAACGGAATTTCTATCGAATCGGAAACGGAAGAAGCCCAAAAGAAAGTTTCCGATTTTGTAATATTTCCGTCGATATCGGTGCTTTCTGCGGCAACGATGTATTGTCCTCTTTGGGGGATTACAAACGTCGTTTCCGCAATTCCCAATTGGGACGTCGTTACGGATCGCTTGGAAATTTTCGTACGACCACCCTCGGCCGAGAAACGAATCTCCCGATTGTAAAGAGTAAGTTCTATTTTCTTACCGCCTACGACCGATTTTTTATTTTCATCCGCAAGCGATCTATCAAAGGGAATCAAACTAACAAGTAGCTTGGCCTCCTTACCCGGTTCATAAACGGAGTTGTCTTTACCGATGCGTAGAAAAAATGCGCTTCGATTAACGGAAAAAGACGTCGCTCCATCTAAAGTCATATCCTCGGATTGAACGGAAGCTATAATCGAATATGTAAAATCGTTATCGATTTTACCGGGTTTAAATGTTATTTGATAACCGCCTTGAGAATCTAACTTTCCTTTTCCATTCAAGACCAGTTCTTGACGATCGCTTTGCCCGGCTTGCTCTAAGTAATCTGCAGATGCGTCAAAATTCAATTTTCCTACCGGCGAGTAATCGAACTTAGGACGACGAAATACGCGATACGAAACGTCTTTTCCCGTTAACGCCTGCCCGTAATAATACCGAGCCTTAACGTTTGCGACGATTTCTTCCTTTTGAAGATAATTGGATTTTGGAACGGCTACCGTAACAAGGAATGTCGGTTTTTTATACGCCTCTACGGAAAATTCCGTTTGGAATGATTTTTCTTTAAATCGTAAGATTAACGAATAATTGCCTAGGAATACATTCTCCGATTCGGGAAGCTGAAATTCTCCGGAAAACGTTCCCGAATCCGCGGAAATTGAAACCGGTATAGCTGGAACGGGTACGTCGCCTTGCCCCGATCTAACTGAAACAGTCCCGGTCCCCGATAACGTCCGGTATTGATCGGAAGTAAAATTTCGTAAAATGCCTTTGAAAGAAACCTTATCGCCGGGTCGATATACGGGTCTATCGGTGTACAAGAACGCCCTGGCCCCTCCTTCTCCATAAAATGAACTAGAATAAAATTCCGGATCCGAAACGGCAAACTCTCCGTTCCTGTAAGCAAGAACGAGACTCTTAACTGGACTTTTGCCTTTATAAAAATAAATCCCATCTGAATCGGTTTTCGCAGTTTGATAAGGAGTTCCTGTTTCCAAACTGAAAAGAGTCAGATCCGCATTGGGTATGGGCTCACCCGTGTCCTTACGTCCAACGAATAATAAGGTTTCCGAATCCGATTGCTTAACCAAAAAATTGATTCCGGATTTTATGAGAATCGTGTAGGCAAGATTGGAACCTGATACTCCTTCCACAAGATAGACACCGTTGTCTCGAACAGGTACAGGAATTCTTCTGTAAGCCCAAGATGAGGGAACAGTCGGCACGGAGAATGAGGAAATCAATTCCTGGTCGCTTAAGATCGCGGGAACTGCTATCGGTTTTTGTTCATATGCAGCTTCGTAATCTACTCCGAATACTTTCTTCAGTTCCGAACGTGTATTCGAATTAAATTCGCGTCTCGCCACGCTTCTAAATTCGTTCTGAAATTTTCGGAGAGTCCGGGAAAATAACGCGAGAGGATTTCCGAACGCATTCTCGTTATCTTCCTGGACCAATCGTTCCTTAACTTTCTTCGTCAGGAATGTCTTCGGGTCCGCAATCTTATACACTCGAAATTCATAACTAATGCGCCCGTTTCCTTCCAGATTTACGTATGCATTTTCGCCTGCGCCGAAACTTCGATCCGTTCCCAGATAAAACGTCGGATTTCCGAATATCGGAGCGCGCAGGGTAATATAAGTCGCTACCGACGCAATAATTACAAACGCGGGAAAAAAATATTTAAACCCTTTCATTCTACTCACCTTATTCTAAAATGCGGAATCGATATACGCCTAAAAATGACCGATTCTTTGATCCGGGAAAAAACGTATCACTTTTATTTAATTCAAGCGCTCTAATTAATTTAATTCCCCGATCCGATCCGGTATGATAAAGGAGAAGCGGATTTTCCCGATCTCCGTCGATCAAAATCATTGAATGAAAATTCGTACGGATTCCGTTATCGTGCCGAAAGAATAAAATGTCGGCAGGTAATCCTTGAGAAATCTCTCTTGAGACGAAACTTGTATGAAATTTCTCTAGGCTCTCGGCATCTGAGAAAGCGCTAAACTTCCCATTCCCGGTTCTGAATATCTTTGATCCGACGACTGGAATGTCAGGATAATGAAATTCACGAATGTCGGGTAAATTTTTATCCAGCTGGATTCCAACCTTCTGCTGCCAATTCAAATCGTGTTCTTTTAAAGTTTCTTTATAAGCGAACCGGATGAGACCGCTGCAATCTCGCTCCGCGCTATTCCAGTACGGATTTTCCTTTAGGTATTGGGACAGTGCAATCCTTGTAAACCAATCTCGAAAGGCTTGCCGATCGGTTTCCGATTTCAGTTCTGCCGAATCCGGAAATCCATCGTCATCCCAGTCTCCTTCTAAACTGAAGAGCTCGATATCGACCGATTTTCCCAAAGTTGTGCGAATTTGAAATTTTGCTGGAACAGGTCCGGAACGAATCCGAAGAATCTCCCCTGAATTTGTCACTTCTCGCGAAGAAATCGTAGCCGGCCAGTCTGCTTGTGTACTTATGTCGAAGGAATCTCTAGTTCCAAATAACGGATTCAAAATTCTAAGCACTGCTATCGTTTTTCCGTCCGAAGGAATTCTTGCAACCATCGGATCTACTTTAGAATCCCATAAGAAATTACAGCTTGATAAGCTAAGAATAAATGGAACGAGAATTAGCTGAGATCTTGCAAAATACATCTCGGATGAATCTTTTTATACGATCGAGGAATCGTGGGGAAGAAATTTTTTTCCCATTTTACGGAAATCTTTTCTTACCTGAAACGGGAGGTGAATAAAAGACGAGAGTTTTGTCCCACACTCCCGACGAGAACAGCGTTTTGTTCGTAGCTTTCCGCTAGTTTGAGGGCAGCGTCGGAAGACAGATCTAAGACTAAAAAACTTTCCTCGACCCAATCGCCAAGTCTACCCTCTCCATCTAACAAAATAAAATCTCCCAATTCGTTTTTAAGCGATTGATTCCGGCTCCGATTTTCCTCTCGGGAAAAAATTCGGCTTTCCGGATTCCAGGCAGTTAGAAAAGCCCAAGACGAAGCACCTTTTTTAGTAAGTAGCAAATCTAAATCGAGATTAATTTGATTCACGGCTATCACGACAGGGAAGTCATAAAGAATATACTCGGTTTCTGCGTAGGCCTTTAGCAGAAATTCCTTATCCACCACCGTTAGTATCCTAATGCTTTACGGATCTTCTCGGGAATGTCTTCGAACTTAGGGTACTTATGTTTTTTACCGTCCGGAAAGACTACATAGTACGTTCCATTCAAGACTTCCATATAATAATTTCCCTGCTTCTTTTGACCAAGCGCCGACTTGTCCATTTCTTTAACCATGGCTTGGTATCTGAGGGGAAGGGCAGCCCAAGAACCGTAAACCTGAATCTCGCCGGCATGATTTACGGTATAAAGACCGTTCTCGTGCATAATCTTAATTCCGTTATAATCGAAAACTTCGAGCACATTTACTTTCGGTTCTTTTTTCTTAGGCTTTGGATCCGAATCCGGACCGTTGTAACCATCGGGTTCGATATTGTATTGAACGAGCGATTTGTTCGAAGGCTTTCGTCCTCGAGTCAATAATATGTAAAGGTAGAAGATTCCGGAGAGAAAAATTGCTCCGAAAATTAGGAATTCAAAATGGCGAGAAAACCAGCCCATCGCGTCTATTTAAGTCGATATTCGATCGCCTTACAAGTAAAAGGTACGGGATCTCCGGCTTGAATCCAAAAACTACACTCCTCGGCCGCCACCGAAAGAATGCAATTGTCTACGTCCTTCTTTCTCGATCGTCCCGGAACAAGATGAGTTATTCCTCGAGCGGAACCGCATTCCGCATCCTTTGCACCGTAAGCGAAAAGCAATTTTGAAGCGGATTCTTCAAAGGAATAAAAATCGTCGTCAGGTTTGGCGCATGCGACGATTATAAAACATATTAAAAATAGAGGGAAAAGTTTCTGACTCAAGCGGACTAACTCTTATTTTTGGGCTGTAATTTTACTTTTTCATCCACAGGTAAATCCACTTCCCCAAAAATAGATTTGTATTTTACGGTTCCTTTAATTCTCATATTCGGATCTTTTCCGGAAAGAATATCACGGGCCAAAACTGCGGCAATCAAGAGAAGGTTTTGATTCATTCTTTTTTCAAACCGCGTTTCGATGCTCAGGCCTATATTTTTCTTCGAAAATGGAGCAACGACGGTCTCGTCATTGGATACGACCCGAGCAAGCTCGGTTTCCTCTCCATTTTGTCCTAGCGCGGTCACCGATAAATCAAAGCGATACAAAGTAACTGCCGAGTCATTCGGGTTTTCGATCTCCAAATCCGCCAGTAAGGAAATCTTTGGAACCGGAGGAAACGATATGAATTCCACCTTTTCCGCCTTAATATCAACTACCTGAAATTTACAGGATTCTAACTTTTTAACGTTCTGCCTAAGCTCCAGACAAGAAAGTCCCAGCAAGGATAGGCAAAGTACCGCGCCGATAATCTTAAAAGATATCGGGGCGACGTACTTTAATAAATTCTTTCTTATTAAGGATTCCATCCGTTTTGGATTAGCACCTTTCCTCGCGTCATGTTTTGAGCATACTCTTCGATCGCTTTATCCGCATCCTTTAAAGGAATTCTGGCCGCGATATCGGTTTGAAATTCTTTTCCTAACAAAGACCGGACTTCCGAAGTAATTTTCCAGAGTCTCCAAAGGCTCTGGGCAGGCAACCAAGAAGATAGCCAGAATCCTTCAATTTTCTTATCTTGAAATATTCCCAATCCGGCATGAAATGAAATTGGCTCTTCCGAAAGGGCTCCATAAACAACACACTTACTTCCGTAAGGCATTGCCGCTAATATCTTTCCGGTCAATTCCCCGGCAACCGCATCCAGCAAAATTGTGGCCCCCAATTTCCCGGACAGGACTCTAAGCTCCCGCTCAAATGAGGATGAGGAAGAATCAAGAATATGTTCCGCGCCGAGTGATTTCAAAAGCTCCATCTGCTCTTTTCTGCGAACGATATGTATCCCTTGAATTCCTTTCTTAATGGAAAGCCTGAGAACCATTCTTCCTAACGCCGATGCGGCAGCGGTTTGAACGAAGGCTTTATTTTTTTCGCGAACAATTTGTTCCGTAAGAGCGAGCGCAGTAATGGGATTCACAAATAGGCAGGCGCCTTGCTCTAGGGTTGTATCCTTATTCAACGGAATACAAGAGAAGCCGTCGGTAATCATATATTCGGCGTACGTTCCGTCACCTTTACCTGGAGCCGTACATGCGACCGCTTTGCCGACTAAGGAGTTCGCTCTCCAACCCCCGCCGCTAGCGACGACGATCCCGCTGCCTTCAAAACCGGGAACGACCGGAAGTTTCTTTTTAATGCCGTACAGACCGCGCATGAACATCAAATCGGAAGGATTGATGGACCCTGAATGAATCTTGATCAATACATCGCCTTTCTTTAAAAGCTTTACTTCCTTTTCCACGACTTTTGCCCTGCCGGGCTGATCCGTATACTCTTGCAACTCGTAGGCTAAGTACGTTTTCGGTACTTCCAATTTTTTAGACATATTTCTTTCCTTTATTTAATTTTCTTCCGTTAAAAGAAGGTCGGCGATAGAGTCCAAATTCTCGCTCACTATATAATTCCTGATGAATGCTTCCGCATCCGCTTCGGTCTTTATCGAAAACCATAACCCTTCCGGATAACTTACCTGAACCGGACCGAGTTCGCAACGATCCAAGCATCCCGCTCTTTGAATTCGGATTCGATCCTTTAAACCCAATTCTTTTAGTCTTTTTTTCATGTGGGCGATTAATAACGCCGAGCCTGCCCGACCGCAAGAAGGACGTTCACCTTCCTCCCTTACATTGTCACAAACGAAGACGTGTTTTTTATAATACATGTTTCAAAATCGAAAAAAGTTCCCATTTAATTGGAACATCCGATTCTCCCTACTTTCCAATATATCTTAGGGAATGAATCCTTTTTTTCCCTTCCCTTTTTGTTCGGAATTCCAACCAATTAAAGGAATAAAGATTTGTTTTCTGTACTCACGGGCAAAAAACCGAATCGTAGCTCATATTCCGAGGTCATTTATGAAATTCAGTTTTGTTCCGGTATTTTGTCTTATTGTTTTAACCGCTACATGCGGGAAGAAGGAAGTAAAACCGATCTTGGAGTCGGAAAAACCTCTATTTGAAGCGCTTATAGAGCAAAACGAGACCATAGTCGAAGGCCTTCTAAAATCGGAAAACCAAGCCCCCGACATTAAGGAATTAGAAAAAGCCCTCGATATTTTGATTAAAGCAAACGGCGGCCTGGCCGAGTCCGCGATAGAGATGAAAAAAGCGTTAACCGACCATAAGACTTCCGACGTGGAGGGCGCTTTCCTCGCCTATTCCGCCTTTAGCGAGATACTTGCGACTACCATGAAAGCTAGAGGTCTTGATTACGGAAGGAATCGCTTTTATTGCCCAATGGTAAAAAAGACTTGGGTCGCTTCCGGTAAAAAGATTCGAAATCCATATGCCCCGGAAATGAGGGATTGCGGAGATTTAATACCATAAGAACCGATGCCTTCAAATGGATATATATCACATTTTAATAACATAAATATTGAAATCGCAATTCGTCGGATAGTTTAGATTCCAATGATCATGAATACCACAGAAACAACGGCAAGTTCCTGCGAAGTCGGTATTCCCATATCAAAGCCCTGTCCGGCTAATTGTAGAACGAATCTTCGAAAGAATATCTCCGGCATTCATTCCAAAGTAAGATGTACGGCCTACGAAAAGCTAGAACAGTTTCTCGAAGGAAAAAACTCCCTTACTGTGGGAGCTTCGGCTTTCCATCAGGCTCCGTCTGAAATACTGGAAAGATTCTCTTCGGAATCGGAAATCGGATTCGAATTAGTAGGATATTTTCTGCTGATCTCCTCTCCTGAACAGGTGCAAGCCACCGTTCTCGAAATGAGCAATCCATTACTTTACAGAATCGTAAAGGAAGAATTTAAATTATTTTTAGATTTCAAGAAAGAAAGAAGAGTGGCTAAGGCTATCGTAAACTTTCTAGATTCGAAAATGGTTCAGTATTGGAAAAGCTTACCGCCAGACCGAATATCGGACTTCATTGTTTATTGTGTTAGGGAGAGAAACGATTCTCAATTTGCCGCTCAATTTCTACACCTTTTGTCGGCCGACTTTTTGCTGGATTTAAAGAAAAAGACCGGATTAACGGAACTTGAAGAAAGAAAACTCTTTGCAGGTCTAGAAGAAGGAATTTATGAATTTCCGATTCATGTTCCTGAGATCTATCCGCTTCTATTGCAAATGTTTACGGACGATCCTGAGATTTCTTTGATACTATCGACAATGGAAGCTCTAGTGGATCGAAAGAAGGTATTGATAAACGCCGGTAATTCGATCCTTAAGCTTCTCGAGGATAAAGAAAACAAAAATGCGCACCAAGCGGTTTTAGATTATCTGCATTCTTTGGATAAGGACGCCGCCCTAGAAATCCTTTCCATGCTGCAAGAAAACGGACATCTTAGTTCTTCCGAAAAGGATCTTTTAAGCGCGTATATTAGAGGAGATGGAGATTTTCGGCGAGATTTTTCCCGTCGTTAAACTCTCTCTTCCACTTCGTATTCTCTAAAAAGACTTTTCTGATTTCCCATATCGCTTTGAAAATCCACCGGATATTCCGCAGTAAAGCAGGCGTTGCAAAACCCGCCGCCTTTATGATCTGACACAGCTTTGTGCATCGACTCAACGGAAAGATAAGCTATGGAATCGACTCTCAAATACTTTCGAATTTCCTCGATCGTGTGCGTGGCTGCGATTAATTCTTTATGGGTCGGAATATCGATCCCATAATAGCAGGGAGAAATCGTAGGTGGAGCGGAGACTCTTAAATGTATTTCAGTGGCTCCCGCATTGCGCAGCATTTTGATTATCTTACGGCTCGTCGTGCCTCGCATAATGGAATCATCCACAATTACGACCCGCTTTCCGTCCACAACGTTCTTAACCACGTTATATTTGATCTTGGCGCCAAAATCCCGGATTTTCTGGTCAGGTTCGATAAATGTTCTACCAACGTAATGTGAGCGAATCAAGCCGGATTGAAAAGGAATTCCGGAAGCTTCCGCATACCCTAAAGCGGCAATATTGGCGGAATCAGGAACAGGGATTACGACATCAGCTTCTACCGGAAGTTCTTGGGCGAGCTGGTTCCCTAAAGCTTTCCGAACTTTGTATACGGATTCGCCGAAAATATTGGAATCAGGACGAGCGAAGTAGATATATTCGAAGATACAGAGAGCCGGCTTTGCCTGTGGAAACGGATAAAAAGATCGCGCTCCCGTTCTATCGACTACGATCATCTCTCCGGGTTCAACGTCTCTTTCATACGTGGTATCCGTGATATCAAAGGCGCAAGTTTCGGACGCAAACACATACGATCCGTCGTCTCGCCTTCCCATGACTAAAGGTCTGAAGCCGTTCGGATCTCTCACAGCGATAAGTTGAGTCTTAGTAAGTACGACTAAAGAGTAAGCTCCGCGAACTTTCTTGAGTGCGGAGGAAAGAGCGGATAGAAGATCCGTTTCACCAGACCTTGCCATCAAATGCACGATGACTTCCGAATCGATAGTCGTCTGAAAAATCGATCCGTCTTTTTCAAGTTGGGATCTGACCTCCCAGGAATTGACTAGATTTCCGTTATGAGCAAGCGAGATGGGTCCGAGATGCGATTCGACGCGAAGCGGTTGAGCATTTCTAAGAAAACTAGCGCCCGTAGTTGAATAGCGATTATGACCGATTGCGGAATAACCCACAAGTTCTCGGATTTTACCTTCGGTAAAAATATTCGCGACTAAACCCATTCCTGCATAACGGTAAAGATGTTCGCCGTCGGAGGAAACGATTCCGCTGGATTCTTGGCCTCTATGCTGCATAGAATAAAGACCGAGGTAAGTGAAGTTTGCTGCTTCTGAGGAATTAAAAATCCCGAAAATAGCGCATTCTTCTTTTGGTTTGTCATCTCGGACTAGGGTCCGTAGATTGGACTTATTGGGAATCGAGCTCATGGTCCCCCTTCCGACGCTAGTCTCCCAGGTCGCGGTTTAGATGCAAATACAATCCGATTATATCGTAGTCGATAATATCCGAAGTCTTCAATTGGCTTTAATCACTTTAGCCCAGTCGGATTGTATTTCGATAGATACAGAATCCTCGGGCTATTATACTTACTATTCAAAAGTTTGTTTAATTCAAATTTCATCTAAAGGAAAGAACTATATCTTTGATCCTATCCGTCTTGCCGACGTATCCGGGTTAGGACCTTTATTCGAAAATCCCGCAATTTTAAAGATATTTCATTCTGCATCCGACGATATCAAGGCACTTAAGCGAGATTTCTCGTTCAAGTTCATAAATATCGCGGATACGATGTTTAGCTCTCGTTTATTAGACTTAGAGCAAAACTCTTTGCTCTATTTAGTGGAGCATTATCACAAAGTAAAATTATCCAAAAAAGAGCAAAAATCAAATTGGGAAAAACGTCCTTTAGATAAAAGCCAACTTCAATACGCGGCCTTAGACACGGTTTATCTAGAATCGATTTGGGAAAAGATGCGGGAAGAACTCGCAAAACGGAAATTGTTAGAGGAAGCGGTGTCCGAATTTCAAAAACTCGCGGAAGAAGAGCCGGAGCCCTTCGAAGGCTTTTCCATTACGCTCGAAAAATTTCCGAATGTTTTGGACTTGAGCTCGGATGAACGTCGCGCCCTATATGATACCATGGTATTCAGAGATGAAAAAGCGAAACGCGCAAACAAAGCGCCTTTCCGCGTCTGGAATAACGATAAGGTATTGGAATTGGTAAAATTCCGCCGAGATTTGAATAAATTAATCGAGTTCGTGGGAAAGAAAGACGCAGATCATTTACTTCAAATCTACAATACTCCGAGCGGACCACCGATTCAAAAAAACGATCTATTTAAGCGAGCCACAGAGGATCTCACAGGCGAAGACGCCGATCGTTTTAAGCGACTTCGACAATGGAGAGAAACGATTATGTCGATTCGACGGATGGGCCACAATTTAATGCCGTCTAATAAGAATATCGCTGAAATCGCAAAAAGAAACCCGAAGGGAATCGAAGAACTCAGGGAATTGGGAATTTTTTCGGAATGGAAAGTTCAAAATTACGGACCTTCCATATTGAACGCACTTCAATCCAAACCGTACGAAACAACATTGACGAATTTAGTGCCGATTAAAAAGAAATTTGATTAAACTCGATCTTGAAGAACTAAAACGACGCCTCACTCTCGAACCGGAGGGGAAAGAAAATCTTCCGGAGAATATAGCGCCCTCTTCCGTAATAATGCCGATCTTTCAAACCGCGGAAGGAGACGGATTTTTACTCCAAAAAAGAAATCCCAATTTAATCGCCCATCCCGGGCAGATTGCCTTTCCAGGCGGAGTAAAAGACCCGGAAGATAAAAATCTATTGGAGACTGCGCTCCGTGAATGGCAGGAAGAAATGGGAGTTCCTTCGGATCATCTGGAAGTGATCGGAAATTACAAGGGGATGTTCACGAACACAGGATATCATATCACTCCATTCCTTTCTCTCTATAAAGGTGATTTCAAGTTTTCCTTTAATCCGGAGGAAGTGGAACAAATCATTCGATTGGAATTAGACAGACTATACCAAGCGCCTTTTTACAGTATTAAAGTAAAACGGAACCCGGAAGGACCCTTATTGGAAATATACTATTTTGATTTGAAAGAAGGCCTTTTATGGGGCGCTACTGCTCGGATTCTTGTGGATTTTCTAAGAGAGCACGCCGACTTTCAGCGCGAGCCGATCATACGTAAACCGAATTTGCTCTCGGCTCCGTTTCTGGATCCTGGAAAAGATTGATATTTGATAATAGGAATCGAATCGACCGGTTTCTTTTTTTTTCGATAAAGACCATTTTTTCTTCTAAGCAATTCGTCTGTAAAAAATGTAGTTCGAAGATTGTTTTTGGTATTTAGACTTCGCCTAAATAGGACGATATCTAATACGACATAACTAAAACCGGGGAATTCGAAAGATTCTCTAAATGCGAAAGAATATAAAAGTCGGTCATACTATTCTATGATTAGGAGAATCTAAAGTGAGCAAATTTAAGTATTTATTCGATCCCACCATTCGTGCCAGTTACCTAAAAGAAAGTTGGAAAGAGGAAGATTGGTACGCGTCTCTCGCGGATCGTCCCGGAATCGAAAAAAAGATTCCATTCTTTCGTAAGGAAGAAATTTCCAATCTTCATCAGGAACCAGTTTTTAGCAGATGACACCCGAAGAAAAGGAAACGCTTTTTAGAAGTTTGGAGCAAATTCTCCTCACATTACAAAGCGGCCATCAATCCGGCGGAGAATACAAAATCGTCCTCTACTCAATCCCGATCGTCGGGATTATCTTCGGTTGCATTCTGCTTTTCTTTTTATTCTTCTGGTGGTATCGTCAAAGAATGGCGATCATCAAAGCCGGACTCTATAAAAAAGAGCCTTTCGATCTCCGACTATATTCTTTTTTCCTCGGTTTAGTTTTAACCTTCGTCGGAATTGCCCTATCGATTTCATTTTTACTCGTATTGGGAAAATCTCTCGCTATGCTTGGCGGACTTGTTCCGCTCGGAACCGGCCTTGGACTGCTATGCTATTATAAATGGTCGCCGAAAGCTTGAAAACCCCAGGCCGAACTCTCCCCCGCAGCTGAGGTGAGTAAACTTTTTCATGAAACAAGAGGAGCCTATTCTTTGCGATCCGGCGGACTGGGCTTGCATACAAAAAGTCTTGGCCGGCGATTACGATTCGTTCGAAGAGCTCGTTTTACGCTATGAATCCCTCGTTTATTCCCAAGCACGGAAAGCGTTTCGAAACGAGTCCGAAGCCGAAGATTTTACGCAAGACGTCTTTCTAAAAGCGTTTGAAGGGTTATCCACTTTTAAAGGGCGCGCTAAATTCTCCACCTGGATTTTTTCCATCGCACGTAATGAGATCATACGTCGATACCGTAAGGACCACCCTGAAGTGGATACACCGCTTTTTGAGGAAGTTTCCACCGAACTGAGCTCCGAAAAATCCTCCTCACAGGAATCGCATCTACTGGAAAAAGAGACTAAGGAAAAAATCAGATCCTTGGTCGAGAAACTTCCGGAATTATACCGTAAACCGATATCGCTGCATTACTTCGAGAATATGTCCTATAAAGACATTTCAGAAAATTTGAACTTGAAAATGAATACTTTAAAGAGTTATATTTTTCGAGGGAAGGAAATACTCCGTGAATGGTTGAAAAAGGAAAATGAAACCGGAAAAGATTAATATTCCTCCAGATCTCAAAGAGAGACTGGATTTATTCGTAGATCCTCCGACTTTAAACTCCGATCAAGCTTCGGTTCCGCCGGAACTTAAAAAAAGAGTGATGTTGCATTTAATTCATTTAAAACACATACGAATAATTCTGATAACTACTCTCCTCCTGGCTTTTTCACCGTTAACCGTACTCCTTTTTATGGACTGGAATTTCTTATTTGAAACGGGGATTCTTCATGGAATTTTGGCAACTAGCGGATTGCTCTTCCTCCTTTTCGCAATCTTAATCGGGATTTATCTTGTCCAAAACAGGAGCCCTTATACTAAGGAATGGAAAAATAAGTTAGGATTCGATGAATGAAAAATGTTCTTACCGTCGCGGCAGCCATAGTTTTAATTTTACAGTTTCTCCCGATTAACGCAGAAGAACAAAAGAGTCCTCTAACTGCGAAAGAATTCTTATCGAAAGATTTGGATTCCGTTTTCCCGTTAATCAAGGATTTAAAAAAGAAGGAAGCCGACGTCCTTATTTCCCAAATTCGAGAAGAAGCTCGTAAGAATTGGTCTCAGGCGGATCAGTTCTATTTTCTGGTTAGTCACCTTTCTACCATCAGCGCCATCGAAGAGGAGCAATCCAGACTCAAAGGATTGATATGGGTGTATATTCTTGGTTTAGCCCTATTCGGAGGATTCGTAGGTTACGTGCTTTATCGCCAAAGAAAGTTAGTTCAGGAACTGAATGAACTTCTAAAAAACCGTTAATTTCGGCTTTCAAAACCCGATTTACCGATTACTATTAATTTTACGTTCCAACCATCCGAATTCGATTTGAAATCGGTTTCCGATTTGTTTACTGGTTGTCATAAGAGTGTGTGTCATAATATTCTTTTTCCGAGGATCGTAACCGTAGCGTAAACTTTTTGTAACCATTTTCAGACATTGTGGAAATATGGAACCGATCCAAGTACAAGGACCCTCTTCCCGTGATCAGGGTAACGTTCCCCAAAAGCGCAGGAAAAAGAGCTTCAGCGAATTTATGAAAAATGCTTCAGGCAGCCCCAGCCAAAAAATCCTCGTAGTAGATGACGAAGAGGATATTGCCGACCTTATCAAATTCCACTTAGAAGAAAACGGCTATCAAGTCGATACATGTCAGAATGGACTCGAGGTCCTACCAAGAATCGAAAAGAACCTACCGGATTTAGTCGTTTTGGATTTAATGCTTCCGGGAATCGGCGGAATGGATCTCTGCAAACGTATTAAAGAAAAATACGCACTGCCAATCATCATGGTTACGGCTAAATCAGGAGAAACTGACGCAGTCTTGGGCTTAGAGCTAGGCGCGGACGATTATGTTCGTAAACCTTTTTCGACTCGAGAATTGGTGGCGCGAGTTCGCTCGGTTTTACGCCGTTCCGGAGAAGGGGAAGAAGAACAGGAATTTGAAGGAAACATCAGCGTCGGTAAAATCTTCTTAAATCCTAAGGCCCATAAAGTATTTATCGACGGAACCGAAATAGATCTAACTTTAATAGAATATAAAATTCTTTATCTATTTATGACTAATACCGGCGTAGCATTCACCAGAGATAAACTACTGGATAAAGTTTGGGGAAAGGATATTTATGTTACGGATCGCGCAGTCGACGTAAATATCAAGCGCCTAAGAGACAAACTCGGTGACGAGAAGGAGAGATTGGAAACTATCCGCGGGATCGGTTACAGATTCAATGAGGCGTAGCTTATTTTCGAAACTTCTCTTAAGTAACTGGCTTCTACTCATTATCCTAATGTCGGTCGCGGGAATCGTCCTCTTCTTAGAGGATATTATTCATCCCGATCTTAAAATTCTCCTATTTTCCTTTTACATTCTGCTCGCTATGTTTGGAACGTTCTACGTTTCCTACTCGATAGCCCGAAGCGTCACTCAAACGCTCAATCAAATCGAAAAAAAAACGGGCGAAATTAATGCGGGTGATTTCGGTTCCGAGCTCAGTCTTCCTGATATTCGAGAATTGGCCGATCTTGCGGTTTCCATCAATCGAATGTCAGGACGTCTCAAGCACCAATTCGTAGATTTGACGATCGAAAAGGAAAAGTTCGATTCGGTTCTTCAGAATTTGAAAGAGGGAGTTTTCTCCGTCGATCTAGAGGGATCCATTCTGTTTCAAAATAAAAGTATCCCGAATTCTTTAATCGAACCGAATTCCGCTTCACGCAAAATTGCAGATGCGATCAAGGACGAACGACTGTTGGATTTTATCCAACGGAATCTTTCCGGTAAAGGAGAACCTAAAACGGAATTGGATTTAAGTCAGAATTTTTATGCGATTAAAATGTATCCGTTACGCACTAACGGGAATGTTTTGATGTTTATTGTGGTTATCAGAAATATTACCGAGGAAAAACAATCGCATATTATTCGGGAACAATTCGTTCAAAATGCTTCTCACGAACTGAAGACGCCGATCACTTCCATCAAAGGATATACCGAGACACTCTTAGGTCGTTTAAAATTACAAGAAGACAGCCATGAAAAAAAGTTTCTGGATGCGATCTCTAGAAACACGGATAGAATGGTTCGTATCGTGGAAGACATGCTTACGATCACACGAATCGAAAATCAGACTGCGATTGCGAGAGGAGAAGAATTTACGCTTAAATCTTTGGTGGATAATCTATCGTTTACTGTCGACGGAGTCGTTTCCCCAAAGGAACAAAAATTCGTGGTGGAGATGAACGAACCCATAACTGTTTCGGCGGATTGGATTCTTTTGGAGCATATGCTTTTAAATTTAATCTCCAATGCGTCTTCCTATTCGCCCGATGGAAAAACGATCACCCTCAAAGTAGCTAAATTGGGCTCCGACTTGGTTAATTTCCAAGTTAAGGACCAAGGGATCGGAATAAAGGACGAAGATAAGGAGCGCATATTCGAACGCTTTTTCCGTGTCGATAAAAACAGATCTCGCAAGGAAGGCGGAACCGGATTGGGTCTCTCGATCGTAAAACATATTGTCCGATTGCATCACGGAACGGTGAAGGTCTTTGACAATCCTGAAGGCGGGACCATCTTTTCGGTGACTATTCCTATCATTTATTCGGACCGAATAGATTCTTAAGCTTCGAAAACCGACCTATTTCCCGTATTCCGCTTTTCTAAAAATCACCCGGAGGGAAGATTGAAATTCCCGCACTAACATTAAGTTGAGGATGGATAATGACGCATCCAAAAGGTTTCTTTTCTTTCGGAACTAATATCGGCATTAAAGATAAAACGAAGGACTTCGGCGTAATTTATTCTGAAGTTCCTTGTAAAGCGACTGCGGTTTTTACCAAGAATAATTTTCCAGGCGCACCGGTAATCGTCGGTCGCGAACATATAAAGTCCGGACTTCTTCAAGCAATCGTTATTAATTCGAAAAATTCCAACGTCGCGACCGGCTCCGTAGGAGTCGCAAATTCTCGCGCTATTTGTCGAGAGATCGGAGCTTCGTTGGGCATTCCGGAAACTTTCGTTCTTCCCTCCTCTACCGGCGTCATCGGCGTCCCGTTACCGATGGAATTAATATTACCCGCTTGTGCGAAAGTAAAATCGCTACTAAAACCCGGCAATTTGGAAGAGGTCGCGGAAGCGATAATGACAACGGATACCAGGAGAAAAGTATCCTTCCGAACGATCAAAACCGACAAAGGACATGCTACCGTATATGGAATGGCCAAGGGCGCGGGAATGATCGAGCCGAACATGGCAACTATGCTTTCTTACATTGTTACCGACGCTCAAATCGAAAGCGAACTTTATGAAATTCTAAAGGATTGCGTGGATAAGAGTTTTAATTGCCTTTCCATCGATTCCGATACTTCCACTTCGGATACGGTTGCTTTGCTTTGTAACGGTCTTGCTGGGAAAGCCGATCCGGAAGAATTTAGGGCCGCATTACTCGAAATCTGCATTGATCTAACGAAAGAAATTGCGAAAGACGGCGAAGGCGCTACGAAGTTAGTCGAAGTTCGAGTCGAAAAGGCGAAAACTGCCGAGCAAGCTCGTAAAATCGGAAAATCGATTTTGAATTCTCCTTTGATCAAAACGGCTATTTATGGAGGAGACCCGAATTGGGGAAGATTGGTCATGGCGATCGGGAAAGTTTTTGACGAACCGATCCCCTTCGACGGTTTAGAGATCTATTTTGGCGGATTAGCGGTCAAAGGCGCCGGCCCCGATACGCTCAAAAAATTATCGGAATATTTGAAAAAGAATTCCGAGATCCAGGTAGATGTGGTATTGAATACTGGAAATTACGGAATGAAATTTTGGGGTTGTGACCTTACCGAAGGTTACGTTAAAGAAAACGCCTACTATACGACGTAACCTAAATCATCCTGTTTCTCCAAAACCGTGAAATCTTTTTTTTCGGATCACAGAATCTCCTCCGCCATAATCACTCTTTCGGTGAGAATTTTTGGCGTACTCGCAGTTCTAAGTATTTACGAAGTCTGCATTAACTTCCTTCCCCGAGAAATAGAATTCGTAAGCGAAATCGGAGTATTGACTAGCTTAATGTTCGGAGTTTTTGCGGTTTTGCCGATTCAGGAGAAAATCGGAGGGTTTTTAAAAGCGACATTCGTTTCGGAATATTTGAGTAACGATCCCGGTTCGTCAAGAATGGCACATCGTCGCTTCGATTCGGAAGGCTTAATAAAGAATGTCTTCCCGGAATTAGTGCGACTGACGAATAGCAATTTCGGTAAATTGGCGATTCTTAGAAATGATCTTACCTATTACGATCTTTATACTTATGCTCATAAAAAACAAAGAAAAGTAAACACTCTAGACGGAATCAATCCTCACTCACCGCTTCTGAAATACATTCTCAATAAAAGATCGGGAGCGACCATAGGGGAGCCGGATCAGAACAAAGTCATTAACGAGGATTTCGTAAGTCTTCGCGCCAATTTCATTCTTCCGTTCGTGTTTAGGGAGAAGTTATTCGGCTTCCTGGCCGTTTCAAACATCCCGAAGGATGATGTACGGCATGAATTGGGATTTCTTGCCGGAAAATGCGCATTAGCGGTCCACAATCATATACTCTCGTCGCAAATTGCGGAAAATAAAAAATATAGAAAGGAATTCGAAAACGCAGGTAAGATACGTAGATTTTTAGAACCTGCCGAACCTCCCTTGGTTGGAAATACGAAGATCGACTTACTCTCGCGCGAACCCGGGGAATTACTGGAATTCTTTCAGTCTCAGACAGGCGACTTCTACTTCGTATTCCTTAGACTAAGCGTTACGAATGCGGTTTCAGTACTTGCACTCTGTTATATTCTTGGAACTCTGTATGCCTCTCGCCTTCGGGGTGAGACAAACGATTTAATTCAGTTGAAAACGTTGATCGAAGAGAATCTCCGGGAAATTTCCTGGATGGAAAAATACGATCTCGCAGTTGGAAAAGTTAGTAAATCGGATAATAAAATTTTAGTTAGATTTTCGGGAAAACATTTCAGAATGTTTAAGTCGTCCAATCCCGATCGAAATCTTGCCTCAGTCGGTTGGGAAAACGTCCAGGTCTCCGAAAAAGATCCGCTCTTTTTGAGCTGGAACGAACGCAAGATCCTTTCTTTTCAGGAGATAGGGATACCTTCTTGAGAAATATCCTTCTTGTTTTCGTTTCCGTCATTTTGTTCGGCGTAATTCTGTTTGCCGGATTATTAAAATCATCTTCGAAAGAATCCAGACTACCTTTCTATTTTTATCCAAACGGAATGATCGCGCTATCCGTCGGAGAATACACGGATCTCATCGGTTTAAAAATCGATCTTTTGGAATATGAAATATCGCGTAAATTAGGGGAGGATAATGCCGAGACGAATCGAACGTTTCATTTCTATGGAAAAGATCGAAGTGTTTCGAGAGACGTATCGTTCATTTTCCGTTCGGCCTTCGACGTCTTACGAGATTTTTCCTGGGATATCGGCCTTTCGCTCCTTTATTTCTCGGTCGCGATATGGTTTTTCTTTTACACCAGGGATTTGTTTATCTTTCTCCTTTTCGGATCCTTTTCTTCCTTATTTCTATTTAACTTTTTCCTCTTAGCATTCCAGGATTTCGTTTTCCCGTTCTTTTTCTTTCTCTACTTTAGCGGTTTTTTAATTTTGGATGTCTCTTACAGACTTCGAGGTAAGGAAATCCCTTCTCGTTGGTTTGCACCCCAAGTGATCTTCTCGATTGTTGCGTCCTACGTTGGAGCATCGCAAAAAGCAAATCCCGATCTATTTCAATTTCTTTCCAACGCTGGGATTCACTTTAACGCGGGTGCGGCAGCGATCTGCATTCTTCAGCTGATCTTTCATACGTTTCGAAACCCGACCCAATTCCAAGCTGTATTTAAAAAGCTTTGTCTCGTACTAGCCTTCTTCTTAGCGACGATCGTACCTTTTTTCATGACGAGACTCGGATCCGCTCAAGTTCCGCTGATGATTCGTCCTTATTTGATCGTCGCATTTCTCCTGTTCCCACCGTTAGTCATTTACGGAACCTATACATACTCGCTAGTTCCGGTTCAGATTGCATTCAGTTCGTCTTTGACTTCAATTTATTCCATTTTGATTCTCACTTTGGGATATCTTTTCGGTTTGGAATTTTTCGTGCGTTGGAATCCCGAATTTTTAGGCGCCCATCAAACGGAATGGAATTTGTTCTATGTCATTTTATCCGCGTATTTCCTTAGTCCCCTGAATAATAAATTATACTCATGGATCGATTATTGGAGTTTTCGAAATAATCCGAGACTTCATACGGCGTTGGAAGAACTTTCGGTGATGATCGGTGCGCCGATTTCAATGCGTGCGACCATTAATAATCTTATACGTCGATTAGAGGAGGCGCTCGAAGTATATAAACTGCAGGTTTTAATTCCGGCTGATAAATTCCCGCGAACCGACCTTCGGAATATGAATTTTGTGCGGATACCTTTCGGATCCGAGATTTGGAAGTATTTCGAAGATCATACCGAAGTCACCGTGACCTCGCACTTAGCTTACGGCTTAGGAATCCGCGAATCCGTATTCAAGTTCTTACATCAAATGGAAGTCCAATTAGCCTACCCGCTCTTTAATTTCGAACGTGGAAAGGAAGTTATCGCCGTATTTTTAGTCGGTGAAAAGCGAAATCGCAGGAATTTTACTCTTGGGGAGCTGCGTTTCCTTAAGGAATGCACTCGCTTAGCATCTCTTCTGATTCGAAATTACAGCCTGCTCGTCGACGAAGTGGAAAAAAAACGGATCGTCAGGGATTTGAATATGGCTTCCATCCTGGATAAAACGCTTCATTTACCCGAATTGGAAACGATTCCGGAAACTAATGTAGGTTATTTTTCCATTCCTGCAGTGGGAATCTCGGGTGATTACTTAGATATTTTGCGAATAGATCCTAAACGGCAATTATTGATTCTTGGAGACGTATCAGGCCATGGATTAGGTTCAGGCTATCTAGTTTCCGCAGTAAGAGGAATTATCCGCCGATACTTGGGCGATTCATCTTCATTACCGCAGATTTTTCGTGCGATCAACCTCTTCTTGATCGAAAGATATAGAGGAAGCGAGTTCATGACTTCCATTGCAGGCGTATATAATTCTTCCGATGGTGCATTTTCATTCGTTAATGCCGGTCATACTCCGCCGATTTGCATTCGAAAGGGAGGAAGAGTAGAGCTTCGAAACGAAACTCAAAGAGTTTTAGGTGTTCTTCCTACCGATTATAAGCTTCTTACCATACATTTAAATCCCGGAGATAAGTTAGTACTCTTCACAGATGGAGTAACGGAGACCTTTAATGATAACGAAGAGATCTTCGGAGAAGAAAATCTTCAACGTTTATTGTCTTCGAATCATCATTTAGGTGCGCAAGAACTAGCTGATCTAGTAAGAAAGACTCTTGAAGAGTACAGAAATAATAAAGAACCTAGTGATGATGTTTCGTTTATATGTTTGGAAGTGTTCGATTAAGTATTGTTTTCTTCCAAATCAACTTCTTTAAAAAATTTTTCATGAAATTAATTAAAATACTTTACAATGAAAAGTTAATTGCTTAATTATGTCCCTATCCAAGGGCTTTCTTGATCTCTCGCAAATAACGGAGGTCTGAAAAGTTCAAAACAATGGAGGACGTCAATGGTTGCAAAAAAGAAAGCAGTCAAGAAAGCAGCTAAAAAGAAAGTAGCAAAGAAAAAAGCTGCTAAGAAGAAAGTTGCGAAAAAGAAATAACCAACTTCAATAACATCTCCTTCTATACACTTTATAGAAGGAATGGAGCTTAAAACCCGCTTCCAGTAAGCGGGTTTTTTCTTTCTAAGGCCACTCCGCTGAATATTTTCCGTTAAAAGACAAAAACAAACCTCTCGATGTTGTAAAAATGCAACAACAGGATCGATTTATAGAGAGAGACCGAATATTTTTGCCCGCTGTTCTAGTAGAAGAGCCGGTTTTGATTATAACTTAAGGTGTCGAATTACGTCTTTCATCTCATCGCGCAAATCAGGGATCGAATTACCGTAATTCTTTACCGAAATTGCCTCGCCTTCGGATGAAATTTCATACAATCGATACTCGTTTTCAGTATTGGATGACTTCTCTAGCTTGAAAAACTTGGTCGCGCGCTTAGTAAAGCGGTTATAAGCGGTGAATTTATGATAGTAGAACCCGTCTTTCTTGGGATTTATCGGATACGGAATATAATATTCGGCTCCTAAGACTAGAATATTCGGCGTAACGACCGCCATTCTAGTCCAAGTAGCGAGATTCAAAGGGTAGTTTTCCTCGACGAAGGATCGTTTATAATTTTTTTCCCATAACTGAAGGATCTTTTTTCTAGTTTCATCGGCTTGTTTAGGTCTAGCTAACCCGTTCAAACAGATTTCTAGAAGAGATAGGAGAGGCAAAGAATCGGATTTCCCGTTTTGTAATTCCTTTTGAACTAGTTTTTTAGCGGAAATATAGTCTTCGGAGTAGATATTTTCCCAAATTTTATCGATGCTCGCCGTATTCTTTGCAGAATCTTCCGGTAAAAGATCCCAAGGACTACCCGCCAACGCTAACAAAGTGAAAAGAAGCGCCAAAGATAAGCTTAAACTTCTCCATCTAGATGTTTCTCCGATCTTTTTTTCCGAAATAAAAACGTTCATACGTTTATAGCCTTACGCATTTGAGGACTATTCGGCTTCAAATTACTGACGTTCTCTCTGGATCATGGATCCAAACAAGATTATCTTTTTCCCAAAGTGAAAGAAATTCGTTCGCGCCGCGACCCTGAATGACTTCCTTTTCTTCTTCCGAAATAGGTAGCAACGATAGAAACCGAATGGGTTTGCCGTTTTCAGCGAGTAAGCCTGAAAGTGGAGGATGTCCATTCCGATTATCCAATTCCTTTATTAAAAGTGAAGTAAAAGTAACATATAAAGCTTCCGGATCTCTTCGACTCATTGAGATCGTATGACCGTGACCGAACCACTTACCCATGCTCCATGGAAATCGGATAATCTCTCCTATTTGATGCGGAATCCAACTTTCCGAACGATCTTCATCCGAAATTTTCGCGGCAAATAATAGCTCGACTCTAGAATAGTCTTCATAATCTTTTCGATAAAGTTCGACACCCGGCATATTTTGCGCACTCATACCGACAGTCGCATAAATGTAAACGTCCGGAAGTAAATCCCATCGGAATCGAGCTATACCGAGTTGGGGAAACTTACCGCCGTCGGCCGACCAATACTTTTCATGCTTCCCGAAAACGTTTTCTAAAAAACCGAGACGAAGCTCTTGGATTCGTTTCCAACTACCGTTAGAGGCTCGTGATTCCCAATGATTACGGTCCCGTCGTATTCGATCCGGGATGATTCCAAACTCTGCATTTCCCAGCGGATATGCAGTAATCGCATCAATTTTTGCGTAGATTGAATACCCGTGGAAGTCTTTTACCCCCGACCAAGGCGGAAGATAGGCGATGAGTTCTTCCTTATAAAAAAAAGAGACTCCGGTTCCTTCTTCAGTCCAAATAAAGTGAATATCCTCTTGGTCAAAAGCGGGAATTGGAGATGGATCCGTTACCTCCTCCTCGATAAGTAGAGGGGCTAGGCCTGAACGGAGGTCCTCTTCGGTACGATTCTTCGGAGCCTGCACTCGATTACATACCCAAACTGATTTCATCGAAAATTCCGGATTCTCTTCCGCCTGCAAGTAAAGATAAACAGTTTGTCCGTCATCTTCCAAATACGCGGTAAAGGAGCCATACGGATTGGCTTCTTGGTATACGATTTTAGGTTCTAAGACTTCCTTCATCTGATCGGGATTTCCACTATTCGTTTATTAAATCGATCGAGGATCGACTGGATTTTTGACTCCATGCCTTTCTCGAAAAGAATATCCGGAAAATATGCACTGGCGTTTATCAGCCCGGTCAATTCGACCTGATTCCAAGTGGAGTATGTCTTGAGAGTATCCCAAACCGTAAAAGGAATTGGAGCATTATCCTTTTTACATTTGATAAACGTGTCAACTGCCTTGATGGGGGTTAAGATCTGATTCTTCACGGTAGGCAACCTCGGGTATAGGACCATTCTTCCTAAAAGAAGAGAAGATTCAAGCCGGTTACTTCGTGTAATTGAGTGGAAAAAAGGAATAAGCCGGGGCATCCATTCGCCCGGCCCTTCTACCGTAAATTAACGGTGGAAGAAGTTGCTGAGTGGCTCTACGAATACTCTTTCGCGATTTTTCCTTTCTTTGTATTGTTCAAAAAGGATCAGCGAGAGAGCTGCCGTTAAAAAGATCGTTTCCATGTACAATTTCGACGGCGAGTGTCATCGGAATCTTACTTAGAACAATTTAGTTTTTGGAAAAAAATTTCACAGGATTTCGATTTTATGAATAACAAATTAACTGAAGTAGAATCATGAAAAACGGAAAAATAACCCGTTTGGATTACGACCTGCGCTATCTATGAAAGCGCTTCTTTTGCAGCTTCCTTAATCGCTTTTAATAAACGACTTTTCATACGATCCGGAATTCGAGAGGAGGCCTCCAAAGTATGCACAAACATCTCGGCTGCGAGATCCACCATTTCAGTCATTTTAACGTCGTTTTCACGAGGAATGGAGAAGGAAGTTTTCTTTGTACCTTGACTCGGGCTTTTCTTTTTTACGGCCTTCTTAACTGCCTTCTTTTTGGGTTTCTTTAGGGTCATAACGATATCTAATAGATGCGGGTTCGTATCTTAGTTTCTCCCTATTCCCCTTCCAGCAGGATTTTATTCCCGATCTAAAAAAATTCCCAATACTCTATAGCTCTCTATATTCGCGGCGGGTAATTCCATGTTCTGTGTTTCTTTGCTGTCCGGTTCGGCCATGGGGATTCGAACATCCTCCCCTTTTTTCCAAACTCCGTCCGATTCGGAAACATAAAAGAATCTAGAATATTTCCGTAGGTCCAGACAATCTTCCACCTTTTCCCAATGTGCGGAAACGGAAGGCGATGGCGTCAGTTGTTTGCTATTAGGTACGAGTATTCTTTCCTTTCCTAGAAAGGTTCTAATCTCGCCCGTGCGTATATTTTCCGCGGTAATGAACAAGGAACTCGTCTCCCTTTACAGGTGAAATTTTCCGGAAACGGTTCTCGCTTTGATTTTTAAAATTATGTTCCAGAACAAATCCGAATCAGTACTGCTTAGACTCATCATTCTGAAAATAGTTTTTATGCTATATTAGAGTTTTATTCCAATTCGAATTTTCCCTTCACTAGAAAAAGGATAGGACTGAATTCTTTTTCCTTAAATTTCGGATATTTTGAAATTTTTCTGAATATTCTGTTTTTTTAATCACTCAATTTTTGCAAGACGAACGATCGATTTAAGAAAGAATCGCCTTCCAACGTCTGCCTTCCCGAGTGATAGTTACTTTTGTTTTATCGTATTCCAATTGATCGCCCGTCTTTACTAAGTTTCCATTTTTTTCATGTAAATTAGCAAGAATGAATCGATTGATTCCTAATTTTACTATAACCAGCGAGTACGGAGGTTTCCAAGGAAAACCAGGATTCATATTCACTGTCGTGGAGGACCATACGATTCCAGCTTCTCCCTCATCGGCGCCTAGCTTGTTCAGAGTGAGAGGTTTCAGATTAGGTTTTCTTTCAACGTGTTTTTTTCCCGGACGTTTCGAAGAAAATAAAGCTACCGAGTTGATGCTATCGACTCCGCCGTTTCCGCCGAGAAGGGAAAGTTTCGGATAGAAAGGATCTTGTTTGCCGAGTAGATCGGGTTTTGCATAAAGTCCATATTGACTTGCAATATCCACGAGTCCCGTCGCTGCGGAAACCGACATTGCGGCTTGATAATTTAGAATCCCGCCTAATAAATTTATCGGGATCGTCTTTCCGTTCTTGAAAGAAATTTTTCCGGTCTTTAAAGATTCGGTCACTTTCTTTTTCGAAAGTTGAAAATATTCCGCCGACTGTAGGATTATCATTCCGGTAAAGCAATCGTAAATCCAAGCATAATCCAGTTCATCCCGTTCATAGCCGGACTGGGCAAATAATTTTTCTCCCGAATTCGTCGCAGGTGTCTTGAACCCTCCTTTCAAAATAAAATATTCGCTGTGAGCGGTATGCGTCGCACCGGCAAGATAAACGGGTGCAAGGTCTTTCCGAATCCAACCTTTTGTTTTCCACTCATCCGCTTTCTTTTCGCTCATTAGCAACGTTGCAAACCCATGATCCGTTACGATTGCTATCATAGGAGAAGGATACGGATCGGCAATGGCTCGAGAAATTTGCTTTTCGGTAATTTCCTGTTTATACTGGTAAGCTCGCGGATTCGCAATCGCATTTGTTCTAAACTGTTTCGTAATTTCGATTAAATCGTCTTGAGTTATCCCGTCTTCGAACATCATCCGTTTCATCAAGAGACCGTACATAGAAATCAAAGTCGCCCCGTTATCCAATTCGAATTCCGGATGACAAACCGTTTCGTTAACTCTCTTTAAATCCGAAACCAACTTAAATGCGGATTTAGGAATATCCGCCGCTGCAATCAATATTACGGATTCGGGATCGGAAAGAAGTATAGATCGCGCCTGTCCGATCGCGCCTGTCACGCTAGCGCCTCCTAGGTCTATCAAATGCGTGCGCATTCCGGTAAAACCTAATTCATTTGCGATTCGAACACTATGCCCATATCCCTGTTTTCCGAGTGAAGAAGGCTCAATACTGACAAAGTCGGTCATCTCTCGAGCTATAATCGTTTGTTTCAATTCCAAAAAATGGAGTAAGTCCGTTATGGATTTCTGATAATGATGAAAGACTTTCCGATCACTGTTCCAATCTTTGTATTCCGATTCGGAAAAATCATCGGTCGTGCTATCGGCAACGCCTAAAAGTACGGGATAATTCACTATGCTCTCCTAATTTTATTCGGCGGACGGACCCGGAGGAATAACTTTGCATTCCCCTTTGCCGATGATTTCGCCCTTTTGATTCTTCCACTCGATATTCATCGCAACTGCCTTAAGACGCGGAATTTTTTCTTTCACTTCGACTTTGCAGGTGATCGTATCTCCCGGAAAAACGGGTTTTCGAAATTTTGTTACCGTCTCTAATGCGATCGTTCCCAACCCGGGAAGCTTCATGCCGAGGACCGGAGCAAGTAGAGACGCGGCTAGACCGCCGTGTGCAATCCTCGTTCCGAAAGGAGTCGTTTTCGCGTATTCTTCATCGACATGCAACGGGTTAAAATCGCCGCTGATTCCGGCAAATAAATAAATATCGGTTTCAGTAATTGTCTTAGTAAAACTCGCCGAATCTCCGATTGAAATTTCATCGAAGGTCTTTCCTTTTTGATACATTCAATTTTCCTTATGAAACTCTTTACATGGAGTGTCTATACGACGACCCCACCCAAAATCCCGGCTTTTAAGAATTCGATACAATCTGCGACGTCCTTATCTACCGTATCTAACTCGTAAAATTCCTGCAAAAGAAATTTCGTTCCTTGTGAATCTAAGTCTTTGAGAAAGGAAGCGTTTTTCAAAAAACGAGTTCCGGCAAAGAAAGTCAGAAGCCTAAGATCTCGAATACGATCCTTCGATTCGTATTCGGAAGTCGATTGAACCGCGTCCCAGAATCCGAGTTGAAGAACCGCAGTAAGAACGAGGAGATCGGCGAATGCGAATTCCCAAACCTGCTTTTTCTTTCTTTCCGGATTTTGTCCGATGGATCGAACCAATCTTTTTGCCGAAGCGAGGAATTTACCTTGAGGAGAATCCGCTAATTCTTTTTCGGCCTTTTGACGAACGTCTTCGGAGTAGGAATGTTCCAAAACGCCGAAAAATTTTTCATATCCGCTAAACGTAGAAGATATTATACTTCTTTGAATTTCGGAAGTCCCTCCTCCAATCGTACCTAACTTGACATCCCGATACAATCTACTTGCCGGACACTCACGCATATAACCCATTCCGCCAAAGAGCTGAACCGCTTCGCTTGCTAATTCTTCGGCAGTTTCAGTAACGAAAACTTTTAAAGCGGAACTTTCCAAGGGCAAACTTGACGAAGGATCGCTGTCTTTTTTATTAGCGACAAAGTAGATTAATCTGCGGGAGGCGCAGAGATAGATCCAATTCCTCGCCAATTTTTCTTGAATACCGTAAAAAGATAAAATGGGTTTACCGAATTGATGTCGCTTCCACGCGTATTCGATTCCGGCTTCGAGTGAAAATTCCATTCCACCTGGCACGGCTGCGACTAAAACTGTACGTTCCCATTCCAAAGTCGCCTTTCCGATCCGCAAGAATCCTGAATTTAACGGACCGAGCAGATTTTCTTCGGGAACAAATAAATCTTGGAAGGAAAGTTCGGCAGTAGTAGAAGTATTGTGTCCGAGTTTTTTCAATACCTTACTGACGTAAAAACCTTTCATATGAGATTCTACAATAAAGGCGGAAACTCCCATCGGCCCTCTTGACTTGGTGGTCCGAGCCATGATTATGAATACCTGACCGATCGGTCCGTTCGTGATGTACATTTTACTTCCATTCAAAATGAATCCACCGTCGACTTTTTGAGCGAACGTTAACATTCCCGCCGCGTCGGATCCGGAATCAGGTTCGGTCAAACCTAGACCTGCAATCCACTCCCCCGTTGCCAACTTAGGTAAATATTTGCGTTTCTGTTCTTCGGTTCCTTGAAACAAAATCGGTAGAGTACCGATAATCATATGCGCGCCCCAAGACAAACCGAAGCCTCCATCCAGACTCCCTGCATTAAAGGACTCTTGAGCGATACAGCATTGTAAACAGGTGCCGCCTTGCCCTCCATATTCCTCGGGAACAGCCATACCCAGGAGGCCCATACTACCCATTTCTTTCCAAATTTCGTCCCCCCAGGTCCCATGCTCATCCCGTTCCTCTACGCTCGGAAATACCTTTTCCTTGGAAAATTTTTTTACCATTTCGTAAAACTCAAGGTCTGATGAATTCAAATATGGATTTAAGAACATAATAATCTCCTAATGTATATTACGGTTTAGTAAGCGCATCTATTTCTTTTTTGAAGCTATCTAAGATTTCGTTTCGTTTCATTTTAAGAGTTCGCGTCATCTCTTTATCCGGGTCGAAAGGCCTCGGCACGATATAGAAGGCGTTTTGCGGAACTACTTCAAACGATTTAAACCCATTTTTTCGGGAAATTCGAGTCGAAACTTCTGATTTGAAAATTTCCCTAACTTTCGGGTGATCGTTCCAAGCAACCGGATCTTCAGGCAGGTCGTGAAATTCCGCTCGCAGCTTTTCGAAATCCGGAACGATTAATGCAACGAGATGCTTAGCATCATGGCCCGTTACCATAACTTGATTTATATAAGGCGAATTCAATAACTGATCCTCAACGGGAACCGGTTCCACATTTTCCCCGCCTGCAAGGACGATAGTATCCTTCGCACGACCGGTAAAAACCAATTCGTTTCTATAATTGAACCGCATTATATCTCCGGTATCGAAGAAACCATCCTTGTCGAAAACGGTAGCATTGAGTTCGGGACGCTTATAATAACCTATAAGAACCTGTTTAGATTTTATCCAGAGATTTCCTTTTTTTCCTTGAATCACCGGATTTCCGGCTTCGTCCTTAATGACGCATTCATATCCGGCTATAGGAGTTCCCACTGTGCCGGGCGAAGGCCGGTTCGATTTTCGAATGGAAAGTACTGCGGAAGTTTCCGTCATTCCGTATCCTTCGAGAACGATTAAACCGATTCCTGAAAGAAACTTATCGACTACGGAGGGTAAGGCGCTGCCGGCAGAGACGGATACCCGCAATCTGCCTCCGAGAGCTTGATGAACCCCTCTAAAAATCAGAATTGCACCGAGCTTAAGCGGTGATAAAAAAATCAGACCGAAGAAGGCTTCGAGTTTCTGCAGCAATCGCAGTATTGAGTTGGGTTTCATGATTCTGAAATCATAATCGAATAGAACGGATTTTTTCTCAGCCCAACTCATTCCGACTTTCAGAAAAAAATTGAATAAAGACCTCTTGACAGAAGATTCTTTGGCGACCTTATTCATGATTCCATTATATAGAGATTCCCAAATTCTAGGGACGGAAGGAAACAGGGTAGGTTTAAATTCTTTTAAGTCTTCCTTTAAATTATTAATGTTAGATACTAGAAATTCCGCACCTAGTTCTATAATGCAGTATTCGATCGCTCGCTCAAAAGCGTGCCAGGGCGGTAAAAGGCTGATTCCCGAATCCGAAGATTTAAGTCCCACGAACCCTATCACCTTTTCGACTGCGGAAATCCATCCTGTTTGAGTTAACATGACTCCTTTTGGAGCTCCCGTCGTTCCCGAAGTGTAGATGAGGGTCGCTAATTCGTCGGGACTTTTTTCCTTTAATCTTTTCTTAATACAATCCGAATTTTGAGATATATAGGCTTTTCCTTTTTCAATCAATTCGCCTACGCTCTCAGGTCCGGTTTTTAGTTCTCCTATATCATCCTCTAACACATATATCTTTTTCAAGGAAGGAAGCTTAGAGGATAAATTAAGAATGCGTTGTTTATCTTTCTCCTTCTGAACCAGAGCATATTTACTTTCGGAATGGTTTACGATATAAAGAATATCCTCGTCCACAACGTCGGTGCCCCTTGGGACCGAGATCGCACCTGCGCTAATAATGGCGATATCGCCTAAAATCCAATTGCTGCTAGCATCGCAAAGATAGAGTATTTTATCGTCTTTTAGAACTTCTGCTTGAATCAATCCTCCGATGAGATGATCCGTTAACGTCTTCAATTGCGAAAAGGTTCGCCCTTGTATGCCTGCTTTCGTTCTTTTAGAAAAGCTTTCCTTTGCTGGAAATCGAGATGCTGCCTTTTCCAGCATGTCATAAAAATACTTTCGATTGTTTTCCAAATTCCCCTCAAAACGGTTTTAACCGAGTACAGCGACCGTTTAGGACGGAAACTCTACTTTTGACAACGCTTGGTTCAATCCATTTTTCGTGAAATTAAAAAATCCGAATCATTTGTGAACAATCGTTCAATGAACGGTGATCATATAATAGAAAGGGTTAAAGAATTCTATGGTGCTTCCTGAGAAGACTCATATTCCCTCAAACAAATAGGGCATAAACAATTAGAATATAAGTCGCGTAAGTCCTTCAAGACTTCAGGATTAAGGATCAAAGTTTCACACCAACAACCGCCGCTATCGACCCGGCAATCAAAGAAACTGGAACATTTTGCGCATCTTTTGCTAGTCATTCTTTTAAGAAAATGCGATATCGTTTTGGCGCAGTAGGTCCAAGAATTCCGCTTCCGATACGACCGTGATTCCCAATTCCTTCGCTTTCTCCAACTTAGATCCTGCTCCGGGGCCCGCCAATAAATGTGTCGTTTTTGAAGAGACAGATCCGACCTTTTTGCCTCCGTAAAAGACCACGAGGTCGATCGCCTTTTCTCTAGGCTGGAAGTTTTCGAAAGAACCTGAAACGCACCATGTTTGACCCGCAAACGGTTGCTTATCCGCCTTTGCGATCGGGTCGGCCTTCATTTTGATCCCGGCTTTTTTTAACCGATCGACTAACTTTAAGATTCTCTTATCCGTAAAGCTTTCTACGATCGCTTCGACGGTGGATGGCCCGATCCCCGGTATTTCCAATAAGGATTCCGACTTACTCGAACTATTTGCAGCTTCTATAATCGAGTCCATCGATTCATATCCGTGCTCTATCAAAAGTTCGGCTACCTTAGGACCGATTTCGCGAAGTCCAAGAGATGAAAGTACGAATCTAAAATCCTTCCTTTTGGATTCCTCTATTCCATTAAGAATCAAGCTTACGCTTTTTTCTCCGTATCCGTCTTCCTCTAAAAGCTTATCTTTATGCTTGCCGAGTTTATATAAATCTGCAAGATCTTTAATGTAACCTTGGTCATATAAAAATTCGACCTGCTTTTCGCCCAATCCTTCAATATCCATTTGCTTTCGAGAGCAAAAGAAAATGATTCCGTTTTTAACCCTATCCGGACATTCCGGGTTCGGGCAAAATTGATCTACCGAATCCTCTCGCTTATTCGTTTCCGATCCGCACGAAGGACAGATATTTGGAATTTTAAAAACTTTTTTGCCAGGTACGACTACTTCCTCTACGGCTGGAATAATTTCACCCCGCTTTGAAACTCTGACCGTAGCGCCGATACCGATTCCGAGTTCATCGATATAATCCTGATTGTGCAAAGTGGCGAATGTCACAGTAGTACCGGCTAGATTGATAGGTTCGATTTCCGCGCGCGGCGTTATTTTTCCGGTTCGACCTACGGCATAATCGATGCCCACGATCTTGCTCTCCTTCATGAGGGAATCGAATTTATAAGCTCTCGCCCAACGCGGAGAATGAGACGTATAACCTAAAGCCTGTCTTTGCGCCAAATCGTTTAACTTAATCACCAAGCCGTCCGTCGGAAAACCCAATTTTTCCTTTTTCTTTTTGAACTCGCGAATCGCTGCGGCGACTTCGGTGCCGGGAATTAATTTCGTATCGGGAGGGAGCGGAAACTTCAAGTCTTCCGCCTTTTTCATTACCTCTTCGTGGGTTTTAAATTTCAACTTCGTATCGGGAAAGAATGCATCGTATGTGAAAATGCGAAGCGGTCTTTTAGCGACTTCCATTGAATTTTTCTGTTTGAGAGAGCCTGAAGCGAGATTTCTAGGATTTGCGAATTTACCTTCGTAGGATTCATTGAACTCCTCGAAGTCCTTATAAGTCATATAGACTTCTCCGCGGAGATATACGGATAAGTTCTCTTCCAATCGCAACGGAATGCTTCGAATTGTCCTGATATTATCCGTGACATCGTCTCCGATTCCTCCGGTTCCTCGAGTCACTCCGTTTGCTAACACTCCATTTTCATAATAGAGCATTAAAGACGCTCCGTCTATTTTCCACTCCACGGAGTAAAGACCGTTCGGATCCGTTTTTTGAATCCAATCCAAAAGATCTTCTTCACTATACGTATTCTCAAGAGAAAGAACCGGTAACTTATGGGTGAATTTCTGAAAATCCTTATCCAGATCCGAGCCGACCGTTAACGTTGGACTGGCAGGATCCATCAGCTTCGGATATGTTTGCTCTAGGCTCTGTAATCGTTTAAACTTTTTATCGAATTCAAAATCGGATATAATAGGCTTATTTCTTACATAATAGAGATACTGATGATGGCGAATTTCCTTTTCCAAAACGCGCATTTCTTTTTCAGCGTTTTTAGGAGAAGGAATGGCGTCGTCAGCCTTAACCTTTTTTGCATCGGGTTTCTTGGAGGAATTTTTACTAGTAGCTTTTTTTTCTTCGACGGAAAGTTTTCTAGGCATACTAAATTATATTATTTTAATATTGACCGATTCCGACTTTCATATAATCCATCGGATCCGTACGATTTGATTCCCCTATCCAAACTTCGTAATGGACATGAGGTCCGGTAACATTTCCGGTGGAACCTACGGTTGCAATCAATTGCCCTTTGTAAACCGTATCCCCTTCCTTCACTAGAAGGCGGGTGCAATGGCCGTATAGACTATAATAGCCGTTCGCATGCTGTATTACGATATGATTTCCGTATCCCCTCGGAGAATGAATCGCACGATACACTCTTCCGTCCCCGGTAGAATAGATAGGAGTATTCGGGACATTTGCCAAATCGACTCCGTCATGAAATTCCATATATCCGAAGGTCGGAGAACGTCGCATTCCGTAATATGAAGTAAGATTATACGATGTCAGCGGCTCTCCGAACGGGAGTGCATTCATGATCCCGTAGCGGGTATCCAAAAAGTCGTAAACCGAATCAACGAGCGCCCGATTTTTTTCCATAGAGACTCGAACGGTACGATACCCGTATATTTCGGAAAGATACGATCGACCTAGCATCAAATCTTTATCCGCCGTTTCTTCAGTCTTCAATTCGTTAAAAGCAACCCCGTCGATATCCGAATCATCAGGGAGTTTCAGTAGTTCTTCCGCTTGTCCATCGGTCAGCGAATGGATTTCTTGAAGATTTTCGGTTAACGTTAAGAAATCATCCTGAATATCGTCTAGCTTTGCGCTATATTCGATATATTCGTCGAAATACTTTCCGTAAACGGAGGCGAGTGCATTGATCTGAATACGAGTATTATTGTATTTTACGATTCCTAGGACGGCAATACCTACGATCGAAAATAAAAGACCGACTAAAAAGAAAATGGTGAATATGGATATTTGGAAATGGAAAGATTTATCAAATCCGTGAGGGATCAGGAGAACGGTTAACCTCTGGTGACCCTTTTCCTTAACCTGGTCGATGCGCTTTTTAATCATCTTTTCCATGGTCGAAATCCTCTCAAAAGAAGGATTTCGACCTGGAAGGATCGGTCAAGTGGAAACTAGATCTAGATGAATTCCATATTTAGGTCTTAATGTGACTAAAGGTTCCAAAACGACAGGTTTTTCCGTTCTCAATCGAAATCGAAATTTTTTGGCGACAAGGGCCAGCACAAGCACTGCCTCTGTTATCGCAAAAATATTACCGATGCATACCCTAGGACCTCCGCCGAAAGGAATATAAGCGTTTTTAGGTCTGTCCTTGGACCTTTCTTCGTCAAATCGATCCGGATCGAATTTATCGGGGTCTTCCCAAAAATCCGGATTTCGATGCACGTTAAAAATACAGATCGATATATTCGTTCCCGGAGGAACATCGTACCCGCCTAGCGTATCCCAGCCCATCGATCTGCGTTCGATCACCCATGCAGGAGGGTACAATCTAAGAGTTTCATCCAAAACCTTCCTCGTATAAGTTAGATTTTGAATATCGTCCAATGTAGGATTACGATCTCCTAATACGTTTATCGATTCTTGTCTTATTTTTTCATAAGCGTCAGGATTTTGAGTTAGTAAATAAAAGGCCCAAGAAAGTGCGTTCGCAGTCGTTTCATGCCCGGCTAAAAGTAAAGTGATAGCTTCGTCTCTTACTTGAGTTTCACTCATTCTCTCGCCGGTCTCCTCATCCTTGACCTCAAGCAACATAGATATGATATCGTTTGACGGAGTTTTCTTTCTTTCCTCAATCAACTCCTCCACGACCGAATGCATTTCTTTCACAGCTTTTTTCAATTTTATGTTTCCCGGAGTCGGCCAGTGAAACGGCGGTGGAACCAATTTCTTAATTCGCTTTGTCGTTATTTCCAGAGCAATCGTTAAAGCCGACTCAATCCGATTTGCATAACTCGTGACTTCGGTTTTAAAAAGAGTTCTTCCTACAATCGCGAACGTTAAATGCATCATCTCCTTCGAAACGTCGAGAGTGGACTTAGTTTTCCAAGTCTCGAGCATTTTGTCCGTCTCGTTTGCCATAACTTCCACGAACTCGGAGATTCTTTGACGATGAAAGGAAGGTTGGATCAACTTTCTTTGTTTCTTCCAAAACTCGCCCTCGCTATTCAGGAGACCTCTCCCTAGAATTCTTCCGAGTTCTTTATAAAAAATGCCCTTGTGATAATTCTGACTATTTTCTTGAAGAACTCGCTTGATGTCCTCCGGTTGAGTAATTAAATGAATTACGATTTTTCTAATTCCGAATCGGACAGTCTTACCGTACTTCGTATGAAGCATTCGGAAAAATCCGATCGTATCTCTACTTAAAAACGGTAGGTATCTTAATGCCGGGAACCCGAAAGTTCCCGGTGGAAGGTTTGGAACTGGGCGGCTCGGATTTGTTTCTTTTAGTGAAAACACTGGATCTTACTCCCTATATCCCTTTAATATTTATCACGGGATATTTCTAACTCGGATTTGTCACCCAACCAATCCGCTCTTAAGAGTGTATAGTGTTTGTTACAATATCAAGCGTAGTTTTTCCAAAAGGAAAAAAATCAATACTGATTGTTCTACCTTTGCTCGAAAGAAGTTTCGATAAGCGTTTCCACATCCATCAACGGGGAATTCGGGAGTTGTTTATCCTGCAATTCCTCGTTGCTAAGATCGGAGGTTTGCATACTAGTTTCAGCATCCTCATAGGTTCCTTCTATCTGCTCTTCCACCCAAACCTGCCAATTCGGTTGGGTGGATTCGCCCGGTTGATGAACCATCAAGGAAGAGAAAGCAATTGCTCCGATAGTAAATCCGCTCATCGTAATTCCCGCAATCCATCGAATGCGGGACGTTTTTCGTTGCTGAAAAACCAAATTCGAAATCTGGTCGTTCCAAGTATGGCTATCAAGGCGACGAGAAATCTCTTCTTCGAGTTTGTCTTTCTTGTTCCCTTTCATTTTTGCCTAATTAACTCCTATTTCCTCAGCTTTCCGGGAAAAATAGTTTTTTCAGCATTTGCTTTCCTCTAAAGGATCGAGATTTTACCGTTCCTTCGGGAATACCCAACTTTTGCGCAATTTGTTGCTCCTTATATCCTTCCGAAACGAGAGCCAAGACGGATTTATATTTCCAAGGCAGATTTGAAATCAAATCCTTGAGTTCCAATTCGGCTCCGCTGTCATCCATTTCGTCTCTCGGATTCAAAATGGAATCTTGCACCACTTTTTCCTTGAGTTTCGTCGCAAGATTTGCTTGGCGCATCCGCTTTTGGTTCATACGAAGGGATTCATTCCTTGCAATCGTATAAAGCCATGTGCTATGAGAAGAGTCCCCTCTAAACTTGTTGGCGGCCAAACTCTTATAAGCTCGAATATACGTTTCTTGAGCTACGTCGTCGATCGAATCGTAAAACTCCTCGTATAAGTTCTTTTTAATAGCGGAAAGCACGATGTGCTTAGTTGAATCGATTAGGATCGCAAATTCTTTCTGTTCCATTGTCTCTTTTCCTCAGTGAAGGATGCCCGGTAAGGGCAGCACAATTCTTTCGGGAACGAATAAGTTCAAGGGGAACCCGGGAGCTTCCCTATGCTCCTCGGGTAGGGTAACGGATTCCTTTTCCTTCCCCCGCTTTCTTTGTTCGAAAGTTAAAACCCTTTCGATAGCGAGCCGATGTGCGATCTGGTTCATCCGAATTTCGGATGTATATTTCCCGATCGACTGTACAAGAACCCGGACTTTTATCAGATCCGGATTTTCTTCCATAAGCAAAAGTTCCAATTCGACTTGCTTTGGAGAAAGAAGGCGCAGCCATTTTTCGTGCTCCTTCTTGTACCTACGGTTTATTCTCGCTATTTGCTCGAGCTGTGGCTCGGTTAAAGTATAACGATTTCTTAATGATTCTATATCTCCGAAAACCACACCGGCCGCTCTCTCCGTCCGATACACGGAAGAAGTACCGCGATATTGATTTGCATGGATAATTTTAGCGCGAGGAGGCTCTTCGGCGAAAAGTGCGGCTGGGGTAATGAAGCTAGCGGTTAGAACGACTCTGACAAATGAATTCGATAGAAACATAAGCCCGATTCTGTCCATAGTCTTCTAATCCTGAGACCCCATTTTACAAAGTCCGTTTCCTCTGATCGACCCGAAAATATGGTTTTTTGAAAAAAACGGAGCCGTTAGCGGATTAGAGAACATAATTCTTTGGGGCTGGCGCGAGAATTAGGAAAAATCCTTTCCCCTACTTTCAAAATCTAAATCCTTTTACGCATGCCTCCCTTCCTTTTGACCTTCGAATCTCATCCTGAAAAAAGAGCTTTTTGGAACGGTAAAAAGAGGCTCGCTGCAATCTTTATACTCGCGCTCTGTTTCGGCGTCCCTGCCTCGATCGATCTATCCATTGAACGGGAATACGAACTAAGAACTCCTCATGCGGGAAATTATCGATCTTTAAAACCGGCTACAGTCGCAATCGTCCCGGGCGCTTCCGTTTATAGAAACGCACCGTCCCCTGTATTGAAAGATCGTTTAGATTGCGCTTTGGAGCTATATCGCCATGGGAAGGTTCGAAAAATTCTATTATCGGGAGACAACGGTAGTAGTTACTACAATGAAGTGAAGCCGATGTTGATTTACGTTTTAGAAAGAAATGTAAATCAGCGCGATGTTTTTGTCGACCATGCAGGATTCCGAACACTCGACACATTAGTTCGCGCCAAGGAGATCTTCCAAGTTAAGGATGCGATTTTTGTGAGCCAGAAATTCCACCAGCCTCGGGCGGCGTTCATTGCGAAAAAAATCGGACTAGAATTCCAATCCTATGAATCGGATCGAAGACCGTATGTCAGCGGTCCCTTTAGTCGTTTCAGAGAATTCTTTGCAAGAACACTTGCTTGGATCGATATGAACCTGACAAATACCGCACCCAAATATTTGGGAAACCCTTTCCCGATCGATGGAAGCGGAACGAAAACCTGGAAAGGTTCTGTTCTTTAATAACTAACTAAATTCGGATAATTGAATATGTTCGAAAATTTCGCGAACGGCATCCTTAATCGCAATCTTAGGCTTCCATCCTAGAGATTTTAATTTAGAATTATCTCCTACAGAGCGAAGCATTTCCGCCGCACGTATTCTTGCCGGATCGATTTTTGGAGTAATAGAAACTTTGCTAAATTCTATCATCCAATTTAGCACTTCGGATATCTTGGTTTCCGTACCGGAGCATATATTATAAATTTCTCCCGTCATTCCGCGCTCGGCGAGCAAGATATACGCTTCTATCACATCTTGCACATGTAAAAAATCTCTCGTAGGATTTAAATCTCCGACTAAAATTTCTTTCGGAAATTTCGTATTTTCCGCGTTCGCGACTTCTAAAATTTGTCTGCAAAAATTCGGAACCACAAATTTGGAATTTTGTCCTACGCCGATATGATTAAAGGGTCTAGATACGATCGTTTCCAGACCCTGATTATATCTCGCGTATTGAAGGCAATATGTTTCGGCGGCAACTTTCGAAGATGAATACGGATTGAGAGGTTTAGGTAGGGTTTCTTCCCGGACCGGAAGATTTTCCGAAGTAAGATTTCCGTAGACATCGGCGGAAGACACGTACAAAAACCTTACTTTCCGATTCGAACGTCGCAATAATTCTAGAAGATTAAGAGTTCCACCGACATTAATTTCCAGCGTTTCATACGGGTCTTCGATGGCTCTAGGAACGAATGCCTGACCAGCCAGATGAAATACTAAGTCTGGAACAAAATCCCGTAACAAATTTGAAAGATTATTATAATCCCGCAAGTCGCAGACACGGAAAGGGAATGGCAGGTCCCGGCTTTGATCCCGAACCCCCAAACCAAGGACATCATATCCGGACCGTTTTAGGAGTTCGCGGACCAGATATGTCCCTACAAATCCCTCCGCACCGGTTACGAGACATTTCATGGAACGAATGATCGGCAAAAACCGAACAAAAATACGATTGTTTTGTCGATAGAGAAAAAAACAATCGAATAAAAGTCCCGGGTTCTATGGAAGAAAGATCTCCCGATATTATTGAAATCAAAGACACTTCCGTGAATGTCCGGGAGTTGATGGAAGAAATCGAGTCAAGATTGGCCCGACGCCCTGTCACGAAAGAAGAACTTGAAAAACTTTCCCGATGGAAGTTTTCTCCCGAGTCCCCGGAAGGATATCGAGAGTTTGATGCCGCAGAAACCGCGCACTTATTCGAAAAAGGGATTGCCCCTCCCAAATTTACGAACCCCAAATTCCGATTCATTCGAGGTCCGCTTCGATGGATCTTTATCAGCCTCGTAGAATTTTACGCGTTCTTAGATAAGAAACTTTCTGAAAACCGAACTAGAGCTTTTTACAGTGTATTAAACGAATTGATCCTTCTGCGGGGCGATCATGAAAAACTGAAGCGTAAGTTCGAGCGATTCTATAACGAATTTATTGAATTGAACTATTCGCTACGTAGGGAAATTAAACCGGAATTTCTTTGGTCCAGCGAATTTCTTTACGAAGAAGAAACGCTGGAAGAAAGTGAGAAGCTACTACTATCGTTGATCTCACCCGGAAATTCGGTCTTAGTTCTCAATCCTGAATGGGGAAAATTCCTAAAGCATCTACTGAAGGCTCAAATCGAGTTTCGCTGCGTGACCTGGAACGCGAATCATCATAATTTCATAAAAGATCAGGTTTTCAATTCGGTCGAATTGCTTTCCTTCGATGAGCTGATACCTCAACCTCCGCTTCCTTCTAAAATCGTTTTACCGTCGAATCTATGTCTTTTGCCGAATTGGGTTCTAGAAAAATTATTTAGAACCTTAGCCCAAAAGGCCGCCCCAGGTACCGAATTTTTATTTAGATATTCAAATTTTTCGAACCGATTCGCTTCTCCCTTTCAACCCGTTCTTTTAACACAGGTCGGAGAATCTTCTCTCAGAGAGTTTCTTAGAAAATTGGGATTTAAGAACGTCGTGGAAACGAAAGTCGGCGACGGCTTTGCCGTACTTAGTTTTAGAAAATGAAAGTCTATCAGCATGTCACCGAATTCCGTGATTATGATGGAATCGGAAACGATATGAAAGGAATATCTGCGACTTTAGACGCGATACAAATTCCGTCCGAAATCGTCTGTCTTTCCAATTTTAGCACCGAAGATTTTGTGATCCGAAATTTTTGGGACGAAAATTGGCGGGAATACGAGAATAGAAATCAAACTCATATTCTTCAATACGGCGGACCGGGTTATCCGTTGGACGAATTTTTGGCTTTACCGGGAAAGAAATTCATTCGATTCCAAAACGTGACACCCCCCATTTTCTTTAAACCGTTTGTAGAGGAAGATTTATTTCATCTATTCTCTCTCGAGTTTAAACGTTCGATTTTGGAACTTCATAAACTCAGTCGCTCCGTTGAGGCCTTCATTTCGAGTTCCAAATATAGCGCTTCCAATCTGGAAGATTTGAACATAATGAATTCGAAGGTTTTACCAATCGTCCGCAAATACCAGTGGTCGGGACGAAACGATCGAAAAAAAAACGGTTATACCCTCGGATTCGTGGGAAGAATAGCGCCTAATAAAAAAATCGAAGATCTATTACTGTTAGTGTATTTTCTTAAGCGAATCAATAGTAAATACAGGATTCTAATTTGCGGATCCGTTCCGGTTATATTCGGTAAATATTTCTCTCATTTAAAACGAATGGCCTGGGATTTAGGCTTAGGGGAAAACATTCAATTTAGAATGAGTCCGACCGACCAGGAGATGGGCAGATTTTGGGATGAAATGGACGCTTACATAAGCATGAGCGAGCATGAAGGCTTCGGCATTCCCCTCGTGGAAGCATTAAGCAAAGATCTTCCCGTATTCGCTTATTCCTGCACGTCCGTTTCGGAAACTCTGCGGGGAGCGGGATTTCTTTTTAGGAATAAAGACTTAAACAGTCTTCGAAAACTGGCTGAATGGATTCATCTGGTTTTACAAACGGAAGGCTCAGGAAGACCTTTACCCGGAGAAGAAGCTTCCGTCAAACGTAGGGAAGTCGTGGAGGAGTATAACTCGATTCCTTTTGACCGCTTTTTTAAACAACTGCTGACCGTTAGAGAAACGAGCTCGTCCGTGCACTGAAATGGGAAAGCAGGGAATTCATCAGTTTGCAGCCGGTTTTAATTTAGGCGACGCCATTTCCAACGAAATGTCCTCCCTTAGATCGGTATTTCGAAAGCTAGGGTATTCTTCCGAAATATTTGCCGAGAACATGGGTCCGGGAACGGCCACTTACGTTAGAAAATATAAATATTTTAGACCGAAAGGAAGAGATATTTTATTTTATCACCACTCGATACATTCGAATGTCTTGGACTTTATTCAAAAAACAAAGCAGCCCAAGATTCTCGTTTATCATAATGTGACGCCTCCGTCCTATTTTGAAAAATATGATTTAAAATTAACCTATCTTCTGCGCAAAGGTAGAGAGGAACTAACGCAAATCAAAGACGAATTTTCATCATCGTTTGCCGTCTCGGAATTTAATAAGAAGGAATTAGAGGAACTCGGTTACGAAAACGTTAGACTTTTACCGATCACTTATCAAATTCCCGCAAAGCCTATCTTCTTCGGGCCAAGAATAGCCGAATTGCAAGCAAGAGGACCTCGATTTCTTTTTGTAGGCAGGATTTCTCCGAATAAAAGACAGGACGACTTAATCCGTTTCGCATACTATTATTTAAATACTTTCGGCGATGATTTTCAACTCTTCTTGGTCGGTTTCAGCTCGAAAGAGCTTTATCTATACAGGGAAGAATTGGAGAGAATGTTAGATTTTTATAAATTACGCAGGAACGTCATTATCACCGATTTTTTAACGGACGAAGGCTTGCAGAAGATGTATCGCGAATGTGATTTGTTCATTTCGATGAGCGAGCATGAGGGATTTTGCGTCCCTTTACTGGAAGCCATGGTTCACGGAATTCCGGTAATGGCTTTCGATGCCGGTGCAGTCAGCGAAACTTTATCCGGCGCCGGAGTCTTATTTAAAGAAAAGAAAATGGATTTTCTCGCCGAATTAGCCAATAAGATAGTGACGGACCCGAAACTAAATAGAGCCGTCCTTGATACTCAAGAAAAAAGAATCCAAAACTTTTCCACAGTCCGTCCTGAATCCATTTTGAGGCCGATCCTTGCAGAATTCTCGTAGACGCTTAGCTATTGTAACTCCGATTTTTTCAGGGAGAGTTTCCGGTGGCTCGGAAAGATTAATTTATCTTTATACTTTGATGCTTTCCAAGTTCTACGAGGTAACGGTTTTATCCACACGGTCGTTGGATTATATAAGCTGGAAAAATCAGATTCCTGTCAAAGAAATTACCCCCGTTCAATTGGGACCGGATATAGAAAAAAGGATTTCCTCCGAATGGTTGGAAACAAATAGCGAAGATCGAATCCGAATACTTCGCTTTTCAGTCGAGAAAGAGCGACAAATTCAAAAATTCAATAAATATTCCGATCGGATTTTAAACGATCGCTCATACGGTCCCTTTTCTAAGAACGCTTTCAAATCAGAGGAAGATCGAGAACGAATTTGGGTGGAAATGCAAGGGCCTTACTGCCCCGACCTTATACAATATATCGAAACAAATGAAAGAGACTACGATGTTTTCGTTTTCGTTTCTTATTTGTATTATCCGATGGTTTATGGACTTCCATTGGTCGCCAAAAAATCTTTGGTAATTCCCACTCTGCACGACGAACCTCCTGCAAGACTTTCCATCTATCGAAATCTTTTCAAAGACGATTCCGCGTATAGCTTCAATACTCCCGAGGAAAGAACTCTATTTCAGAATATTTACGGTTTTTCTCCGTCTTTAGAAAACGTAATCGGTATGCACCTTGAGACGCCGGAACCGGAAATGCTCGAACGCAAACCTTTAAAGAAAGAAACGGATTTCTTCGATTTTCTTTACGTCGGTAGAATCGACGAAGGCAAAGGAGTTTCAGAGCTTGTGGATTTTTTCGCGGACTGGCAACGAAGAACCGGAAGGCAGGATAAACTTTTATTAGCCGGTAAGGGCGACCTTAAATTGCTCCACAAGCTTACGAAGCATCCGTTCCTTCAAGTCCTAGGATTCGTGGAAGAATCCGAGAAGGCTCGCCGCATTTTAGAAGCGGACGTACTCATCAATCCTTCTCCGATGGAAAGTTTTTCTATAATTTTAATGGAAGCATGGATACGGGGAACTGCGGTATTAGTGAACGGAAAGTCGGAAGTATTAAAGGGTCATTGTCTAAGAAGTAACGGCGGTCTGTATTACATTGATAAGCAGAGTTTTGCCGCAGTAGCGGATTATCTTGTTTCTCACCCGAAAGAAAGGGAGATTATGGGAATCAACGGAAAAAGATATGTTCAGTCGAATTTTAATCCGAACATTGTCGAAAAGAAATTGATTAATATAGTCGAGCGAACGATCCGCCGAAGATATTCGGAATAATTCGGCAACCTACTCTATCGCCACGAATTTTAGTCCGACGACGGAAGCAATCAACGTCGATAAGAAGAATATTCGCCAAGCCCCGGCCGACTCCCCGAAAAAGAAAATTCCTATAAGTACGGTTCCTGCCGCACCGATTCCCGTCCAGACTGCATATGCGGTCCCTAACGAAATCGTCTGAGTGGATCGATTCAGAAAAAAGAAACTTAAACATGCGAAGAACAGAAACGCTACAGCGTATTTCCAATCTCTGAATCCGTTAGAAAGCTTCATGCAGGTAGTAAAACCTACTTCGAAAAGACCTGCAATAATTAACGATATCCAGTTCATAAGAAGTCCAGGTTCCGTTAGTCGCTTTTATCTGGAAGAACTATTTTCGCGTCTTACCCGGCAAGAAAACCGATGGGGAAACCGTTAGAAGTATATGTGCAAGAACTGCAATTAGAATTCCCGGAGCAACAACGCGAATAAAACGTTTCTTACATACTTTATGTCGACCGGCCGAAAGTCTCAGCGGACGTAGCGACTACAAATATCATCAATCCTTTCTTTCCGACAAACGAATCATCATCTTGTTTAAGGATTCGATTTCTGCCGCGTCCAACATTTGAAAGCGCTCACTCACGCAATCCGTGATTTTCGAATCCAATTTCTGAAAGATTTTCTTCCCGGTTGAAGTTAGTTCCAAATCCCAGGCCCTTCGATCACCTTCGTTTCGAATTGCATCTAAAAGTCCTTTTGCCCTTAATTTCTCGATCAAAACGGTTATATAAGCGGGACTAACATCCAATTCACGCGCAAGGTCCGCTGACCGAAGTCGATTCAGAAAAAGGTTTCGAAGCACGATAAATTCGTTCATCGTATAGCCTTCTTGCGAAATTACCTGGCCGAATTCTTTCTTCAAGTCTCTGGAAAAGGTTCTAAACCTTTCCGATAATTCCTGGAGTTTGTCTGTTTTGGCGCGAGCCATTTAATTCACCTACTTAATAATTAAGTAACTTAACCATTAGACTCAACAAAAATAACGAACGATTCGCTTTCTAAGAAAAAAATCGAGAATTCCGCAGTTTTATTACGAAACGAGAAACCTTACGGTTTATTCAGAAATTCTTCCAAAATCTCAATCATTCTATCGTGAAGTTTTCCGTTTGAAGCCACTAGGTTTGAGACGTAAGGATGAAAGTCGTTATTATCATACGTGCTGAGCTTTCCTCCGGCTTCAAGTAGAATAGCCGCAGCGGCAGTCATATCCCAAGGTTTTAAATCTTCTTCCCAAAACGCGTCAAATTTTCCATCGGCAACCCAACATATATCCAAGCCTGCAGAGCCTGTGCGACGAACGCCTCTCGACTTTAGCAAGAAATTTCGAAGATTGAAAACGAGTCGATCAATTCGATCTTCGCGATCATACGGAAAACCTGTACATAAAAGAGCGTGTTTTATTTCCTTCGTTTTAGACACCGAAATTCTCGACTTATCCCTGAAGGCACCTCCGCCTTCCATCGCATGATAAATCTGTCCCATTGCAGGTAGCGGCACGATTCCCATGACGGGCGTTCTTCTCTCGATATCCTCTAAGCCAATGCAGCTACAGTAGAGTGGAACTCTATGCGAGTAGTTCACCGTTCCGTCCAACGGATCTATAATCCATTTAAATGATGTGGTTCCTTCATACGAGGAACCTTCTTCACCCAAAATATGATCTTGAGGAAATACATTTCGAATCTCGTCTACAATCAGATTTTCCGAACCTTTATCGGCTTTGGTAACCAGATCCGATTCTATATTTCCTTTGTAAGAAATCGAAAGGTCCTCGTCTCGATGAGTATGAATTAGAAAATCCATAACCTTCGGCGCAAAGTTTAAGAAATGCTGGTATCGAATTTTTATTTCGTTTTCGTAGCTCATTGAAAAAGGACTTTCACGTTTTCGTTCAAGCTGACCGAAGGCTGTATTTAGTAAAGGAAGTTACAAGAGACGAACATTGACTTAATTCCGTTTCGATTCCGAATCTAGAAAATCATCCGCTTTTTTTCTATGTCCTTCCTTTACATAGATCGTCGCCGCACTTATAACCGCCGCAATGACGGCCGCATCATCTAGATAACCGGCCCCGATAAGGATATCCGGAATGGCATCAAAAGGCGTCAGAAAGTAGGCTAAGGCGCCGGCGATGGTTAATTTCGCTTTTAGAGGTGTTTCCGGATCCAACATAGCAAAATATAACGAGATCGCATCCGGTAAAAAGGGAACTTTACCGGCAACTTTCTTAACCTTCGGCCAAAATCCCCGCTTAACTTTTTCAATCCTATTTTCATCCATTCATCTCTAAGATTACGATCGATTTCCGGAAGAGCCAATCAAAAAACGGAATTAATCTTAACTCTTTAACGAGGTCGAATTCGTAAATTAATGAGTAAATTTTTTCGATTCAATTTGTGTTTCGAAAGCCGCCACTTTGATCGTGAGGATTGCGATAAAAAATTCGTTACGAGACCGATGAAATCGATCCCGATCTTTAAAATAACTTTATTTAGAGACAGGCGAGCGACTCGTTTTGAATGAGTCGATCGTAAATATTAAAAACGATCCGTGCTCGTCTCAAATCGAATGAAACGCTCAGGAACAGGAAGTATAATTTTCACCTCTTCACCGGAAAAGGGGTCCATGAATTCCAAATGATAAGAAACTAATAATAGTCCAAAAGATTCGAAAATAGGGGCATTTCTGGAATAAAGCAAATCTCCGATTACGGGAGATCTTTGACTTTGCATATGAACCCTAATTTGATGGGTCCTTCCGGTTTCCAAAAGTGCCTCTACAAGTGAGAATTTTCGGCCGCTTTTGGATACTAGCGTTTTTAGAACTTTATAATGCGTCACGGATGGGCGACCTTTGGGAGTAACCGTCATCTTAAGTCTCTCGGTCGGATGTCGGCCTATCGGTAGATCGATCGTTCCCTCTCCTTCCGGAAGAGATCCTTGGGTCCAAGCTAAGTATTTCTTGGTAATTTCCCTTTTTCTAAAAAGCTCGGACAATTTTGCGTGTGCAAAATCATTCTTAGCAATAAGCATTAACCCTTCCGTCGGTTTATCCAAACGGTGAACAATTCCCGGTCTTGCTTCCCCGCCTAGCTGAGATAATTCCTTAAATTTATATAAAAGTCCGTTAACTAGGGTCGCGGAACGATCACCGGGTCCACTATGAGAAGCAATTCCAGCCGGTTTTCGAATAATCATATAGTTGGTCGTTTCTTTCAACACCTCCAAATCCATTTGAATCGGTTCCAGATTTAATGGAGGTTTGGGTGGAACCGAAATTTCGAAAATTTCTCCCGAAGTTACTTTATAGGAAGATTTATCGATAATTCTTCCCGAATTCTCCTTTACCCATCCGGAGTCGATCCAATGCTGCACAGAGGCACGAGATATCTCATCTCCGAGAGTCGCTTTCAAGAATTTATCGATTCTCGACCCTTCCCACTCCGGATCCGCTTGAGCACGTAGCTCTAGATTCATCAATGTCTCTCCTTAAATTGAACGACCATTATCAAGAATTTCATTCTTACGTAATCGGTAAAAAAGATTTCCCATTTTCTCAGAATTCATATATTTTGGATAAATTCATCGTAAACTTACCCTCACCCATCAAAGGACGGATACAATATGGCTAAAAAAATTCTCAACCTCCTGTTAGTCGGTGCAACGGCTTTTTCAATTTCGTTTTGTGCTTCTTCAGAAACGAAAGAACAGCCCGCACCAGAACCACAGGCGCAAACGCAGTCGCAAGAAAACGCTGCTGCATCTCGCAGCGTTGATATGAATTCTCCAGCAGGGATCGCAAGTACCTTTAACGAGAAACTTAAAGATTTCCGCTATCCCGATGGAATTACACGCCCCGGTTTTAGCTACAAAAAAGCCGACGTAAGCGCTGGAGACTTTAGCGAATGGGCCAAAGTTAATATTGCCGTTTTGAAAGACGCTATTAGCAAACTCCCCGATTCTTGGGCTTTAGAAATCACCGGACATACTGATCAAGTAGGTCCAGAAGAAGCGGAAGGTGATAAAAAAGGAAACGTTTTCTACGGGGATATCCGTGCCAAAGCAGTTAAGCAAGCGCTGGTCAAACAAGGTCTGCCTGCAAATCGAATCGTAACAAAAAGCGCAGGTTCCTCTTCTCCGGTTTCCGGCTTAGATGCGAAAGATCCTAAAAATCGCCGAGTTACTTTTAGTTTCGTAGAAAGCAGCGCCCCTGCTGAACCCGCTCCGGCTCCGAGTAACCCTCCTGCTCCGCAACAATAAATAGAACATAGGGATTCCCTATAATAAAAAAGGACGATCATTATGATCGTCCTTTTTTTATCCATAGCTGAAATCGTATAAAGGAATTCAGTCTACACCCGGGGAAATCATCTTCTCCGGAAGCACCCATTGGTCAAACTGATCGCTTGTCAAGAGCCCTAATTCAATTCCGGATTCCTTTAAACTAGTTCCTTTCTTGTGAGCATTCTTAGCAATTTTAGCGGCATTATCGTACCCTATATGCGGGTTCAATGCCGTTACAAGCATGAGGCTATTTCGTAAATGTTCCGATATTCTTTCTTTATTAGGTAAAATCCCGCGAGCACAGTGCTCTTCGAAGGAAATAGCCGAATCAGATAGTAATCGAATCGAATTTAGAACATTATGGATAATTAACGGTTTAAAAACGTTTAATTCGAAATTTCCCGAGGCGCCGCCGATATTTACCGCAACATCGTTTGCGATTACCTGCGCGGATACCATCGTCATTTGTTCGGATTGAGTTGGGTTCACTTTACCAGGCATGATGGAAGAACCCGGTTCGTTTTCCGGAATCGAAATTTCACCGATTCCGCAGCGAGGCCCGGAAGAAAGCCATCGCACGTCGTTCGCGATCTTCATAAAGGAAGCGGCAATCGTCTTTAAAACGCCGTGTGTTTCAACAAGAGAATCGTGCGCCGCAAGCGCTTCGAATTTATTTTCGGCCGAGACAAATGGTAAACCAGTTTCCTTGGCAATTTGCGCCGCTGCTCGCAAAGCGAACTCAGGATGCGTATTTAAGCCGGTACCGACCGCAGTTCCGCCCAAGGCTAATCGATAGACGGACGGAAGGACGGACTTTACTCTCTCTATATTATATTCGAGTTGTTTAACATAACCGGAAAATTCCTGACCCAAGGTTAATGGTGTCGCGTCCTGCAAATGAGTTCTTCCAATTTTAATAATATCCTTAAACTCGATCGTTTTTTTTCGCAGAGTGTCTTTCAATTGTTCCAAAGCGGGAATAAGCCTACGTACGAGCTGTTCTGCGGCCGCAATATGCATCGCAGTCGGGAAAGTATCGTTCGATGACTGCGCTTTATTTACGTCGTCGTTCGGGTGGATCGGTTTTTTTGAACCTTTTACCCCTCCTGCAATTTCAATCGCACGATTGGATATTACTTCGTTCGCATTCATATTGGTCTGGGTACCCGAGCCTGTCTGCCAAACGCTTAATGGAAAATGTTCATCGAGTTTTCCCTCGATGACTTCGTCCGCCGCCTGAACGATCAGTTTCTTTTTATCTTCCGGAAGTAAACCGAGGCTCGCATTAACGATGGCCGCTGATTTCTTCAGGATGCCTAACGCGCGTATCATTTCCCTTGGAAATCGATCATTGCCGATATGAAAATGATGCAATGATCTCTGGGTTTGCGCTCCCCAGTATTTCGAATCGTCTACTTCGATTTCTCCCATGGAGTCGGTTTCGATCCTAGTTTTCATGAACCCTCCGTTGCTTGGTAAATTATGATTTTTGTCGAACGTGAACAGTCAGCTATTCGTCCCGAAATTTGCGGAGAGTATCCGCCAAAGCAGCAAACTCGGGTTTTTTTGCCGTGACGTTCTCAAGATATTCCAGGGTTGAGTCCAACCAGGCGGAATCGAATTCCAATTCCTTCCGAATAAATACATGTCGAATGGAATTCATTGAGCGAATCTCGATATATCTCCGCTTCTGGTCATAATACATGAGGTCGGCAACTTTGTCTTTTCCGAATTCGGGAGAAGCGCTCGTGCTCACCACCTCGTCCAGCCAAATAATCCCGTTGTTCTTTCGATCAACATAGTCGATTACTTTCTGGAGTTTTGGAGGAATCAGAAGGGACTTTTCCTTGGGACCTAATAGGACCCCCAAAGATTTTTTCTTTTTCGTCGACTGATCCGGCTCTTCCGTTTTCGGGGTCGATTGTTTCGAAGAACTCTTAGTCTGAGAAGGGGTTTCTTCTAATATTTCGAAATCCTTTTTATCTCCGGCTGATACATTAATTCCAAAGAGACCCAGAATCCATTCGATTAGTCTTACTAGTATGGACTTAGAATCCTGTTCGGCCTTTCTCTTTAACTTTTCGTTTTCTTTTTCCCATTCGGAAATGGCTTTTGATAAGCGAATTTGCTCGTCGATCGCGACTTCCGAATCTATTCCTTCCGAAACTTCGCGCAGAAAGGCGAAAATACCTTTCGGTTGCCCGCTTTTTCTAATGAGATTATGAACCGAAGTTCGTTTCTCCTTATTATATAAGAATGCAGGCAGTACGTTTTCGACGGCGAGAACCAGGACGCCGGGAGAAGTCCCTATCGATTTATCCCTTTTAAGAATATCGTTTCGCGCCTTTAATCTCTCTAAAACCTGATCAAGAACCTCCGATTTAGAAAGTCCAGCCGCTTGAATAGCCGCATCTTTTAATTTAATGGAGGATTGATCTACTACCAACGGCTCCTTGGTTTCCCGAATTCGGATTACGATATCCGTAAAGGCAACATTCACCAAGGATTCTTTTCTCAGCAAGGAAAGAGAACCCATCGATTGAGTTAATACTTCGAAGGCCTGTAAGAATAAATCTGAACCTTCCCAATGCTTTCCTGAAGTGAAAGCAGGATGTCGGCGCAATTCTTGAATGAATTCCGAACCCTGCTCCGTTCCCGCAGGTTGGATCCATCCTGATTGTTCTGCAGGAAGTAGGTGAGTTAAGATTCGTCTTGCAAGAGAAATAAAAAACTCATAAACAATTTCCAATTCCGTTTCTTCGTTTTTTGCCACGATTTTCGGATCGATAGAAGCTTCGGTGATTAGTTCGTCTAGGGAAGGTTGTATTACGTGAAAATCGGGATGAAGCTGCAACAAAGGGGGGCGATTTCCCCGCTTTTCCAATGCAATCAAAGCTTCGTTTTCGGTTTTTACCTGGCTAATGAATTCCAAGATTTCGCCGGGCTTTTTCGATAATATAGTGATGAACGAGGTTAGTATCTCGTCTTTCAACTTCAAGTTTCGTTGCAGAAAGGATTCTACGGAAAACGTAATTAAGTTTCTCATGGAAACGGGTAAGTTCTTCGAATCCTGGAAATCGAGAATATTTCCCTTATCGTCCGTATTTATATATTGTCTTTGCACCCATTCAAGGAGTTCACCCGCGCTTTTCTTTTCTCCAAGAATAAAATCGCGGCGATGAACAAACTGAAGGAACGCGGCTACGCTCTGAGCCAAGCAAGCAAGTTTTATTTTCTGAACCTGCTCGGCTTTTCGAGAAGCGGGCCTTAGAACAATATTAGAAAGACCTAATTCTTTTGTGTCTTCCGAAACGAATAAATATTGGTATAGTACGAAACCGTTTTTTCCTTCAAAATATGTCAGATCTGCGGGCTTCAGAAATTGCAACTGTTCGAACTTTGCAAGTGCAAACGGGGAGTAATTAAATAGGAAGAAATTCTCTACGCCTTTCTCGATTAAATCAAGATCGCGCATCGCTTTCGGGGTCGTTTGAAGTAAAAGATTTCGAAGCTCTTCTTCAGGAATTAAATCGATTCTTTCCGGAGGAATAATACCTAAATCGAGGGCCGGTAGGGATGAATTTGGGGAAGGTCTTGGATTATTGTCCGCTTCGGGCATTCGCTTTCCCCTCTTCGGCCCCGGATGATCCATGGCGGTTCGGCCTATTTAGTATATTTTCGGAACCGCCATCTTCTTTCTTGAGCGCACTTCGATCGTTCGAATTCGTTTCCCTTATTATTATGCGAAACAGGGGTACGTCAAGCCCGCATTAGACCTTCTAAGAAAGCAATGTAGCTTTCCCTTCCAGGATAGGGCTTTCGAGCAGTCCCACTTTGAACTGCTGCTTCCGCAACTGCAGGAGCAACATGATACAATACCCGCTGATCGAACGGTTTTGGGATCAAATAATCCGGACCGAATGAGAATTTTTCTCCGCCGTACGCAAGGCTGACTGCTTCCGGAACTTTTAATCGCGCCAATTCGGCTAGCGCTCGCGCTGCCGCCAATTTCATCTCTAAAGTAATATGACGAGCCCGAACGTCCAACGCACCCCTAAAAATAAACGGGAATCCTAAAACGTTATTCACCTGATTCGGGTTATCGCTTCTTCCCGTGCCCATGATGATATCCGGCCGGACTTTTTTCGCAACTGCATACGGAATTTCAGGGTCCGGATTTGCTAATGCAAAAATTACGGGATCTTTCGCCATAGAACGAACCATCGCCTCATCGACCATATTTGCGACGGACACGCCTACAAAAACGTCAGCATTCTTCATGACATCCGCCAAAGTTCGATCGGAAGTTTTTTGAACGTATTTTTTCTTCGATTCGTTTAGATCGGATCGTTCATGATGGATCACACCTTTCGTATCCACTAGAAAAATATGTTCCTTCCGTATTCCGATATGCTGAACTAGTTCTGCGATTGCGATTCCTGCCGCACCCGCTCCACAAATCACCATTTTCACTTCACTCGGACGTTTCGAGTTTAATTCGAATGCATTTAAAAGTCCGGCAACGGTTATAATAGCAGTCCCGTGCTGATCGTCGTGGAAAACCGGAATATTCATCCGCTCGATGAGTTGCTCTTCGATATAAAAACTTTCAGGCGCCTTAATATCTTCCAAGTTGATACCGCCGAAAGTCGGCTCGAGCATCTTTACAGCTTTTACGAATTCTTCGGGATCGTTAGCATCGATCTCGATATCAAAAACGTCTATTCCCGCGAATTTCTTAAATAGGACCGCTTTCCCTTCCATCACCGGCTTTCCGGCGGCCGGGCCGATATTACCGAGACCTAAAATCGCAGTTCCATTCGTTATGATTCCGACAAGGTTTCCCTTATTGGTATATTCGTACACGAGTTCCGGGTTATCTTTAATTTCCAAACAAGGGTAAGCAACCCCCGGTGAATAAGCCAAAGATAAATCAAAGGAATCCTTAGTCGGCTTCGTCGGGACAACTTGAATTTTACCTTTGGGATGAACGGAATGATATTCGAGGGATTTTTCTCTCATACGATTAAACCATTTTTTTGGGAAATAGGCCTAGATTCTATCTTAATTCGGCGCGGCGGAAGATTCCTTGCCTTTTTACTCGCCAGGCTCGCGATGAATAGCAAGTTTAAGTTTGTGTCGTTGAATTCCAAAGTCATTTACCCACGCAGAATTTACTGAAAATTCTTCCTAGCACTTCTTCCGTATCCACTCGACCGTTCACTTCGCCGATTTCAGAAAGAGCCGAATCTATTTCTTTAATGTAAATTTCTGCAGGCGCGTTGCTATCGATTAAAGCGAGACATGCATTTAGAGATCTTACTATTGCGAGAAAATGATAGCGATTTCTTTCTTCTAACAGGACATAATCTTCGGAACTCTCTAAGGTTTGCAACTTTTTGGAAATTTCTAGGATGAGTTCTTCAATTCCCGATTTCGTTTTACAAGAAACTTCGCAGAGGATCGCTCCCGACAAATTCTCGTCGCGGAGAATTTGCGGGTCCCATGAGGAATGCTTGATATCGAATTTATTTGCGGCGATCACCGCTCCTACTAATTTAGAACGATTTTCTTGAACGAATTTTTTCCAGTCCTGCTCGGCAGAAATATCAATTACGAATACGCGTACGTCCGCCGACGAGAATTCTTTTTCGCTTCTCTCGATCCCCATCTTTTCGATCGAATCACCCGTTTCTCGAATACCGGCCGTATCGGTAAGACGGATAGGAATGCCCGCAAGAAGAAACTCCTCGCTCACGTAATCTCGCGTGGTTCCCGGGATATCGGAGATGATCGAGCGCTCTCGGCCGAGAATCAAATTCATTAGGCTGGATTTTCCCGTATTGGGTTCTCCATATAAGACTACGCGACTCCTTTCAAGAAGAGTCTCTGCTTGGCCCGATCTTCTTAACAGGTCTTCGCAAATTTTTTGCACCTTTGCGATTCTCTCTTTGCGCACCGTCAAGGATTCGAAAGTAAGATCTTCCGTGGAGAAATCGATTTCGGCTTCACATTCCGCTTTGAGCGATATCAATTGGCTGCGGAGATTCGAAGCCAGCCTGGAAATTTCTCCGAAAGCATTCTTTTGGGCTAACTCTAATTCGAATCGTGAGCGTGCTCCGATGATACGACCGATTGCCTCGGCTTCGTTTAAGTCTAATTTTCCGTTCAGAAACGCTCTCTTGGTAAACTCCCCCTGCTTCGCAGGTCTAGCTCCCGACTCCAAAAGACATTCCAAAGCCTCTCGCAACAAAATCGGATTTCCATGAGTGTGAATTTCACAAAGATCTTCGCCGGTAAAAGAATTCGGACCCGCAAAGTATAAAAAGACGACCTGGTCTAGCTTTTTGGTTTCGTTTATAAATTCGCAAGTATAAGCGTGCCTAGCTTGAATCGCAGCTCGATCGATATGTTTTCCATTTTGAGATAAATGGAGAAGTGAAATATTCAACGCATCCGGTCCGGAAACTCTTAGAATTCCGATAGCTCCGGCCCCGGAGGCAGTTGAAATTGCGGCAATTGTATCCGTCACTACCGTTTCAGTAGTCGTTTACTTCTTCGAGGAGATCGCCGTTCGGGCTTTTATCAACAACGTCTTTGTATTTGTGACGATCTTTCATCGGAATAATGCGGACTTTTTTGTAAGTCCCATTTCCTTCGGAACGGGTAAAAACTTTTTCGTTCTCCTGCAATGCCATATGAACAATTCTACGTTCAAACGGATTCATCGGTTCTAATAACTTGGATTTTCCGGATTTAGCAACTGAGGACGCGACCGATTTGCTTAGGCGAATCAGAGAAAGCTCTCTCTTGTCTCGATATGATTCGGTATCCAGCACTATCTTGCGACCGTGGCGGATCTTCGAATCCACCATTAAGTTCACAAGAAATTGAAGTGCATCTAGCGTCGCACCTCGTTTCCCGATAATCAATCCGGATTCCCGACTCGTTACTTCGATGTAAATCTTTCCGTCCACATCGCCCATTCCCACCACTTCCGATTCGATTCCCATCTTACGGAGAAGAGTGATAACCACACCGTGAATGATCTTTTCGGCAGGTAAGTCGACGTTCGAAACGAATGCACGTACAACGGCCGGTTTCTTTTGGGTTAGTCCTAAGAATCCGGATTTACCGGATTCTACGGTCTCGAATCTAACATCCCCTGGTTCTAATCTCAGAGTAGAAAGTGTGAATTCTTCAGCCTCGGCTTTTGTTTTTCCTTCGGCTTCGAAAATGTAGTTTTCCATATCGTTTTCCTCGATATATGAGTTCAGGCTTTCGCCGGGGTCTCATCCTTCTTACGAAGGTTTGTAACCCACTGTTGTGCGATCGAAAGCAAGTTAGTGACAGTCCAGTAAAGTGTAAGGCCGGAAGGCATACTCCATAAGAAGAACACCATGATTAAAGGCATTACGTACATCATCATTTTTTGGTTCGGATCGGTCGGAACGGTAGTTAACCGCATCGATACGAATTGAGTTCCGACCATCAACAATACTAAGAGATTCAATGAGAGACCGTCTTTTGTCAAAAACGGAATCGCGGGGGAAGTCCATACGAAATCCGGCTCGCTCAAATCCTTAATCCAGAGAAACGGAGACTTCCAAAGATCGATCGTATCCGCAAATGCAACGTATAAAGCGAAGAAAATCGGAAGCTGAATTAACATCGGCAAACACCCTCCCAATTGAGAGAGCGGATTCATATTATGCTTTTTATAAAGCTCCATCATCTTCTGTTGGCGCTTTTCCGGATCCTTCGCGTACTTCTCATTGATTTTTTTCAGTTCGGGAGATAGAGCGCTCATCTTTTTCATCGACTCTGCTTGTTTTTGGTTCAGAGGATAAAAAACCAGTTTAAACAGAAGAGCGAATAGAATGATGCCAAAACCGTAATTCGGTATCGTATAATGATAGGATTGCTGTAAGAACCAAACGATTCCGTTACGGATCGGAGTAAAAATTCCTTGATTGAAGGATTTATTCAGATCGGAGCTTATTCCCGCAAACGTGGATTTAGGATTACGGAACGGATCCAATTTCGCGTCCCTGAAAAGCATCCCGTCCCATTCTCGAACGCCCACGTAGTTCGCAAAATCCAGAACTTCTTCCTTGCCGGGCTCGATAGAAATATCGGCGTAAGCCAAAATTACTCCCGACTCGTTCTTCTTCCGATTGTCTAAGAGAATCCCTTCCGCCGGGTGATTCAATGGATCGGAAACGGCAAGAAAGTAACGACTACCGGTACCGACGAAATCGACTCCTTCGCCGGTACTCCATTCGTCTTTAAATCGATCGTCGCCGCCCGGAACGCCTGTGAAGAAGTTTCTGATTCCTTCGAAAAACCCCCAAGCAGAGCCGCCATCCACGAAGTCTTTCATGCTTCCATCCATGCGATAGACGCGGAAGAACTTGGATAATTCTTGATCGTTTGCTTCTCTCGCATGCGGTATGGGGCCGAGGCTGCCGAAAGTTCTCAAATATGCGGGCTTTTCACGTTGCGAGAAAACCAATTTTTCCTTACCGGAATTTTTGATGGAAATTTCGGTTTTGAAATAATTTTCCTTGGGAAAAAATCTATAAGTTTTCTTTAATATAATGTTATCTTTAATTCCGGAGAATACCAAAGTAAGATTTGCTTTATCCTCTTCGGCGCGGAAGTTGATCAGGTTCCATTCGGAAGAAGCAACCGATTCTTTACTGTGTGAGAAATTGAAATCGAATCCTTTTCCTCGGGAAAGTTCGATAGCTTTGTATTTAACGCCGTCGACTTCGATTTCATCGTAATCCGCTCTAGCTACTTTAACTTCTTTCCCTTCGACGCTAGTGTAATCTTTTACGTATAGCTTTTCGATTCTCGCTCCCAAACTGGAAAGAACGATGATTTGCGAATCGGTTTTAACCGTAAATCTGCGAATTTCTTTGGCATCGACTTTCGGACCGGTTACCTGACTGATCGTTTTTTCAGTCTCTTTTACCGTTTTAGCCGATTCTTGTTTCTGTTCGGCGGATTGATTTGCGATTTGTGGTTTCGGTTTTCCAAGATCGGGATTTAGAAAATAGTTCGCTATGAACCAAATTCCTAAACTGAGCATTAACGCGATAAAAAGCCTGTTTTGTCTGTCTTCCATTCCTATTTCCTTCTAGGGTTAGGGGGTAAGGGGTCTTCGCCGGCGGCGAATAAAGGATTGCAACGAAGAATACGTTTCATTGAGAGATAAGATGCGTCAAAAAAACCGTACTCAGTAAAAGCTTGAAGCGAATATTCCGAACAGCTCGGAGTAAATCTGCATGCTGCCGGAAGAATAGGTGATATCCAACGTTTATAAAACTTAATCAGAAAAATAACTAACCGATTCATTAAATTCGACTCATGAGATGTCCAAGACAGGAAAGAAGTTCGATATGGCTAAGTTCGAAAAGCGAAGGCTTTGCAAGTATTGCTATATCCAATCCCTTGGAAAAACCTTTGGCTTGTTCCGCGATCGCAGCCCTCAACCTTCGCTTAATCCGATTTCTTCGGACTGCCGAACCTACCGACCTCTCGGGACAGTAAAGGTATCTGTTGTAACCCACGTTATTCGCTTTATAAATCAGAGTAAGCGGTGATTTTGAGATTCGCTTCCCCAATTGAAAAAGGTCTCGTATATCTTTCCTGGATGTAAGTGTCTCTTCGATTTTACTTCGTTAGAACTTCTTTCCAACTCTTTCGTCGGAAACGGTCAGTTTATAACGGCCTTTTGCCCTTCTACGGGAGAGAGTTTTTCTGCCACCGGGAGTCGCCATTCTGGCGCGAAAACCGTGAGTACGGGCGCGTTTGATCCGGCTGGGTTGGTAAGTTCTTCTCATATAAATCCCTGTGTAATATCTACAATTGCGATTTGTGACCCGGGGATTTATCCCCTTCAGGTAGAATTTTCCACCTAAATCGGGTAGTCAACCCGTTTCCCCTAGGGAGTTTCGGTCTTATTCAAGTCGAGGGAGGGGAAAAAAAAAGAAAAACCCGGCGACGTCCTACTCTCCCACACAGCGAACCATGCAGTACCATCAGCGATGAGAGGCTTAACTTCCGTGTTCGGGATGGGAACGGGTGTGACCCTCTCTCTATAATCACCGAGAATCTTTTGCCAAGGTGCAAGTACCACCTCTGGAGTCAACGAAAAATCCACAAAATTCTATACATCGTCAACCTGTCCAAAAAAGGAAAATCCCGATTATTCGATAGGCTTCCAATTGATAAACTGCTCTCCGTCCAGGGGTTGGCATACGGGACAGAAAAATGAGTCATAACCCAAAACATTGGCTCGCCGAATTTTCGCTCCGCAACGCGGACAAGGCTCGTTCTTTCGATTACGGACTTTTACATGATCCCTTACTTTAAAGTCCAGAGGAGCTTCTTTTTTACGAATATAATCGATAGAATAGTTGAGAACTTCTTTAATACTCGGATAAAGCCTTTTCTTATCTTCGATCGATAGTTGATAGCATTTGGTTTTGGGATGAATTCCTGCCGCAAACAAAATTTCATCCGAGTATGCGTTGCCGAGCGCGCTTAACTTCGTTTGATCCATCAAAAAAACCCGAACTTGCTGTCGACTTTTATCGATCAAACTTAGAAATTTATCTTCCGTAAATTCCGCAGAAAGTAGATCTATTCCTTGATCCGAATATTTCGGTATCTGGGATATCTGATCCGGATCGGCGAAATAAACTTTACCCATCTTCACGTCGTCCGCGTAATTTAAGACTAATCCGTTAAAGGAAAAGCGAATGCATAAATCTTTCCTTTTATATTCGGAATCTAATGAAAATCTGCCCGCAAGCATCGGGTGAATGATTAGTTGTTTTTTCCCGAAATCGAAATTTAGAAACGGACCATGTTGTTCCAAATTACGAAATGTTAAACCGATAAATGCTTCTTCAACGGGAACCCCGAGTAGATTTCTGACTACCACCGGCTCGATAATCTCGATCGCTTCCATTTTTCGATCAGCCAGCTTAGGCGATAGGCGTTCACGAATAATTACAAGGTCCGGCAATTCGGGCATACGAAATTGAAGCTCGTTGAGTCGAGTTCGTCAAGAAAATGTTTCTATCTCTTTTTCCGACTCGGTAAGTATTTGTAATACTCTACTTCTATCGTATTGATCAGGAAAGTGTAGTATTTTACTAGCTTCTTATCATACTTCTTCTTTTGAGCTTCATTCCGGAGAAATTCCGAGATTTGATCGCGGATCAACGGCGCCTTTAAATCGGAATGACTGAGAATTATCGAACTCGGCATACCGGGAGGAACTATCTCGTCGGGAATCGCAATCATAGCTGCATTTTGAAGTAAGGCATACTCGACGGTGGAAGCGACCTTATCGTCGTCCGGTTCCGACTTTAGATGTGTTACGCTTTGGCGGATATTATCAAGATTATCCCAAATTTTCTTACGGAGAGATTTAGCGTCATGGATTTTATCCTGAATCTTAGTGAACCGATTCGGGAAAACAAACCTCTCTGCACCCTTTGCGATCAAGCTTACTTTTTTTTCCTTAGGCGTCTCACCTTTTCCAAAATGTTCGTCGGAATCATCCGCATCCCCGGCGAAATACTCCTCATTCGAAGAAGGACTAGCGTATTCTCCTTTAAATCCGGAGCTGAAAGATTTAGCATTCCCCGTATTTAGATCCACCTTCTCCCGTTCTCGAAAAAAGAGTGCAAGCATCACGCCGATTACAAGAGAAACTGGAATTCCGACAAAAATAATTCCGACCGTATTAAAATGAACCGAGGCGATCAGAAAAAACAGCATTGTTCCGACAAAGCCTAATAATCCCATCGATAAATTAAATTTCTTGGCGAGCGCTTCGGTTCGTTCTCTCTCTTCGACTTCTCTTTCCATTAAGAAGGAATCTTGCTGAAGTTTTACGATATGATCGCCTTTCAATTTTGAATTCAATTCCGGATGCCTAGGATTAGAGAGCGCCGCATTGATATCTTTTGCTATACCTAATTCTCTTTGGTAGGAAGGACTTGTTTTGGCCTCGGCGGTAAGTTTATGAATCACTGCCGCCATATAGCCCGGGTCTACCGCGTAAACATCCGCGGTGCCGTCATCTTTCTTTATTTCCTTCCAGCCGAAGGCACCGGTAAGTTCTTTCTTTAACGCCTCAGAATAGTTTGCGACTTGCTCCGAGCCGACAATTCCTACGGCCTCCAACCTTTTTTCCGGACTGAATTTGTATAAAGTTAGATTGCCTTGAGTGTGTTCTTTAATCTGAATTTGAATTCTATGAAGTAAGCTCTTAAAGGCTCCGTCGATTTTTCGTTCACTCAAACGAGATTTTTCTTCGATCAATTTCCTTAAGATTTGAATGGAAAGAATACAAGTTTCACGAACCCGTTTCCCTAAATCATCCTTTTCCCGATCGAAAGGAAAATCCTCGACCAATTGAATTAACGCATCCACTTTCTCGCTGTTCTGCTTTCTGCCCGGCTCCGCCATTCCATGCGTAGATTCAAAATCCTGAATACGGGACCGAAAGAGTGTGTACCCCGCTCTTTCCGAAAGCTGCTTTAGATATGTTAATGCAAAAACTTCCAAACCGTCGGCTTGGGCCCTATAATGAGCAATCACTTCGGGTTGATGCAAGTATGTTCCGTCCGCGTTCAATTGGAGGTCGTCTATAATAATATGATAATCGGGAAGAATTTGCGTCAGAGAATTCTTTGCATTTGCATAACTGACAAAATCGTTTAAGAAGTCGATCATCGGAATATAATGGTACGGATGAAAACCCCGTCGCAACAGGCTAGCCATTTCCGACTCTATGGAAGCCAGCTTAGGATACAGCCAAAGTTGACCCGATTTATTTTTATGTAATATGATAGCGCCCGGTCGATCTTCTTCCAAAATTCTCGGTTTTTTGGCTCGATTGGATAAAATTAAATCGATCGTTTCTTCCGAAAATTGAAAGCAGGCCTGCCTATAAGGTGTAACGTCCGTCTTTGCTTCCTTTTGCGGAGAAGCTAGTGCGATTCGAGCCTGAACTTTATTTCCGTTACGAATTAAAAAAGGGTACATTAGCGCCGATTTATTTCGGCCTTTCTTTTCAAAATCCAGAATCTGACGCAATGCTTGATCTACGGATTGAGGAGATTTGGCTTGTTCGCTCAAATTCCGATATTTATTCAGAAGTTCTCCTAACTTATCCAAGGTCAGAAGGTAGGAAGGATGGACGCTTTTGGATCCGTGCTTTTCGGTTTTCTTATGCCAATCGCGTAACTCGTCAAGGATGCAACGCGCTGTTGTAGATAAACCTACTGCGCCGTCATTTAAGAAAATATAGTCCGGCTGCAAACCCTCGACATCGGGGGCTTTTGATTGGCTCGAGGATAATTCCTCGAAGGAGATGTCTTGCTCCAAGGTTTCCATAAATGCGCCCGTAAGAAATAACAATCCAAGATAGGAAATTTCAGTATATTCCTGGACCAGCTTCCGGAATTCAAAAGGAGATTGAAACTCTTTTATTGCGAGAAAACTAACGGCTATGTAACGAATACGCGGAAGTGATTATTTTGTGAACTTCTGGAAGACGTTGCTAATTTTTCGGAGACCTTCTTGCAATTCTCCGTCATCTCTAGCGAAGCTGATACGAGCGCATTCTTCCGAAGAAGAATCGACAGGACCTCCAACGGGAAAAAAATACCGACCTGGGACTATTATAACGCCTTCTTGTTTCAAAATCGGATAGAGCTCGGTTAACGATTTGGCTAAACCTTTTACTCTTACCCAAAGAAAAAATGCTCCCTCGCTCTCATGAATTCGATAGTCAAATTTTCCTGCCCATTCCTGGCGGATTGTGGTTAAAGCGAGTGATCGTTTTTTGGCATAATACGGAAGAACAACATTTTTACTTAAAGAATGCCAGACGCCGGATTTCAGAAACTCCAGACCTACGTATTGTCCAAGACTTCCGCTCGTTAAATTCAGAACCGCATTCGCTTTGTTCAAGGAAGCAATAATTTCCCGATCGGCCAAGACGAACCCCGTTCTTACCCCTGGCAGACCTATCTTTGAAAGGCTAAAGCCTTGGATCAATCCCTCTCCATGAAACCATTTTCCAGGTCCATAAATGATACCCGGAAACGGAAACCCGTACGCGTTATCTAGTAAAAGAGGAATGTTTTTTTTTCGAGAAAAACTGAGGAGTTTTTCGACCTCCTCCTCGGTAGCAACCCGTCCAGTCGGATTTGTCGGTCTGGACAAAACTGTGCAACCCAATGGATCATTCGATTCTTGTAATTTAGAAAGTGATTCCTCATCTAGCTCGTAACGAAACGAATCGATTCCCGTTTCCCTATATATGGCCGGAAGCGAATGGATGGAGTTTTCCTCAATCGGCTGATCGATGTATCCGATATATTCGGGAACTGTCGGAAAAAGTGCCTTCCGCTTAGAACCGTCCGGAAATGTTCCCGAAAAGAAATTCAAAAGTAAATAGAACGCATTTTGAGACCCGTTCGTGATGGCAATCTCTTCCTTAGATATTTTCATCCCGGATTCTTTTTGAAGAAGTTCCGCGAAGGCCTCTAAAGTTTCTTCCTTACCTGAGGGAGATTCATATTTTCCAAGAATGGATTCCCAGCTACCGCTGGATGTCAGCTTAGAAAGAATCTCTTTCCAAGCCTCTTCGACCTCAGGAATTAAGGCAGGACTGCCGCCCCCGAGCATACTAACTCCCGGACCTGGGTTCCCCAAATCTTCCATTAGCTGACCGATCCCTGTCTGCAGTCTAAATTTCGCCCCGAACTTAGATGTGTAGAATTTCCGGTCCATAGATAGATTCCACTTTTCTTTCCACCGAAGTTCAGGAAAGATAATCTAAGTTCAGTGGCGAAAATTTTCTACGATTCGTCCAAATGAACCTTCGGAGAAATTCATGCAGACTCGCATACCTTCCGCAGTTTGGGAAACCCTAGATCCCCAAAATATGGATCTTGCCGCATTCTTGGAGGCTTTCCCTTGGGATAGTAAATGGACATCGCTGTCCGATCCGATCGATCGCCTCTGGAAGTTTGATCTAAATGCGACACCTGCAGAACTTTGGCCCTGGCTTGTAGATACTTCATCTTTTAACAAACGCATCGGTGTTCCGGAGATGAAATTTCGAGAAGTGAGCGGAAAACTTTTCGGCACCTCCAAAAATGCCGGAATCCCGATGGAATGGGAAGAGGTCCCCTGGGAGTGGGAATACTGCAAACAATTGAATAATGCCCGTATATATTCTAAAGGCTTTGCACATTACGTAAGAACGAGATATTTGCTATATCCGTTAGGAGAAGATCAAAGTCGATTGTTCGTTTATTTTGGATGGATACCGAAAGGTTTTATCGGAAAAAATCTTCTTCCGATCGGAATGAAACAATTGGAGAAATCATATTTTAACGGGCTGGCGGGAGTAGTGGAAGATCTTAAAAAAGTCCGGAATCGCGGTTGGGCCGGTCCGACGTCTTTACGGCTATTGAAGGAGTCGCAGTCCCAAAAGGATCCGATTTTTCCGGCTCGAGTTCAACAAATTCGAGTGGGTTTCATACGGGAAGGCCAACCTAGGGAACTCGTCAATAAAGTATTAAGTTATATTTTCGACGCGGATGAAAATGATCTCTATCGAATTCGCGTAAAGTCCCTGGCGAAGGCTTGGGACGTTCCCTTTAAGGACTTACTATTAATTTTTTTGCATGGATGTCGGCTCGGCCTATTTACGCTTTCCTGGGATATTATTTGTCCTCATTGTAGAGGCGTTAGAACGGAAGCCCTGCATTTAGGAGACCTTCCCACTCGCGACTCATGCGACGTATGCGAAATCCAATTCGACGTAAATCAAATAAATTCAGTAGAGATTACTTTTCACGTTCATCCATCCGTACGAGAAATACAGAAAAGATTTTTCTGTGCAGCCGAACCGGCGACAAAATCTCATATACGATTTCAAAAATATTTGCAACCTAACGAATCATATCAGTCCAATCTTCTACTTCATCCGGGAACGTATCGTTTAAGGATCAACGGTGAAAAGAAATATTCCTTATTGGACGTAAATGGGAATCGTAATAACGATAAATTGGAATGGGCGCCGTCGACCCTACCGGACGAGCTTGAAATCGGAGACGAGCCGACGTTCGTATTTAAGAATACGACATCTGAAAGGATAGGATTCATAATCGAAGAAAGGAAAGAAGATCAGGATAGCTTAAGGCCTTCCGATCTTTTTAATTTTCAAAATTTCCGAGAACTATTTTCACAAGAGGCTCTTTCCACCGATTTACAGTTGGATATCGGAATTCAGACGATTCTTTTTACGGACATAGTAGGATCCACTCGCTTCTATCATCAAAAAGGAGATACGGGTGCGTTTGCGGAAGTTCGACAACATTTTGTGGAAGTATACAAAATCGTTAGAGAACACCAAGGTGCCGTTGTAAAGACGATCGGCGATGCAGTAATGGCTTCTTTTACCTCTCCGGTAGACGCGCTGATCGCCGCAACGGAATTGCAGGAGTATTTTTCGGATAAGACCGCTGAAACCCCGATTAGAATTCGAGTCAGTCTGCATTCCGGACCTTGCCTGGCGGTAAACCTAAATAGCAATATCGATTATTTCGGAAATACCGTAAACTTCGCCGCGAAACTCCAGGGAGTAACCGACGAAGGAGAGATTGTTTTTTCCGAAGGAATATTCCGAGACAAAGAAATTAGAGAGTTGATGAAAGAAAGAAGCTGGAAAGTGAAAAAAGTTTCCTTTCATCAAAGCTGGATCGATGAAGAAATCCAGGTATATAAACTTGTTACGGGCCTAGATTGATAGGATTCCATAAAAGAAACCCTTTTAAATATTACTTATGGAGACGCCGGGGTTCGCCGCGTCGCGATCGGACATCGTTTCCGATCAAGCTCTGCGGCGTCTCTCTCGAGCCTCGCTACTTCCTGTAGCTCGGTCGCGATGATTACGCCCCTTAAAGGAGCTATCATCGCTAACTCGAGTTCGCATTCGAACCCTTAATCTAAGATATTTTAAGATTACTTATGGAGACGCCGGGGTTCGAACCCGGGTCCTATTGTGCCTCGATGGGGCCTCTACATGTTTGTCTTGTGATTTAAAATTTCAGAAAACCTTAACCCACAAGCAGGTGTGTTTTTCCAATCCGATTCATATACATCATTCATCGAGAACCGGCCACCGATGAATCACGTCTTCCGTTTACGTCAGAAGAAAAGCCACCGGAAGAGTAAGCCTTTCATCCGTAGCAGAGATTAAGCTGCTAGTGCTAATTCGTTGTTAGCGTTTATTGTTTTGAAGGTTTTTAAGAGGTCCCTCACCCCTACATGCCACCACACTTAAACTACAATAGTCGAAACCAAATTCGTCCCCGTTGTTATAAGTTAGACATCCAAAGTCAAGAATGGTTCTTAGAATTCAAGATGTTTTTCCGGCGTTATCCCTCTCGAAATTGCTGTAAAAGGCGAACAAAATCCGGATTTATTTATCGAGTCGATTCTTGAAAACGCGTCACTTCTACTTCCCATTCTTTCAAAAATAAAAATAGAAAAAATATAACTAACAGAGTTTAGATAATTCTTAAGCGTCAATGAAGATAAACTAAGAACGCTTTTTCGAAAGTTTGATTACAAATAAAAATTTTTATAGATAATTTATAACATACCGAATGTTTTATATAGAACTAATGTTTCTCAAGTGACATTGACTTTTTACCGACTAACTGCTACAATGACGACAAGAGAATTGGATCGCTTTCTTTTTTTAGAAAGTTAATCCGCATGAGGATAAAAAATAGAATGGGAAAACTCACCATTTGGAAAATAATTGCGTCGATAGGGATTAGCATTTGCTCGATTTCTATTTCCGCACAAAGTCAATCACAAATATTTGCAAAGCCCGGTGTTATCGGAGATTCCTTAAGCCAAGGCTTCTTCGGTGCAACCGTCGAAAAGAAAACTCAAGACTGGGCATTCCCTGTCTTAGTTTCAAAGCAAGCCGGTTCGGGCGTAAGCTACAACGTTCTGAAAGGCCCGTATCTTAACTTTGAAGATGTTCTCAAAGGTAATTGCGGTATTTTCTGCATCGCCGCTAGCGTCATCGGTGGAAACGATTCCACGGTTAGCCTACCGACTCATGCCGGGATTACCGGAGCCGATTATACGACAGTATTAAAAACATCAGGCCAATGCGAAGATATCAATGCGACTAAATGGGCAAGACAATGGTACTGGGCAACTTGGTATTGGTTTACCTATCGTTGGGTTGAAGTCGCCGATTGTCAGACTCCCGATAAATTTCATCGTTTCGGATTAGGCAATGCCGGGACTCAAATGCAAATTATGGAAAAGGTGAGACCGTCGTTTTTGTTCGGAACAGCGGCCGCAAACCACGTCCTTTGTACGGCATTGAGTACTTCTACGGCTTGTCTGGATGAAACTCGCTATAAACGTGATATTCGGGAAACGATGCGTAGAATGGCTGCAATCGGCTCGATCAAAGGCGGTGTTCTTTTCACAATTCCTAATGTAACCTCAATCGCATTTTTGGAATCGTATAAGGACCCTCAAGGAAGAGCGAATTATACCGGCCTAAAAGCCTTTTTCCGATCTTCCGTATCCGATCCTTCGCAAGTACTGGATGCGGGTGAAGTGAACACTATCACAAGCTTTTTAACGATGCTGAATAACGAAGTTAAAGCGCAAGCGGTAGCGATGGGATTCGCAGTCGCCGATTTGAAAGTCGTTTTCGATGATCTAAAAGAAAACGGCCGTTTGATCAGTAGCCCATCAGGATGGAGTCCGGGTTATGCAAGAGCGAACTGGCCTCTCCCAGGTCAACCGGGCGTCTTTGGTTTAGATGGAGTTCATCCGAATCAATACGGACATTCTCTCTTTGCTAATGAGTTAATTAAAGTGATCAATTCTAAATACGGATATTCGATTCCTTTAGTCAGCGAGTACAATGCTTGGTTTCACGATAGTCTTAATCGAAATCCGATCGACTTGAAAAAATTCCTAACCGAAACAATCTTCGGGCAGTTTATTTCTTGGGTGATCGGCATATTTGTCTAAGCCTCTATCGAATCCCGGGCTTAAACGGCCCGGGATTTATCTTATAATCTTCAATAAAATAATCTTTCCTTAGTTTGAACAAGGTGCCATCATAATAATATGATTCCCTATAGAAAATATGCGCCCTGGATCGTCGCAGGGATCGTCCTTTTACTTCTTTTAATTTTCATCTTTTGGCCGGATAAGGCAGAGAAGATAAAATCCGTTAGTCAAGAAACGGAATCAGTATTGGAACGACGAAGGAATTTAACTTCGGGAATCGAATTTCCCGATGCTCCGCATCCATTTACGGAAGATCCGGAATTAGAAGGTCAGGCAAAGCGGCTCTGGCCTCACGCATTTGGCCCCAAAAAAACGGATGCCGATAGAGAACGAATTCGCGAGGAGTGGGTGGAGTTCGCATTCAAATATCCGAAGAACATTTATATTCCTGCAGAATTTCGAACTCCTTTAACGCAAGACGAAGAAAGAAAAGCGAAAGAACGTTTGGATTTAGTGACGGCAGCCGAATCCCAATTTGCAATTTCGCGTAATGCGGGAAAATTTGCCGAGCCCGGAGTTTCCCCGTCTCAAGTCACGGATCCGCAGGTAACCCCTCAACAGCAAAAAGCGTATTTCGATTATAAAATCCAAGAATTGGAATCAAGAATTCAACTCGTAGAATATTCCATTCAACAAGGCAAATTGGATCCTTCGCAAATTCAGGAAGCCAACCAGGACATTTCGACTTGGAAAAACCAATTGCAACAATTGCGACAAACCTTGGATACGGTTCCTTCTTCATAATATGATGCGACTTTTATACGTTCCTATTTATACCGTACTTCTACTTATTCTATTCGATCTGCAGTGTAGCGGTCCTCCCAAACCCGATCAGTATCCGGATGTTCAAGAAGCAGAACCTGCTAGTTTGAAGCAACTCGAAGTCGATTTAAGATCGGGGAATTCGCAACGGAAAGCTCAAGCAATTTTAGAACTCGCGGATCGAAATGAACGACAGTACATTCTCGAAATTAGACGATTGTTGAGCGGCCCCGATCGAACTTTACAAGGACCGTCAGTGCTTGCCCTCGGTATCTATAAAGACCGTCCCTCAATTCCGAATATATTATATTTTCTAAATGCGAATTCCGGCGTCGGCCAAGATACCGTACTTGAGGCTTTAGCGAGAATGGAGGATCCGAGTGTCGGTTCGAATTTACTTCCGCTACTGGAAAGCGAGGATTCTACAATTCGCTTATTAACGGTAGAAACCTTAGTGCGGATAAAAGCAAATAGCGTAGGCCCTTCCCTTCTAAGCGCCGCAGTCAAGAATAGTAATGTTGAAAAAGCAAAAACGTATGCGATGGCGATCGGGAAATTACGGATAAAAGAAGGGGAACCATTTCTCCTTCGACTCGCCGATACGATCGAGCCGAGTCCTAGCTTAGCCGCTGCCTATCTTGCTTTAGGCAGAATCGGAAGCAAAAAGGCAGTTCCGTTATTGGTGTCGGCGTTAAAAGGGGATTTCGATAAAGGCCGGGAAAATTCGACTCAAGCGCTAATCGATATACATGATCCTTCCGCCGTGCCGTTAGTCCTACCGTTAATCGGCAATTCAAACAGGGAAATTCGATACAGAGCTGCGGACGTCTTAATTGGGATTCCGATTCCAATGACAGGTCAAAGTCTGTCTGATGTGCTCCGTAATGGCGTGCCCGAAGCGAAAGGGCCGGCTTCCCATGTATTAGGTCGTCTTAAATATCTTCCTGCCCGGGAGTTGATCGAGCGAGTTTTAAACGACAGTTCGATACCTGACCGCGAAATCATAGCTCAGTCTCTAGGATACATGGGAGATAAAAGAAGTATTCCTGCCTTATCAAAGGTCTTAAAAGAATCCTCAGGTGAAGCGAGATACGGAGCTGCCTGGGCTCTTGGAGGGATCGGAAATTCAGAAGCATTACCGTTCTTGGAAGAAGCGGCCGATTCTAAAGATCTCAAACTCGCCCGAATCGCTTCCGAAAGCTTGGGTATGATCGCGTCCCCCCGATCGTTAACACTATTGGATCGCAAGACCGAGCAATTTCCCGACCTTGCTCCGAGTACGTTAGGAGCGGTCGCTTCGATTCGAGGAGAAGAAGCTGAAAAAATTCTCGAAAAATATGCCCAGCATAAAAACTGGAATCTTCACCAAGTTGCAGTCAGTCAATTAGGAGCTCGGAAAGACCCGAAAAGTATCCCGGTTCTAATTTCTCTATTAGAGGATAACGAGACTCCACGAAACCGAAAAATGGTGACCGCAGCTCTTCGCGCCATTACCGGAGAGAAGTTCTTTTCTAAAAACGAGTGGTTGAATTGGTACAAAAATCGAAAGTGAACGTAAAGGAACGTTCACTTTCTTATGCAAACTCGTTCTCTATCGTTAATCTTCCTGACACTTCTTTTCCTAACCGGCCAAATTGCCTGTCGGGCACTTTCAAAATCGGATGTAATCGTAGTTCGTCCGCTCGGGCTTCGAGAATCAAAAATTCTAGATTCGGTAAAAGAGGAAAGTTTCGAGGAAAAGAATTTAAACGGCCGTCATTATCCCGCCTCTAACGAACTTAGGATCGATCTTTTTAAGAATTCCATCGAGAATCTTAGAGGCGCCTATCTTGGAGTCGGAACCGATCAAAATCTTACTTTTATAGCTTGGGCAAAGAGCGAAATGGCTTGGTTAGTGGATTTCGACCCCGTCGTTTGTTACATCAATCGAATTCATTTATTTTTCCTAAAGAAGAGCGAAACTCCCGAAGCCTATAAAGAGTTATGGGAAAGAAAAAACTTCGCTTCTTCATTAAGGATTTTAAAAGCGGAGTTTGGCGAGTCTACGGATTGGAAATGGTATGACGAAGCCTGGAAAGTTGCCTTTCGAGGAAAAGCGGACGTTCCGACTCGTTGGCTTGAACTGGAACGTAGCAAAGAAAAATTCGGATGGCAAACGTTTCTTCACGATAAGAATGATTACGATTATCTTCGAAACATGGTCCTTAACGGAAGAATTAGAATTCGTAAAGCCGACTTAAATGCCAACGGGACCATTCGAGAAATTTCCGAGGCAATGAACAAGGTAGGTCTTCCGTTTCGAGTCGTATATTTATCAAACGCCGAGGAATACTTTTCCTATCCTCGAGACTTTCGCGAAAATATCCTTTCACTTCCGACTGATGAAAAAGGGATTCTATTAAGGACGATACAAAATCGGGCAAAGGACGTATATGGATTTCCCGACGGCGAAAAGTATCCTACAAAATTTCCATTGCATTATAACGTCCAACCGCTGCTTTCTTTCCGTCTATGGATGGAACTCGATAGACGATTATTTATAACTCAAATGCTGGAATATAGGGAACCGGTGGAAAAAGGGTTTTCCAAGCTTTCGGTTCCTCCTTGGGAAGCTCATCCGTGAAAACTTTTCTTACTTTTTTTATCTTGCTCTATCTTATTTCCTGTAAATCGGCTTTGAAGCCGACGCAGGAAAATCTTCGACAAGAAATTAAAAGTAAGACGGCGACGATTCCGGTTTTTCGAGGATTAGAAGACGGATTGTATGCGGTATTATACGGAAAAGGAAAGTATCCGAATTATTTGACGGACTCAGGGGAAACGGACGGCGAACAGGAACTTGCTTTCTTTTTTTACTTAGTAAAACTGAATAAACGAATCATTCTAGTGGATTCGGGAATCTCCTCCGAAGAGACTCGAAGCAAGTACGGAATTCAAGATTGGGTTTCTCCGGATAAAATTCTGCTAAAAGCAGGAATACGTCCGACAATGATAACGGATATTATTCTAACTCATTTTCATTTCGATCATGCGGGGGGATTGGATTTATTTCGCAATGCGAGAATTTACGTTCACCCTAAAGAATGGGAACTGTTAAAGAAAACGAATTGGTTTTCGAATCAGGCTAAAACTCTATATGCAAGAGAAAAAGAGAGGAAAGTGATTTTCCTCGAGTCTAGCGCGGAATTATTCCCGAATTTTAGAATTATATTCACTCGAGGCCATACTCCCGGACATTCCGCGGTGGAATGGTTAAGAGCCCCGAAAAATCGTGTGTTAATCACGGGTGACGAATGTTATTTCATTGAGCATTGTATTGAAGGGACCGGACTACCAAACTCGGCGGCTAGCTCCGTCCGGAACAATCGGGAATTTTTACATTACGTCGAATTATTAGCCGAGCAGGGAACGAAAATTTTTACTTCTCACGATCCGATTATCCTCGAACAGAATCCGGAAGTTTTCCCTCGAATTTTTAAAATCTACTGACAAAAAAGGCTTCGGTTTCCCGAAGCCTCGATTATCCAAAAGCCGATAAATTACGGATTATTTATAAACCTTATCTATCTTTTTCTGATATTTTTCGGTTATGACGTGTCTCTTCATTTTAAGTAAATTCGTTAACTCGTCCCCGATTTCGAACGGTTTAGGCGCGATCACGATATGTTGCACTAACTCGAACGATTTAAACCCTTCTTTCGTACTGTTATATTCGCGAACTTCCTTCTTATAAAATTCCAGAACTTTAGGATGATCGATTAAATCCTTAATATCATGGGCAGTGATTCCGTTCTCCTCCAACCAAGGTTTCAGATTTTCAAAATCCGGAACAATGATCGCCCCTAATACTTTTTGGTCCTGTCCGAACACCATTGATTGTTTGATGAAAGGCGACTCGTCCATCTTGTTCTCGATCGGAACCGGCTCGACATTCTCCCCACCAAGGAGAACTACCGTATCTTTCGCTCGTCCCGTCAAAGTCAGAGTCTTCTTGAAATTGATGAAACCGATATCTCCGGTATTGATCCAACCGTCCGAAATAGTCTTTTTGGTCGCTTCGGGGTTTTTATAATAACCTTTCATGACTTGCGGTCCTTTAATGTGAACGATGCCTTTCAATCCGATCTTTCCGGCAAGAACTTCCTTGTTATCATTAATGTGAGTGAGAACCTTTCCGCTATCATCGCGAATCTGCAATTCCGTTTTCGGGACAATATATCCGACCGAACCGATAATCGGATAATCGTAATGACGAACTGAAATTACGGGTGCCGTTTCAGTCATTCCGTAACCTTCAAGAACCAATAGGCCGATATCGTTAAAGAAATTATCGACATGCCGTTGAAGAGCCCCGCCACCGGAAAGAGTGCCTCTAAGACGGCCGCCGGTTGCCTGACGAATTTTCGAAAGCACGATCGCGTCCAAGGTTTTATAGTTAAATATGAGGCCGAGGATAGCCACAGTTAACAATAGACCGGGAACAAACGGCAAATTTGGGTGCGCCATTTTCAGGTAGAAATAGGATGCGCCTGCGAGCAAGGAAACGGTAAATGGGCCGGTCAAAATCAACCGAATCACTGCCTGAATTCCGAGAACAAAGGATTGAATGATATTTCTTCCTTCGTAATCGACTTCTCGACCACTCAAGAAACGAACGGCCGCATGGTAGTTTTTGGAAAACAGATATGCCGTATTGAAAAGAAATTTTCTAACTGGAGGAGTCTGTTTCGGATCGTTAATCCGATTGTAAATTCCGGTATAAATACTTTCCCACACTCTCGGGGCGGATGCCATAAAGGAAGGCTTCGCTTTCGCTAGGTCGTTCCGTAAGTCCGATACCTTCGTATAGAAGGTAGCAATACCGAGAGATATCGCAGAATACTCAACGACTCTTTCGAAAATATGCCAAACAGGAAGAATCGATAGCATACTATCATCATCTTTGATCATGGATTTTTTCAAGATTAAAGGAACTACATGTTCCATCTGATGAATCATATTCGAATGCATTAGCATAACGCCTTTAGGCATGCCGGTTGTTCCCGAAGTATAAATCAAAGTGAATAAATCGTCCGGCTTGATAGCCTCGATCCTTTTTTCCGTCTTCTTTGCTCCGTGAGCTCTAAGTTCTCGACCTTTTTCAATCAGATCATAAAGATGTAAGACCCCTTTTGCTTTTGTCTTACTGTCTTTATCCATGATAATTACAGTCTTAACGCCTTTCAGCTTGGATTTATTCTTCGAATATTTCTCATATACTTTATCGGTTTCTAAGAAAACGACCTCAGCTTCGGAATGGTTTAGAATATGATCCATTTCCGCGTCGGTAACGTCAGTACCGCGAGGAACGTTGGCAGAGCCGGTAAACAATACGGCCGCATCAACGATAATCCATTCCAGACGATTATCCGCAATGACTCCTATATGCTCGCGTGCCTTTACACCTAGGTCAATGAGCGCTTCCGCTAAATTAAGGCCTAAATCAACCAGCTGCTTAAAGGACGTTGCCCTATATTCTTTGGTCTCATCTTTCGACCAAAATGCTGGCCTGTCCCCATAGGCTTGGGCCGCCTTGAGGTACATATCTGCTAAATTCTTATACATTGGAATTCTTCCTTTTTGAAGAAGGGATACATTACCCTTTGCTAACTTGGGTAAAAAGAGCGTTTACGCTATTGCGCAAAGGCGAAGCGTCAAGAAAATTTTAGAAAAGAAAGAAAACGGTGCGGTGCAAAATTGCGGAGGAAAAGTTAGGAATAGAAATTCCGTCCGACGATTGCCGGACGGAATTTGGTTAGCAGTTAGATTATTGTTCTTCGCCGGCAGGTTCTGTAGTAGAGTGAGCTGGAGGAGTAGTCTCAGACTTAGTTCCTTCTTCTTTACCCTTTTTAGCTCCTTTTTTGGCCTTTTTGTGATGTTTCTTCTTAGATTTCTTTTTCTTACCCTTTTTACCTTTATGCTCGGATTTGGAAGCGCCGGAATCGTGAGTTTGGGCAGGTTCGTCACCCGCTGCATCTTGTGCAGTAAGTCCGTTGAAGCCAAAAAGAGCGATCGCGGAAACGAGAAGGGAAGCTAGAATTTTTTTAAATAGAGTCATAGTAGTCTACCTATGCTTAGGTTGGTTTTAATGCCTTACTTTTATTATAATGGAAGGCAAATCAAATCGAATTTAGCAAAAAATTAATTTTCCAGGCGAGAGGGTCGCCATTTTGAAGGAGTCTCGACGGCATCCGTTAGACGATCCAAAAATTTGGATTTAGGTATTTCATACGCTCCTAGATTTAACGTAACGGGATTCATTTGCTGAGTATCGAATAGTATAAAGCCGTCTTTTTTCAATAACTGAAATAAATGATAGAGTCCGATCTTTCCGAAATCCGGTTCGAAAGAGAACATCGATTCCCCGGCAAAGAATTTTCCAATCGCTACACCGTAAATGCCGCCGCCCAATCTTCCGTCTTCACTCCATACTTCCAAACTATGCGCGTAACCTTCCCGATGAAATCTAGCGAACCCATTAAGAAACGTATCGGTAATCCAAGTTTGCTCCTCAGGACGATAGGAACAGCATCGCATAACTTGATCGAAGGCTCGATTGATCGTAATAGTGTATTTTTTTTGTCGAATTTTTCGATGAACTCGTCGACTTAAGTGGAGAACGTTAAGGTCGAAAATGGCTCGGGGATCTAGGGAAAACCAAAGAAGAGGTTTATCAGCCCACGGAAATATTCCATGCGTGTAGGCATATAAAAGACGATCTACAGTTAAGTCACCGCCGATTCCGACCACTTCATCTTTCGTGACTCTAGGATTGGCAAAAAAATCAGAATAATCCCGAATTTTTGGAATATAGGAATCTTCCCGAGGAAATTCCATGTCTCACGATTCTCCCAACGAAAAGGAATCCTCAATTCGATAGATGGGTCCTTCACCGCCACTTCGACTCGAATAAATGTGAAACTCGTTCACTTCGAAAGCTGGAGCATTAATACTTTCAAATTCGTCCAAATACACCATGGCTTTGCCTTGAGCTACATCCCTTAATCTTCCGATCGTTACGTGCGGTACATACTCCCTTTTTTCAACGGAAAATCCGAAGCGTCGGCATCCCGATTCCAATGTTTTTTGTAACTCCTGCAATTCTACGGATCGATCGACTCTCACGTACAATATCGACGGGGATTTTTGCCTAAACCAACCTAACCCATTCAGACTTACCGAGAAGGGTTTTACTACAATACTCGCGCAAATTTCATGCACTTGTTCGACCTTGTCCGGGGAAATCTCCCCCAAAAAAACGAGGGTAATGTGAAAATTTTCGGGGGAAACCCATCTCGCTCCCTCCAGCCCGTAGCAGATTCCGGCCAGGACCTCCCGCACCCGATCCGGAAGAGAAATACCCAAAAAAATTCTCATTCCCGATCTATCCTCGTCACTCTTCTTATTCCTCTAACGGCATTCGTTAAGATAACTTGATCCGCCCGATCTAAATCTTCGAGTGAAAGATCCGTTTCCGAAGCGTACAACTTATTCAATAATTTCTTTCTATAAACGCCGGGGAGAATACCGGATTTTAAAGACGGTGTGAACCATTTTCCATCGATTCTTAAAAAAATGGAATGTATCGATCCTTCCAGCAGAATCTTTTTATCGTTTAGAAAAACCGCGTCCAGATAACCCGCTTCGAAAGCCTTATAATTCTCCTTCCGGAAAATTTCCCGAACGGTCGTTTTATGTTTACTCAACGGTCCGCACTCCAAGGCTTTACCCGAAACTATAATCGGTCCTTCTTTTTTATTTTCCACAAACAACTCAACTTCCGACGAAAGTGCGCCCCTGAAATCTAGGATCATTCGAATACGGAAGTTTTTTTTATTCTCCATTTCACTTTTCTTTTTAATTTCCGAGATCGACTCGTTCCAAAGCTCTTCGGAAAACGGAAATCCGAGTTCTCGCGCGGATCGGCTCATTCTTTCCTTATGATCGTCTAAAAAATAAATGGTTCCCCTCTTAGCAACCATCGAAGTAAAAATCGAAAAATTTCCTCCGATAGAATTTAAGGATTCCGTCATAAATCTTGCTTTGGCCCAGCATTCGTTCCATTCTTCATACGGTTCGGAATCGATCGTAATGCCGGCTCCTACACCTAACCTCCCTTTTCGTATTCCCGAAGTTTGTTCCACAAACTCCAAAGTCCGAATGGGAATAGAAACCGTTTCTCCGTTCGGCGAAAGCAAAGCAATCGCACCGGTATAAATACCTCTCTCGTCTTCCAAAGACGCGATAATTTCGACCGCCTTTAATTTAGGAGCTCCCGTAATGGAACCGCCCGGAAAAAGGGCTTCGAAAATTTCCGATAAGCCGATTTCTTTTCGCAGAACCGACTGAACTTCGCTTACCATTTGGAAAACGGTAAAATATTCTTTGATCGAAAAGAGTCTAGGAACTCCGACCGAACCGAATTCGGAAATTCTTCCCAAATCGTTTCGAAGCAAATCCGTGATCATTAAATTTTCAGCCCTATCTTTGGGTGAATCAGCTAACTCATTTCTTAAACGAAGATCCTCTTCTTCTGTCCTTCCTCTGGGTCTCGTGCCTTTCATCGGAAAAGTCCGAATTTCCCGTCCCGTTCGTCGCCAGAAAAGTTCCGGAGAAAAAGATAAGATATCCCGCCGAGCATTATTTAAGCCTGATTCTCCAGTACGAAACCATGCCTCGTACGGAACGAGTTGCGCTTTACGGAGATCGAAGAAAAGCTTTCCAAGTGACCCCAATTGGGCAAGGTTCAAGGGAAAAGTGTAATTAATTTGATATACGTCACCCTTTTGAAGGAATTGTTTTATCTTCAGAACGGAATTTTCAAATTCGTCGAAATCTAGAGATGATTCAAAGTCTAGGACGTAACCATCCTTATTAAAAGAAGCCTTCCATTCGACCAAATCCTCCTCGTCCAAGGTCTGATATTCGTCAAAGATTCCAAACCATATAAGTGGAGAGTCGAAAGGCGCGTCTACCTCGCATTGATCATCGTTCAAAAAGACCGATGAGGCTTCGTAAGAGAGCCAGCCTACCGCATACAACCCGCTTAAGACCTTTAAGTCAATTTCTCGGAGGATTTTACGAACTTGACTTCGTCGATTAGTAGTAAGAACTTCTCTCGGGAAAATTATAGTAGGTTTTTCCGACGGAGAAAAGCCTTTCCCAAGAAATACAAAAGGTTGGAAATGAGTACGCTCGAGCCAATTCATAGTGAGAAGGTCAAATACCCTTTTTTAGAAAGAAGTCCGGTAAATAAAGCGAAATGATTTCTCTTCAACCTTTCACATCCTACAAAGAAAGTAAGGTCTTTTCATCGGTAGCAAAAATCTTACTTACCGCCTTTATATACTTCCTCCTCGCTCATATAGGTTTTTATACGGCCGCTTATTCGGGATATGCATCCCCCGTCTGGCCGGCTTCCGGTTGGGCGCTTGCTGCACTCATACTGTTCGGAAGAAAAGCGGCATTCGGCGTAATGCTCGGGTCTTTTTTCTATAATATCTCAATCAAATCCGATATTCTTTTGTCCGCGCCCTTCGCTCCGCAGTTCTGGGGAGCCATAATTATCGGAATCGGGAGCGGTACGCAAGCTTTCTTAGGGTCACTTCTTTATCATAAATTTATACCCAATATCGATCTAACACAAAAGACGTCCTTCGTAATTCGGTTTCTATGGTTTGAAACTATAGTCTGCACGGTCAGCGCTTCGGTCGCAAATGCAGGACTCTATTTACTGGGAATCATTCCCGCGATAGCAATTCCTTCGACTTGGGTCTTTTGGTGGTTGGGTGATTCTCTAGGTGTTTTCTTATACTTTCCGTTCTTCTTGACATGGCTGAGACCGGAACGATCCCATATAAAGAAAAGCGTATTGAAGGAAACTTTCCCGATCATACTCCTATTACTTTTATTCGCGGCCGTGATTTTTAATGTCTTCCGCGTTCGCACGCTGGAAGTGGATTTTCCGATTTCTTACCTGCTAGTCACCATGGTCGTTTGGTCCTCTCTTCAATTCGGAATCCGCGAATCCTCTTTATCACTTACTTTAATTTCGGGTCTGGCGATTTTTGGTGCCTTTCACGGTTCTTCCCAATTTATAGCTTCATCCCGGGAAATATCTTTACTTCTATTACAAAGCTTTTTATCCGCACTTTCCATTACGTCTTTACTTGTCTTATCGGTGGTCCGAGAGCGAAGAGAAGCTGAACGACAACTAATTCTTTCTCACGCGGAATTAGAGAAATTAATCAATGACCGAACACAGGAATTGAGTAAATCCAACGTCTCGTTAGGAAAAACCGAGGCGAGATATAAAGGTCTTTTCGAAAACGTACCTATCGCAATTTTCGAATGCGATTACAGTCAGGTGAAGGCGCTCCTGGATTCTCTTCCAGTCATGGGAAAATTAGAATTTTATCGATTTCTCGCCAGGAATCCATCTTTCGTAAGGGAATGTTCTCGATCCATCAGAGTTATCGATGCAAATCGCGAATCGGTAAAAATGTTTCGTGCAAAATCCAAACAGGAAGCATTTTCCGCGTCGAGAAGCATTTATAATATAGAAGAGTCTAAGGAATTTATTAAACTTCTATACTGCATTCGACAAGGATCCAGAATTTTCGAGTATGATACGTTCTTGATTTCCTGCGACGGAACGAAATTCGAAGCGACTTTGCGTTGGTCTCTCCCTCCGGAATTTGAAAAAACTTTTTCGTCCGTAATCGTAACGGCGGAAGAAATCACCGGGAAGAAGGAAGCAGAGCGCCAACTAAAAGCCTCATTACGGGAAAAAGACGTAATGCTAAAAGAAATTCACCATAGGGTAAAAAATAACTTACAAGCGATTTCAAGCCTGTTCAGCCTCCAGGCGGAATACGTCAACGACCCGAAAATACACGAGGCCTTCGCGGAAAGTCAGCATAGAATTCAAACAATGGCGCTAATACATGACGAGTTATACCAATCTAAAGATTTAGGGGATATAGAATTTTCAGGGTATGCGGAGCGCTTATCCGGAAAAATTCGTTCAGCCTATAAGGTCGAGCCCGAAGTAACCTTAAAAATGGAGATGGAATGCTTAAACTTGGAAGTAAGTATCGCGATCCCGCTCGGATTAGTGTTAAATGAACTTCTTACGAATTGTTTTAAATACGCATTCCCCCCAGGATTCATGCCTGAATCGGGAGAAAGAATCGTTATCGTGAGAATCCGAAAAGAAAAGGAAATCGGAATTCTGGAAGTTTCGGATAATGGATTCGGCTTACCGAGCGACCTAGATCCTTTCGAAAGTCCGTCTTTCGGATTGACGTTAGTGCAGGTTTTAACCCGTCAACTAAAGGGAAAGTTGGACTTTTCGAGTTCTGCAGGCAAAGGAACGAGTTTCAGAATTCGGTTTGCACTTCCTTAAAGAGAAAAGTCCTTGCACCCCACCTACTTTCGAACGAGTAAGGATTGCAATGAAAGCAAAGCCCCCTAGTCCAATTGCAAATCGCGCAGAGGCGCGAAGGGAACAAATATTAGAAGCTGCCTTAGAGGTATTTTCCGAAAAGGGGTATTATGAAGCGGGAATTGCCGATATAGCCGGAAAATTAAACATCGGTCACGGGACTTGCTATAGATATTTCAAAAATAAACTCGATATTCTCCACGCAATCGTAGATAGAATTTTATTCGGAATGATCGAGGTAGTTCGAAACGAAAGTCCCGATAAATCCAATAGTCTGGAGGAATATCGACAACAGATTCTCAACATAGGCGAGAAATTTTTTCTGCTTTTCGGTAATGATCCTCGACAAGGAAAAATCGTCTTTTTCGACGCGATGGGCCTGGACGAAGCGATTCAAAGAAAGGTCCGACTTGGGATCGATAAGAGCGCGAAACTGACCGAGCTTTATTTGAAGAACGGAGTTCGAAAAGAATTTCTCCGAAAAGATCTGGATACGAGGATCGCGTCCCAAGCAATTAATGCGATGATGTTTGAAGGAATTCGAATCAGCGTTTCATCCGGTAAGGATCCTAAATTTGCAAGGCGTTGGATGGAAGAGATGCCTAAACTTATGCTGGAAGGGATGAAAAAAAAATAAGTACCGAACGGGAATTTTTCGCCCGGTACTTCTTCATAGTTCTGGCAGTCTCTTATTTAGAAGCTATAAAATCCTCGAAATCCTTTACGGTCTTATCCGGAATCTCCTCCATAGGAATATGCCCTGCACCTTCATATACTTCGAATCTTGCTCTAGGTAAATCCTGCTTCCAATTTCCGAAATATTCGTAAGTAAGCCATTCATCTTTCGTTCCCCACATTACCATGATGGGTCGTGCTATTCGATTAATTCCTGCCGACAAATTCGGATTCGTAAATTTTTCTCGAGCAAGCACGAAGAAATAATTGTACGCCTTACGGTTGCCTTCCCTCATAGACAGGTCCGAATACCTGTCTTTGATTTCCTGGGTGACCTTGCTCTTTTCTCCGTATACTTGCTCCACGCTAGAATCTATCAGAAATTTCGGGAGAACATACTTTGCGAAAGGACTTACCAACGGATGACTTCCAAACGCAATCATAGGCGGTAACGGTTGCGCATATCCGACTGCGTCGATTAAGACCAATTTCTGCACTTTTCCGGGAAATTGAAGAGTATAATTCCAGGAAATATAACCGCCCATCGAATTACCGACCAAGTAAAACTTATCGACCTTCAATGCGGTCAAAAACTTATTCAGAGTTCGAACTCCTTCCTCAAGATCCAGTTTATTGATATCCGAATTAGGTCCGGTCAATCCGTGTCCCGGTAAATCAAGTCTTATGACGCGGTATTTATGTTTTAACTTCTCGCTCCAAGCGTCCCAAGTATGGAGAGAAGAGCAGACTCCATGCAACAAAACGATTACCGGGCCGCTTCCCACATCCTTATAGTGGATATTAAGATCGTCGATTTGAACAAACTTCGATTCGGAATTCGCGTACTTAGATTTCAATTCATTCAAGGGAATGGAACCCACACCCAAAAATCGACACGAACCAAGTAGCAAAAGAAAAGTAAGGAAGAGTCTCTTTATTTCGAATATTTTCTTTCGATTCACAGGATTACCTCATTAACTAAGTTAACCCATCCAATGACCACATCTAAGACTTTTAAGAAAACTCGGTAAAGTCGATTTTACTCGGATCTCCTCTTTTTCAAATCCAACTCCCTAATTTTACGATTTCCGTATTGACAAAACTGAATGACATGTCATTCTTTATTCAATTCCTTTTGGAGATAATTGAAATGGTTCAAGTAGACGTTTTTTGGTCGTACGGATTAGGAGCCGGTTACGCTATCGCAGCCGCCAGGCAAATCAGAAAATTACAAGAAGGAGAAACGGCTCCGGGAAGCCTGGCTTCGGTTTCTCAAAAACAAAAGCCGGTTTCTTTTTGGAAGAATACGTATTTCATAGCGAATCTGCTGTATTTATCGCTGCTATTCGCACCATCAGGTCTGTACCTTGTTTGGCAGTTTACAAGTTGGGAAACGATGCATGCCGGCGATAAAGGAATGCCCGGCTGGCTTGTAGCGCTATTCGGCTTAACGAATATTTCACAGGGAATTTTAGGTTTCTGGGTAGTTTGGGCTCTCCTGAAAGCAGGAAAAGCCTTCCAGGCATATCTTCAAATTCCTCTCGGTTATTTCGGAATGTTTTTCCTGCTAGTTCATGGGTGGGACGGATCCGGTTATATGAGATTTTTCTCTCCGACCAAGGATGCTTTTCAAAACGATTGGACTTGGTTAACCGCTCAACATTGGCTTTTATCGGACGTTGCCATCACCTTATATGCGATGGGAATTATCCTAATCCCGACTTTGATCGTATCCTTGCTAAAGATCGAACGGGAAGGATGGGAGACCTCCGTTTCTCCTGAGCTTCCCATCGTATCATCACCTTCGGCGATAGGATCAACAGTCGCTTTCTTTGCGACGGTATTCGTAGGTTCGCTCGGTTTTGCGATTGTTTCTAGTTTACTCATTCACCAGCTAGGTTGGTTTATCGGCGTGCTGTCTTCCGTCATCGCGATCTACATATTCGGGATCGGAAAGTTCGGAATATTTCCTTTTTTATACAAAAAGGTTTTACAACTTCCATCGGAAACACGAACGACTCAAGCGTTCGCCCGATCGGCCGTGTAAGCGTTATTCTCTAAGTCCTTTGAATCGAGAATAATTCAAAAATTTAAGCCTTAGTTTAATCACCTAGGGCTTTTTTATATTCGGCCATGAGAAGATCCGGATTTTCTCGCCCGACCGAAATTCTCACCAGACTCGGATCTAGTCCGACTTCTTTCAAGAATCCTCGTCCGGCTTCAGTGGAGACGAGTTCATAATGCGCCAAATACATATAAAGCATATTTAATGTAAATTCGGTGCCGAAGCTTGGACCTTTTAAAAGTTCCAGGGAGTTATAAAACTGTTCTAGAGGAATACCGGGTTCTATCGTGATCACACCGCAGTGAAGATTTTTATCTCGGGCGATTTTAGAAAAATTTCCGTGATTTTCTTCGGAGCCGCTCCAATGCACTGCTTTGATTTTAGGATGCTTTTGGAAAAACTCGGCGAGAATTGCGGCATTTTTACCGATCGCTTTAACTCTTTCCTGGTATCCTTCCACCTCGAAAGCCATACGTTGCATATCGCGAACATAGGGTCGCTCGGTAAAATCAAGACATCGATCCTTCAATTGATGAAAATACCGCGAAGCAGGATTTAAAAAGACAGCGCCCATCATCACGTCTGCGTGCCCGCACGCGAACTTAGTCAAGCTTTCGACAATCACGTCGGCAAACGGAGATAAATCAACTACAGCCGATCCGGCTACTGAAATATCCGCTACTAAGGGGATTCCGTATCGCGCTAGCAATTCCTTAAGTTTAGGATAATCCGGAACTTGTATTAGCGGATTAGTTGGAGACTCCGTTAAAATCGCCGCGACGTGATCTCCTTCTTTTTCCAGGAATTCCTCTAACTCGGTAAGATCTCCAACCTCGTGAAAAATATGAGAGCCGCGTGAATACTTTTCCAATATTCTAATATTATCCACATATAGCCAGCCGAGTCTAAGCCAAAGATCTTTCCCCTCCTTAGCCCGAATCTCATCAAGAACTTTGAAGGCGGTATAAATTCCGTTCATCCCGGAATTCGTAAGAAAGACTTCCAAATTTTTTCCAGGATATAAGTCTTTAAGATCGCGAATGATCCGGCTCTCCGCATCCTGCGTGCGTGTTTCTTCAGGATATATAGAATCGATAAGTCCTTTCTTAAATAGATAATCCTCTGCCTTCCGAGAAGAGACAAGACATCCTGTATGTTGTATAAAGGAGAGAACCTCGCCCTCTTTCTCTTTCCCGGCGGGAATCTTTAATGTAACGATTCCCTCATCTTCGAAAATGACAGCGTTCTCTATCTTAAAAAGATCGATAATATGCTCGGCGGCTTTTCGAGAATTTAGGATGAATTGAGGACCCTCGACTCCTTTTGTTTCCCGATTATAATCTAGGATTTTTTCGACGTAAGCATGAGCTACGAATCTAGGATAACCGGCCTTTAAACGGGAAAGAGTTTCGACTCGCTTTTCTTCATAGCCTACAACGTCTAGCACCTGGGGAAGGCTCATCGATACAGCGTGAATATTGGAAAACGGGATTCTTTCGCCGCAAATTCTTCGAAATGACTCTTCAACTTCCTTTAACATGATCCGTCTACCATCGCAAACCCGAACCCGGAAACTTCAACCCAATAAACCGAAGCTTTTCCTAATGAGCTTGGGATTCTGCCAGTCGCTTGGCTCTATCTTCTTCCGTTAAGGCACCTATTAAATCATCTAAGTCGCCTTCCATTATACCAGAAAGGTTATGACTCGTAAAGCCGATGCGATGATCAGTGCAGCGTCCCTGGGGAAAGTTGTATGTCCGAATTCTTTCCGAACGATCCCCGGTTCCGACCATTTGCTTTTTCAATGCATCTGCGGCCGCTTTCTTTTCTTCAGCCTGCTTTTCCAAGATACGAGCGCTTAAAATTCGCATCGCTTTTGCTTTATTCTTATGCTGCGATTTCTCGTCTTGGCAGGCGACAGCGATACCGGTCGGGATATGTGTGATCCGCACCGCCGAGTCGGTAGTGTTTACGTGCTGTCCGCCTGATCCCGAGGAACGATAAACGTCGATTCGCAGATCGTTTTCGTTGATATTAATTTCCGATTCTTCGGCTTCCGGTAAAACTGCGACGGTTACGGCGCTCGTATGGATTCGTCCACCTGATTCGGTTGCAGGAATACGTTGGACACGGTGAGTTCCCGCTTCGAATTTAAAAAGATCGTAGGCTCGTTCGTTCTCTAAAGCAAAAACGATTTCTTTTAGCCCGCCGATTCCTGTCGGGGAAGAGTCGATAATTTCGTGTTTGATTCCCTGTTTATCGGCGTATTTGGTATACATCCGGTATAAATCGGCTACAAATAGTCCCGCCTCGTCACCGCCGGTTCCGGCACGTATTTCCACCAAAATATTTTTGCCGGAATTTGGGTCGGGAGGGAGCAACATCACTTCCAGTTCTTTTTCAAGGAATTCGATTCGTTCCGAAGCCGATCGTTTCTCCTCTTCATACATGGAACGCATTTCCCCATCTTTTTCCGTTTTGAGAAGCTCATCGGCGTCTTTTCTATCTTGAATTAATTTTTGGTACTCTGAAATCTTTTCAAATAAAGGAGTGAGACGAGACCGTTCCTTATAAAGCCGCTTTAAATCGTCAGGATTGGACGCTGTGGTCAGTTCATCCGAGATTTTCAGGTATTTTTGTTGTATTTTTTCTAGTCTATCTAACATAGAAACAGGTTCCCATTGCCTTAATACCCCACTCTCTTCCATGGAAAACTATAATTCGCTTCTTTCCGAGGTTTCCGACCGAATCCTCTCACTTCTGTCCGGGTTAAACTCCTATAGAAGTCCGTACGCTAAGACAATCGGCGAACCCTCCGATTTTATACAAAGCTTAACCCAGAGGGCCTCGATCCAAACTGCTCTTGCAAGCGCTGCTCTCTCGTTACCTACAGGTGGAATCGGAGCCGTGACGGTGGCGCCGGAAATTTTTTTGGTCCTTCGAATCCAAGGCAAACTCGTAAAAGATATAGCCGCATTATACGGCAAAGAATCGCAAGTTACTTCCGAACTGATGGCATACTGTCTCTTTAAAGATAAAACCTCCTTTTTCAGGAATTTATTAAAAGAAGTCGGTGCGAGAATACTAGTTAGACCTGCTACATGGAAATTGCTCAGCCAAGGAATTCTCGGAGTCGCAAAGGCCTTGAGTAGCTCAAAAATGCCTAAGGTTAAAAAGAAGAATTTTTGGCTCCCGATACTTGGCTCCGCCGTTTCAGGAGGTCTCTCTTACAGTGAAACCCGGAAAATCGCGAGTCGTGCGCAAAGCGTATTTTCAAAAGAAATCATTTCAGTTCCTTCTGACGAACCATGGGCGGAGGAAATAGCCTGACCAGCATGAATAATTCCGATTCATTACGGAGAATTTTTGTCCTTCCTATTTTGCTCCTCTTCATTCTAACGAATTGCAAAAGCAAACAGGAAAGTCTAATCGAAGAAATTCAAGGACTTGTGGAAGAGGAAAAGTACGAGAAAGCTACCGAGCTCTTAAAGAACTATCTCCTTCATCCGAAATCGGACGATGAAATTCTATCGGAGGAAAAGCCCGAATCCGTTCGGATCGTGGAACTTTCTCATGATAGAAAGCGTTTGGTTTACGTGGAAGATAATAAATTGACCGTCAAGGATCTATTAGAAGGACGAACGGAAACTAAAAAACTGGATGAAATTCCGGCTTCGATGGCGGTTTCGCTGAATGCAAAGTTTGCGCTTTCCGAATATCCGATGGCGACCGGCTGCCGACTATTTGCAATTTCTCTAACGGACAATTCCCTGCTTTACGAATCCGGCGCCCAGATTTCCTGCCGTAATCGAGGCGGAATCTCCGACGACGGATCTAAGATTTTTTACTTCGTAGACAATCAATTGTATGAAGAACGGACGATAGAACCGAGAACTCCGAAACTTGTTTTGAGTAAGGAGAAAATAGTTCCACCGTTTCCGAATCTAAAATCCCGATTCTTTTTATATCCGATTGGAAAGGATTTTCTGCTGTTTTCCGGAAACGCCGGATCCTATACGCTCTATTACTTTCAACCTGATAAGAGAAGTGCGGATAAGCTCGATCAAGAAGTGATAAGCCCTCTGCTTTATTATGGTCCCGGTGATTCGGCCTTTTATTTAGGCGGAACGATCGGCCGCCTCCATTTGAGAAGACTTCAATACGGTAAAGGGAAACCCAGTGTTACGAAACTCTTTACCGTAAGTAGAAAAGAATCGAATCCGTGGAAATTAAACGCGAAGAACGAGTACTTATCCAATTACTCGGGTAAAGTGCATTTATGGGGTCCATTAAGAAAAAGCCAAGTGCTGCCCTTGCTATGCGAAAGAACTTGGATCGTTCATCCGGAGAAAATTCTTTGTGAGACGGAGGTAGGTGGGCTCTATCTGACCGGCCTGGAATTTACGGATGACGACTGGACACTTTTGAAACTCTACGAAGAAGTTCGAAATAAATAAAATTCGTTAAAGATAGATATTCAAAAGAACCGTTCCTCTTTCGTTTTCTTTAGGCTCGGGATTACCATATCTAGTTTTTGTGAAACTTGTTCCCGGCAGTTTTCGATCCCAAGCATTACCGGAGAACGATATCTCGCAGCTTGTTTCGAAATTTGATTTTGAAATCCAATCCCGAAATTTTCCTTCCTCCGTGGGAGCTCCCAAGACCACCCAACGGGAAACGAAAGTTTTCTTTACGATATCTTCCATCTCCGGAGATCCGAATTCTTCGCCGTAAAGAAAACCCAGCTTGGCAAAATTGAACGGAATCGTCCAGACTCCGAACTCGATCTTATTCGATCGGGAATTTAAATAAAGCGATAACGAACCGTCCTTAAATTTCGTTCTTTTTAAGGAGTCATTATGGAGTTTTCCCTCCGGAGTAAAAAGATAAGCTCGTTCTTCCCAATTTCCGGGAGCAATCGAAATAAGATCTTCCGCTATCTTCGGGGAAGGAAGTACGATAGAACCGGCAAGGATATTTACTCCGTAAGTTTTCGAAAGCGTGGCAAAAATCCGCTGATATCTTTCAACCGAAGTTTTGGCGAGAAAATTAGCGATCTCGTCCTCGAAAAATAAACCGTTTCTCAATCCGTTATAAGAGATTCTTGTAAAAAAAACCGCTCGCTTCCAGGATCCGATTTCGGATTCCGCTTGGAATACTTCCGAACGCTGCCCAACTAGAAATAAATAATTTCCAATTTCCGGAGGATAAACGACGATCGTCGATTTGTCCAACAATCCCTTTTCTTTTGCGATAATAAGGGGTTTTTCAAGCCAGTCCCGTAAGCGATCTTCCTTCGAATAATATTCAGGCTTAAATTCCAGTTGGAGTAAGAGAATGTTTCCGGATTTTCGGTTATACCCGGAAGAATAAAACCGGATCTCATTCCGAGGCAAACCGGATATAAAATCTTCATCTCCTATCGTCTTTCCCGATAAGAGCCAACCGATTCCGAAAAAAATCGGAACTAAGAAAAGGGAAGCGATTGCATTTCTCCAAAATGGATTCAAAGGATTCGTCCTCCTAATTCTAATTTTCCGTTCGGCAAAAGAGGAACATATTCCTTTTGGTACAACAAAATCGCATCCAACATATATTCGAAAAACAATCCTCGTGGATCGTAGGTTTTTGCATCGACCCAAGAAATGAAATCATGTTCGTCCGAGAGCATGATTTCTCCTCCAATAAACTCGGCATGGTAGGCGATGATGACACAAGGATGATTGCCTTCACTTACTCTGTGCTTGTGCACGAAGAGAGGTCTCGGATGAACTTTAATTTCACATCGGTTTCCCATTTCTTCCGCCAGTTCCCGAGAAAGACTTTCCTGCCAATCTCCATAGAACTCGTCCTCATTCATTCGTCCGCCGGGCAAATCACCGTATCCCGATTTTCGGTCTCTCAGGATCAGAAGTTCGGATCCCCTTCTTAAAAAAACCTTTTGCGTAATTTGGAAAAAACCGTGCTTGTTCAAAAATTTCCCCTCCAAGGGGACCTCGGATAATCGATCAATATGGGTCGTGTCTGACAATCACTTTTATCTTAGTCGGTTTTCTCGCCTCTTCATAAGCTTTCGGAAGATCCAAAGCGGAAAACTCCCCGCCGAGCAGATGGTCGGAAACATTCTTTAAAAAACCTTTTTCCTGAGCTAGAAAAGAAAGAGTTTTGCGAAAATCCCCGCATCGGCTAGTTCGTAAGACTCCCCCTCGAACGACCCAATGCAGAAACGGATTGGATTCGGATATTCCCGAATCGACGGGGATCAGAATAAAACCTCTCGGCCTAAGCAAGGAAGAGGCTTCCTTAGCGCCGGGCCTGATTGCTAAGTCCAATGAGGAAACCGATTTCAAAATCGCAAAATCAAATCGGTGCAGATCACCGGTAAATTCCTGAGACTTTAAAAAAGATTCCCCTTCTAAGATCGAACCGGAATAAAATTTGGTATGGGCTTCACGAGCCTCGTCGATCCATTTCTGTTCTTCGGTGGAGAGTCGAATTCCCTTCTCTAAAAAGACCCAAGTCTCCGGAGCGGAATTCATTCCCCAAGAAAGATTCTGAAATCCTTTTTGTAGCGGTAAAATCGAGAGTTCATCGACTACGAGCTCCGTCAAATTTGAAATTCCGAGGGAAGCTTGTCCGTTCGTAGTCTTGCGATGGATTTCCTTACGAGTTAAATCCATACAAAGTTCCAGACCATCGATTGCCCCGGTTGTATCGAATACGATATCGAACGTATCGTGTAGATTGTTCCAAGAGACTTCTTCCGGATTGGAAGACGACTCCTTATAATAACGTTCCCCTTTAAGCGAATCTCTCGAATTCCTATCCAAACCCGGAAAGACGAACACTTCGTCCGCACCGACCCCAAAAGACGTCGCTTTCAGCTCGCTTCTGCGAAGGATGGCAACGATTTTATAATCCAGATTTTTTTGTTTTCTGTATAACTCGAGTCCCGCCAATACTAATGATCCCAATCGTCTTGGGCCTATGACGGCAATTCGTTTCGGTTTATCGGAGGCATTCTCCAAGGAAACTTCCACGCCATGCAACGAGGCCGCAAACGGTTCCAGTAGAATCGCCTCTCTATCGTCAAGAGTTTCGACATCCACCAAAGCCCCTACGGGAGCCAATACGAATTTTCCGAACCCCCCGGGCAACCGATCGATGCCTAAAACTTGACGACTGGGACTATGCGTATAAAGACCTCGCTTACAAAACGAATCCTCTTCCTCCCCCCTTGAAACTACCGTATCATTAATTTCTAATGCGAATTTTTTTCCCGTTGCCGGATCGGAAGCCAATACTTCATGACCTATGACTTGCGGTAGCGCGAACGGAAGAAATCGCCGGTCTAAATCGGTCGAACATATTCCGCAAAGTTCCGTTTTAAGAAGTTTATATCCTTTCCCAAGAGAGAGGTAAAGATCCTGATTGCGGAAAATCTTCCAACCGTCCGTCTCCGTCCCTTCCATGCGATATTCGGATACCGAAAAAGTATCGTCCCGATTGTATTCAAATGCTGAAAATTGCACGATTTCCAACTATCTGCCTCCTACGAGAAATCCGAGTATTAGAAGCAGGATTACGAATACTAGATTCAATACGAATCCGGTATGCAATTGCTGCCTTTCTTTATTATTCAAAAAATAGGCCGCGAATACTACTGATAAAAATCCGCCTAGATGGGCCCAATGAGCCACCTGGTCTCTCGCAAATAGGTTTGTTATATCCGAGTATACCATAAGCCACGCGAGAGCAAAAATAGGAAACGGATAGTTTCGCTTTCGAATGCGCATAGAAAAGGGGGACAAAAGAGCGGCAACGGCGGCTAATCCTGAAACGGCTCCGGAAGCCCCGATTGCAGGACTGGAATCGTCCAGAAACAATCCTCTTACTAACGAATCTAAAAATCCGGAAATAAAAGCCCCCATAAAGAAAAACAAAAGCCACTTTGCTTTTCCCACTTTATATTCAACGATTCTTCCCAAGAAAAAAAGAAAAAGCATGTTCCAGAACAAATGGGTGAAATCCGCGTGAAGGAACGCCATCCCGATCCACTTCCAGGGATAGAATTCTCCCGGACGACTGATAAAGAACGCTTCGAGCATTTCGTTCGGAACGAAAGCGTTCAGTACGATTTGAGAAATTGTAATAAGTAAAACAAAGAACGCAGTAAGCGGAAATTCGAAGATGAACGCTCTCACAGTGTTCTCCCTTCGATATAATGAGTCAGATACGCTTTCAACATGACCTTTAGTTCTCGCAGAATGCTTTCGGCAAGAACCGGATCTTCCTTTTCTCGCAACCAACGAGATAAAACTGAATCGGTTACCTCCACAATGATTCGAGAAATGATTTCTGCCTCCGGATTTTCCTTCATTCCTGGGACGATCCGAGAAAATAAATTTGAAACGCTGGAAGCGATGTAACGATTATTTTCTCGGTCGATCTCGACCAACTCGGGATCCATTTTGATGTTCGACCAAAGAGGCACGAATCCCGGTTCGGTTAAGTAAAGATTAGCAAACGCGTCGATTACATTATCAATCAGTTCCGGCCAACCGGTATCATCCACTTCGACCGAAAGAAAACCCATGAACATGGCATTTACCCGCTCAAGATGTCGCTTACCAACGGCGTTTAAAATCGCATGCTTATTCGGAAAATATTGGTATAAGGAACCGATGGGAATTTCGGCTTTTTGCGCGATCAGATTAGTCGTGATAGCTTCCGCTCCGACTTCATCTAAAAGGGAAGCAACGACATCCAATATATTTTGTACGCGTTGAATGGCGCGCTTTTGAGAGGGAGCCTTTCTCGGTTCTAACTCGGATGGTTTTGCTTTAGAGGAAAGCTCCCCTGCCTTCCCAGGTTTTAATGATTTGGTCAAACGGATCTTCTCCGAAAATCTATTGCTTCCTCCCAAAGACTATGACGGGAAGAATCCTTCAAGAAAAGTATTAAATTGTACCGTAGTACCGCAGAATATGTCGTAAGCTGGTTAGGTAAGATGCGCCGAAAAGATTCACATGAACTAAGACGGGATAGATTTGCCAAAATTGAATTCTATCTTTAAGATGCATAGGATCATCCAATCCGCAAGTGGAGATAATATCCTGCATATCTTCTATGTTGATAGGGCTACCGAACAACTGCAGCATTGCCAAATCTTGTTCGGGGTGGGAATAGGCAACGGACGGATCGATCAAGTACGCATGCCCATTCTTTCCCTGTAATACATTACCGGACCATAAGTCTCCGTGAATCATTCTCGGCTGTATTCGATTTAATCCCCATTCGTCGGTAAACTTATCGAAAACCGTTCGGATGGATATTATATCTTTCTCGGTGAGGAGCTTTCTAGTTTGTGCTAATTCTATTTGAGGTTTTAGGCGATCTTGCCAGAAAAATTCTTCGAAGCTTGAAAACCAACCGTTCCGCTGCGGAAGGGACCCTATAAAATTATCGCGTTTCCAACCCCAGGATCCGAATTCACCGCGATATAAATTCTTAAGACTTGCGATCAGATCCTCGCGAAAGCGAGCAGAGGAACCGGTTTCGACAAATTCCATGGCAAGAAGGGAAACTTTTCCTAAATTCACCGTTCCAAAACATTCCGGAACACGAACTCCTAGTCTGCAAAGTTGCTCAAGACCTTCCGCTTCCGCTTCGGCCATTTCCTTTTTTGGTATGACTTTTACCGCGATTCTGGAACCGTCTTGTAACTTGACCGAATATAGCTCAAAGAGGCTAGAAGAATAAAATGAAACTTCTGCCTTTTTAGACGGGGAGAGTAATCCGAGTCTCTCTAACCCGTCTCGGATTAATTCCTCGGTTCCTGTGTTTATGAGAGCCATCGTTCGCATCCTTCCCAATCCCGTCGTTCCGGTCCTTCTTATAAAATCGGAGGACGGACAATCAGGATTGAAGAAAAATCCTAAATAGGTTTCCCTAATATTACGGGACGAAGAAATGATCCGCTTTTCTCTCTTTTATATTTTATTGTTTGTCGTCTCATGCTTTTTTCTATGTCCCTTATCAGCCGAACGACATTCGCCAATCTGGCTTTATGTGCTGGAGGAAGATTTAGAAAGCAAAGATTTGTCGTTTTGGAAGGAGCATTTGCGCCCCGATGTAACTATTTGTTTTACAGGTACCGTAATTCAAGGCGACGGAAAAATACGATATAGCAATCCCCCGAAGCAACTATTAACTTTAGGGCTTTCCAAAGGGGTTCGCTGGATCCCCCTAATTACATTCAAACCTAAAACCGGTGCGTCACTGCTCAAGATCGCAGCAAAGAAACATGAAATGCATGAAGCTTTACTCCGATTTCTTTCCGAACATCCGGCATACGCAGGAATCCATTTAGATGTGGAAGGATTACCCTCTTCCCTATCCGATGAGTTTAAGAATTTCCTAAAGGAACTCCGGCCTAGTTTACGAAAGAAAGGTAAGCTTCTGACTCTCGCTCTGTTTCCGCAAATTCATTTTCCGACCGACCTTGCTGAGTTTCATCAAGGCGTTTTTCATGCGAACCTGGTCGATGAAGTCGTTCTTATGGCTTACGATTTTCATTCCCCTAGAACAAAACCGGGCCCCGTCACTCGATTGTCCTGGGCTAAAGAAAATACGGTTTTACTCAGAAAAACGTATGCCCCTAATCAAATTTGGCTTGGTCTTCCTCTCTACGGATATTCTTGGAAAAAAGGAAGATCAAAACCGAATATAATAACTCGAAAAACGGATTCAATTAGAATGGCAAAGTTAGGACAGAACGAGGACGGCATTTACATGATAGAGAACGAATTCGAAGTATCGAGTTTGATTTTAGATGAGACCGATTGGATTAAACTAAGTCGTGAAATCGGAATATTGGGAATTGCTTACTGGCGATTCGGATTTTAGCCCTGAATTACAATTACTCTCATCGAAAGTCGTAGACGATTCTCACAATATAACTTTTTCCTTTCTCATTATTGATATTGCTAGTTCCTTTATATTCCATAATTCGTCTACTTTCCATATCGTAAATCAAGTCTATCGGTTTGACAAAGACCGACAATATCGAGCTTTCGATTCTCATCCGTAAGAAGAGCGCCGGCTTTCCCATATATGGTTCGGATTTCGTTTTTTCCACGTAGAATCGGAACGTATCCAATTCGACCGGAACAAAAATTCTAAAGGCAATTCTCTTCCCTGCCAAGAGTTCGTTCCAATGATCATCCACAAAATAATCGAACCCTCCATCGAGAGCGGATAAATCTCCGCCATCCACAACTTTCTCTTTAATAGGATCTTCCTTTTTACGTCTTGCAAACAATCGAACCCGTGTTCCTGATTCAAGTTCTCCGCCTTCCAAATAGCCGTCTCTTAAATCCTGTAAATTAAAATCGGGTAATGATCGATTTCTTAGGAATGAGATTCGCTTCGTAGCAAATATCTTACCTTCGGGATCTACATATCGGACAACGGAGCGCGTATGCTTCCCGTTCTCCCAAAACTCTTCATGCATATCCCTATACAATAATTTTCCGGTTTCCAACTCGTAGGCAGTTCCGGAAAAGCGCACGATTCGGGAAGGAGTCGAATCAGCAATTCCTTCCGATGCAAGACAAAGAAAGAAGCTCAATACGAGGAATAACTTATAAACCGAGCGAAAACAAGACATTTCATCTTTAGACGGCGGGAATCGATTTCGGCAATTTTTTATTGTTAAGTTCCGTTTTCTAAGAAAATCTAAAAAGAACACTCGAGCCAGTTGTTACTTATTACGTTATAAAGGTGCGCAAGAAATGAAAATTTGGAACTTTGCGGTTCGTCCCTTCTGGATTACTTTGCTACTAATCGGAATTCTATTATCTTGTTCTAAAATAAGGAATTGGATCTCCGGAAGAAACCCGAAGTCGGGCGCCGTAGTAGTATTCCATACAGGCCCTGTTCAAGCTTATCGAGAAGCCGAACAACTACCGTTGCAAACCGGCTCGGTTCTTCAACCTCTGGATGAGATCATAACAAATTCGGGATCGATTGATATTCAAACCGTAGAAGGACAGATCATTCGCGTTCGACCATTCAGCAAACTAAGATTGGACTCATTTCAAAGTAATGAATCTCGTGACGTGAACTTAGCGCTTCGTGCCGGCGGGGTCTTAATTCGGACCGGAAAATTAAGAAACAATGAAGGCTTTAGAATTTCCGCACCGACTGCAATCGCGGCGGTTCGCGGAACCGCATTTTCATTTGAAATCGGAGAGGGAGAACTCCCGAAAATCAAAGTATACGAGGGCCTAGTTGCAATGACTCTAAAACTTCCGATGAGCCAGGAAATAACGGGAGAAGCGATCGCTCAAAAACCTTCGTTACAAAAATTCCAGCAATTCCTATCCGAAAACGAAGTCGTGATAGCGGAAAATGAAGAAGCTTCCGTAAAGCCGAAATTCGAAGATTTAGTCCAGCTCGTGTTGACACGTATCGAATCGAACAAAGGGAAAAACGAGATTCTTGAAATCGATGAGAAAGAATATGTGAAATCTTATTCGAAAAATTCTATCGAAATTAGCCCTCAAGAAAAAGCGGAACTGGAAACCCTAGTAAGCGTGGACCAGGAATTCATCGATCAAACTCTTAATTCCGAAAATAAAAACGAATCAATATCGTTGACGGATTCGATTCGCAAAGACCATGAGAAAAAGCTAAATTCCGCCTTTTCCAAAATTGAATCCGAAGCAGCTTCGAAAAATCTGGAATCGGAAATGGAAATTCATAATTTTTATAACGTCCTCGAAAGGGTCCATAAAACGGATAAAACTCAATTGAACGGGGCAATTGTTACCCAAATCGGAGATACTCTTATCCTTCACTCTCCGCAAGGGGTTTTTCGATTGGATAAAAAGGATATAGATTTTGTGGAATATAAAAACTTTCAAATTAGCACCAAGAAGAAAGTTCAGAATCCCAGATAGCAAATCTATCCTGATCGGTTTGTTGTGCGGAACAAGCCGATTTTTTCCTTCCCTTTCCTACCGCCTCTCGGAAATCCTTTCCTCAAACCCTATGCAAAAGAAAATACTCCTTCTCGGTTCCGGCGAATTGGGAAAAGAATTCGTCATCGCAGCCCAAAGACTCGGGCAATACGTAATCGCAGTGGATAGCTATGATGGAGCTCCAGCCATGCAAGTCGCCCATGAAAGGGAAATCGTCGATATGCTGGACGGATCGGCGCTGGATCGCATCGTCGCAAAACACAAACCCGATCTCATCGTTCCGGAAATCGAAGCGATTCGGACTGAGCGTTTGTACGAATATGAATCGAAAGGATATCACGTCGTACCGAGCGCTAAAGCGGCGAATTTTACGATGAATCGAAAATCCATTCGCGATTTGGCGGCAAAATCCCTCAATTTAAGAACAGCGAAATACTCGTACGCAACTAGTCTAGATGAGCTGAAGCAAGCAGTGCAGAATCTTGGAATTCCTTGCGTAGTCAAACCTCTCATGTCCTCTTCCGGAAAAGGACAATCCGTTATACACTCCGTCCAAGAAATAGAAAATGCCTGGACGGCGTCTCAAACGAAAGGTAGGGCAGGAGCATCTGAAATCATTGTGGAGGAATTTATTCCTTTCGAATCGGAAATAACATTGTTAACGGTAACTCAAAAATCCGGAAAAACTCTATTTTGTCCTCCAATCGGCCATCGACAAGAAAGGGGTGATTACCAAGAAAGTTGGCAACCCGCAGAAATCTCATATTCGCAATTGAAAGCAGCGCAAGAAATGGCCGACAAAGTCACGAGAGAATTGGGCGGCTTCGGGATTTGGGGTGTGGAATTTTTTCTGACAAGGAGTGAAGTCTATTTTTCAGAACTTTCTCCGCGTCCTCATGATACAGGAATGGTAACTCTTGCGGGAACACAAACCTTTAACGAATTCGAATTGCATTTAAGAGCTATTCTCGGTTTACCGATTCCCGAGATCGCTTTAGTTCGGAAAGGAGCAAGCGCAGTAATTCTTTCCGAAACGGATGGTAGCGTTCCTATAGTTAAAGGATTGGATATAGCCTCCGAAATGCCCGACTCTGATTTTAGAATCTTCGGCAAACCGTTAACAAGAAAATACAGGAGAATGGGAGTGGCTTTGGCTTATTCGGGCAAAGAAGAATCCATATCTTCGTTGAGGAAAAGGGCGATCTTAATCGCTTCCAAGATAAAAGTGGAATAGATTAAGTAGGATCGGGAACCATATTCCCGTAATATTCCAAGAGTTCCCGATCCTTCGCTACGACGATATCCCGTTCAACGCGTATAAAACCTCTTCCTTTCAAGACTTTAATTCCACGATTTAGAATTTCATCCGCTTCCTTAGTAAGATAGTTTCCTTTACGGGATAGAATCGTCTCGGAAATGAGCGATCTTAAATCATTCAGACCGATCTCTCCGCCCTCTTCCATAATTAATTTAGCGACGAGTTGATTCGGTAGAATCCGATGATGCGCCTGCCATGAGCGAGTTATTTCCAGCGATATGGATAAAGTCGGATCGTCTTCGTGAATATATCTCGAAACGGGAATCGGTTCACATAGATCCATAAACACTTCCGTTCTCTTGAACAAAAAATCCTTAAACGAAAGATGCTCCTCTTTTCCGGTAAATTCGATATCTTCCGGAACATTCTCATAGGACAATACGATTGGAACCACTAGCACTTCGCTACCGGTATGCTTAAATGCTTCCACCGAAGTGGAAAGAATTCCGGTCTTTATCGGAATGATTCCGCCTGTCCGAGAACGAGTTCCTTCGGGATAGACCAATGTTGGAATTCCAGCTTCCAGCATCATCGTAGAATATTGGGTCAAACAATCCAAATATAGAAGGTTCCGATTTCTCTTCCTATCTACCATGTAAGCGCCAAGAGCCTTTAGCACTCTCGCTAACCCGGGCGTTCCCATAACTTTTTTGTCCGCCGCGTATCTTGGAACAGGTAACCCTAACCATCGAAGTCCGAATGCAACTTCAATGGAATCTAAATGAGACCTATGAGTCGGCGTATAGAGAATATCATATCGGGAGGCAAGAGATTTAACCTCCTTCACACACCCGCCGATCTTAGGAAGACCTCCTCCCGGTTTAAAGCCTCCGATTGCAAAGCGCGCGGGAGCCACCAAATGTATTAACGACTCCCGCAAAAATGGGCGATAGTCATCCGCAATTTCAGAAACGTAAAATTCGACGATCCTTTCTAAATCTCTAGCGCCTCTCGTTTCGTAGGCTCTATTGGTCTCTTTCCAAAGTTGGATTTCTTTCGGAAGTTGCGCAAAATCGGTACCCGATTTATTTTCAATAGCCTCTTCGTATCTCTTTTCTAAAGCCTTAATTTGTAGGCCCGATTGCTTCAAAATACGATCGGCCATTCCTGGTTGCGAGTTTATATGTCTGAGAACTCTTCGTCTCAGAGCATATTGAAACTCCTGCCCCGAAGCTAAAGATAAACCGGAGCGCTTGCCGGCAAATTTTGAGATCGTTCGGATCTCGTCGCTAGCGGATTTTGATACAAATCGAATGATCTGTGTCGGCGAAACTTTTCTAGTTAAAATTTCGAATAGCGTAGTGAATAGGGGAAGCGAAACGTTTTTTTCGTGAGCTAAATCCAAAATCGTCGATAGCGAATATGCTCCTTCTACATGAGATTCGCTTTGAATCACCTCTTTTTGAATGAATTCCTTTGGATTAAAAAAGAGCTCCAGCCGCTCCAATAGATTCGGCTCATCTTCCCCGGATATCAGTTTACGTACAAATCTTTGGCCGTACGCTCGGTTTCTGCTCGAACGAGACGTTGAAGTCGTGATCAGATCTGCAAGTCCGAACTCCATAGCGGATTTCGTAGGAAGTTCCAAAGCCTTCAGTAAATCTAAAATTTCCGAAAATCCGAGACGGATTAATTCGCCTTCAAAATTGCTCCCACATTCGGGAATTCCGCTGGCAATACCGCAAGCGATAGCTATAGGATTTTTTAAAACGCCTATAATTTCAATCGCGCGTATATCATCGTAAGTCTTCGTATGATTATGCGAACCGGAGAATAATTCTTCCACGACAAAAGAAGCTCTTTTTCCGGTCGAAGCGACGGAAAAAAAACTATGTTGATCCTTGCTCATTTCGGAAAGAAGATTGGGCCCCGCTATAGACGCGTATTCGAGATTGGAAATGTTCAATCTATCTTTCGTATAAAGTAAATAATCGGAAAATGTAATACTTCCGGTTTTCCGTCGAGTTGAACTTGAAACGATTCCTTTCGTAAATGAAAGAATTAGATGATTTTCATTTGGAGAAAGGGAAGCGCAAATACGGTCGATTATGTTTTCTTTTAATCTAGACGGGACAGCGGAAACGATAACCCAAGATTCGGTTGATAGAAAATCGGTATCATAAACCACGGTCACATTATGCGGGAGAGATACATTATCATCCAGAAGTTCCGCCGATCTATCCTTCTGTATTCGTTCGGCTTTTTTACGATCCCCATACCACAAAAATACCCGATCGGCCTTTGCAGAAACGACGGTAGACAGAAAAACCCCCATCGGCCCTCCTCCAAACACAGCCACATTTGGATAAAGGATTTCGGAATTTTCTATCTCGCTCATCGGTTCTTTCCGTAACAAAATTCTAACTTCCGGGATAGTTTCATTTAAGATTCGGAGAAGAAAACCAATAAATCAATTTTGAGTTTTCAGGTTGCCTTCCCGCGATTAGACCCAAGTTTTGTTCGAGAGCCATACTTTGAATGGGAAGTTTCCTTCTTATCATTTTCCGCTCCCTACTTCATGAAAATTCCTTTTCGAATATTTTCGATTTTATTGAGTTTCGTTTTCTGTTTCAATTGTGCGACATACTGGTCACAAAGAAAGAATGATCTTCAAGACGTATTTACGGCCGGAATTGAGAACCCCGGTTATGGTCTCGGAGTTAGAATCGGCCCGTTAGCCGCAGGATTCGTTTTTCAAGGCGGGGAAACGGAGCCTGGAAAGAAGAATTTAGGGGCTGGATACGGAATCCGAGGAGGCAGCATTGGATCCTATCGCTCACAACAACTCATCTTCGGAATCTTAGGAAGCGATAAATTTCATGCACTTCCTAAAGGAGTTAAAGCCGCTGCTCCAGTTCCGAAAGCTCCCGATGTGGAAGTCCAACCCACCGAGGATAGTAGCGCGAATCCCGTATTACTATTTCCGGAACTCCCGGAAGAGGAAAATGATAATACTGAGAACTCGGAAATAGACAATCTTGATGAAAGACAAAAAGCGAAAAGCTTCGACATACGATATCTAAAGTTCTATAATATTCCCGTCGAAGAAAGGCGAAAACAAAAGAAAGAGGCCTTCTTTCGAAAGTATATTGAAAATCTAGACCCGAATAAAAAGAACGAAGCACTTCAAAACTTTTTAATGGAAAACCCTCTTAATAAGGACGATTATCCGAAGGCATTTCTATTTCAATTAGAACTCTATATAGGGGCTCGCTATGGAATTCGTATCGGATTTAACTTGGCGGAGTTGCTGGATTTTCTAATCGGCTTTACGGGTTTAGATATATTAGAAGACGATATTTGATAAAAGAAGGCCGCAAAGTTTAGCGGCCTTTCGTAAAATAGAACGTATAAAATGCGAATTAAAGTTTATATTCGTATTTTTTAATAACGCCTTTCTTATCGACGACAACTCTAATGAACTTGGTATCATCGTTGATTCTAGAAGGTTTTTCGGCTAAAGTCTTGTAAGAATTCTTTTGATAAGTAGTCGATTCTAGATACCATTCTAGCAAGGATCCGTCTTGAGTATTTTCCTCGACAGTCGGCGTACCCAATAATGCTTCGGCCTTCAACCTTTTATCGCCTTCTTTAATCATGCTAGCTTCTACTGTGCGAAGATCCGAATTAGGTTGATAAGCCGGTTCGCTTTTTTTCGCCTCGGAAGAGCAATCTCCAAGAAAGAGAATTGTTGAAACAAACAAGATCATGGAAAGAATTTTTTTCATTCTTCACTCCTTTATGCCTTTTCCAAGGCGGTCTTTAAAGCGTATCAATTCTTACCGAGTAAAGGGATTTGTCACGCGGAATTTCCCAGCTTATTCGTGAGTAATATCAGAAACTCATCTAGCTCTCGCTTTAATTTAGTCACTTTTTCCTGAGTGAGCCCGGATTCTGCAAAAAGTCTTTCGGGAATGCAAGCGGCTTTTTTTCGAAGATTTCGCCCTTTCACGGTCAATTTTACGACAAGTGATCGCTCGTCTTCGCTCGAACGTTCCCTTGTCAATAGACCTTGCGTTTCCATTTTTTTTAGCAATGGAGTTAACGTACCGGAATCTAAAAATAATTTATCTCCGATTTCTTTTAGCGGTATTCCATCCTCTTCCCACAATACCAAAAGTACTATATATTGCGGATACGTTAGATCGAATTCCTCCAAGATAGGACGGTACAAGGCCGTCACCACCCTAGAGGATGCATAGAGCGGAAAACATATTTGCCGATCTAGACTTAACGAATTCTCTCTCACTTTTTAAGGAGTTCCTTCACTTTCTCGTCGATTTTTTCCGGCGGTGTAGTCGGAGAAAAACGCTTAATTACATTGCCTTGTTTATCTACGAGAAACTTAGTAAAATTCCATTTGATGGATTTTCCTAAAAGCCCCGGAGCTTCTTTCTTCAGATATTTAAAAACAGGATGCGCTCCATCGCCGTTTACTTCTATTTTTTTGAAAAGAGGAAATTGCACTCCGAAATTAACCTGACAGAAATTTTGAATTTCAACGTCGCTTCCAGGTTCTTGATGCCCGAATTGATCGCAAGGAAAACCTAAAATTTCCAATCCTTCAGATTTATACTTATCGTACATTTCCTGAAGACCTTTATACTGCGGGGTAAAGGCGCATTCACTCGCCGTGTTAACGATAAGAAGCACCTTTCCTTTGTAATCTTCCAATTTCTTTTCTTTTCCGCTATTCAGAGTAGCGGTTAATTCGTATAGATTCTGCGCCATTGTGCAATTTCTCCAGATTTATATATTTAGATTGTATACAATTAAATTTTTTGCAATCTATTTTTTCTTGCAAGAGGAACTTTTAATAATTCTATTATTAAAAATGAATTGTTGGACTGAAGTTCAAAAACCGAATTCGAACAAAATTTATCTATCTTTTCGTCGCTCGGTGTGAATAAACGCGTAGATATTCAATTTAGGGAAAATTAGATTTTTATGGATAGGGAGAATATAAATTGTCGATCCAATCTCGACATGTTAGCCTCTCTCGGATAGATTACGTCTCTCGAAAGCCGATATTGATACGTAAATCGAACCAAAAAGAACTCGTTCGGAATATAATCCAAAGTCGTCGTCGCACCGCCGGTTTGAAAACCGTGTAAAGTTCCGGTTTGAACGATCATCTGCTCTCGGTCCACATATCTTTCGAAGCGGGAACCGATTCTCCATTCAGGTAAAAACCGATAAGCTACCCAAAGATTTCCGGCATATAGCTGTCGATAAGCGGAACTATCCCTATTTATGTAGGCCGGCCCGTTGGGAAGATATATTAAGTCGCGATCGTCCGCCCTACGTTGATATGCGACGTCGAACGAAGATGCGACAATCCAAGAATCGGAAGGTTTCCATTCTGCGATAAAATTATTATAGTAACGGACTTCTTTGGGTATCGCCGTCGGCAATTCGTTTCCCATAAACGTATTCCATCGAAACATAAGGCTTTTCAACGGAGTCCATTCCAATCGAAACCCGCCGGAGACATCCTTGTTATTATCCGTTACAACTTGATAGCCGTTGTCCAAGTGTAGTTGATACTTCAGTTTATCGGTTATTTTTCCGCTTAGACGAACACCGGAAACGTAATAGGGTACGTTATCTAACGAAAGGGATCTCGTATAAACGAAGTTGTCATGAGATACCCAGGATTCGTATCCCAAATGACCAAAATAAATACCCATATCCAACCATGTGGATTTTCCAAGTTTGATTCCTCCATAGGCTTCCTGCATATTGCGAACGGAAAATTCGTTACTTGTCTTCCCGGTAGTTCCTTCCCCCACGTAATTCGCCGCAACGGACGTTCCGAACTGCACGGCAAACCGACCCCGATATTTATTTGTTTCGAAATTAGCGTCCAAATACGCCAAATTGATATTGAATTCGTTGGTTCGCGTCGCCTGCGTAGTGTACGAAGCCTCCTTGGAATTTGGCCGATTAAGGCTTGCATTGTAGTAACTATCTACGAAAAATCCTAACTTCAATGGAGACGAATTTGTGATATCTTTTTCCGTAAGAAAAGGTTTCTTCCCAGAATCTGTATCGACTTCAAGTTCTTTGGAGGAATTAGAATCGACCTCCTTCGTTTCAGGGGGGATATTCTCATTTTTCTCCGAATTTTTTACGTCCGGCGAAGAAATAGTCTTCCGATTTTCCTCTGAAAAAAGGGGAGAACCGAAAACGAAAAATCCGAAGATGCAGATCGCAATGGATACTTTTAAATTGTTCATAATTCTTCGGTGCAGGATTGCAGCCTGACATTCGGATTTAAGTTTCCGAGAATTATTCATAAATAGACCAAGTCTATTTATTTTTATTGTAAGAAAGAATCTTAATTTAAACTTAATATCGATATGCTGTATTGCTATTTTATCGATACGATATTAGAGTCTTTTATGTATAACCTGAATATTCTAAACTTTAGAAGATTGAACAATCCGCTTCCTGTCAATCGGAAGTCTTCGTAAGCAGAAATGAGAAAAATCACGAGGTAATTTCGAATGGAACAGCAGAGCATTCTAATCACGGCGATTATTTTATTGGCAACAGCGGTCTTTTGCGTTCCTATCTTTAAGAAATTAGGAATCGGATCCATCATCGGCTACGTAGCCGGAGGAATTCTAATCGGTCCGTACGGAATAAGATTAGTGACGGGAGGCGCGGAAATACTTCATTTTGCGGAGTTCGGAGTAGTTTTACTTCTTTTTCTAATCGGTTTGGAGCTTCGCCCTCAAACGCTTTGGGTCCTTCGAAAACCTGTTTTCGGGATGGGCTTTGCGCAGGTCGTGATTACGTCTTGTATATTAACTTTTTTGATAGAATGGACGTTTCATATCGGTTGGATAGCCGCGTCTCTTTTAGGCCTCAGTCTTTCTCTTTCTTCTACTGCATTTGCGCTCCAATCCTTGGCCGAAAAAAACCAATTAACTACTGCTCACGGTCGATCTGCATTTGCCATTCTATTATTCCAGGATCTTGCCGTAATTCCCGTCATGGCAATCCTTCCCCTTGCTGCACTTAATAATTCGGTTACCGACCATCAAGTCGCCTTCGACTCGACTAAATTCGGTTTAGCTTTACTTGCGATTCTGTTAGTCGTTTTGGGAGGTCGCTACCTGACACGGCCCTTATTTCGGATTATCGCTTCCTCCGGAAATCATGAGATTTTCGTAGCACTTTCTCTTTTGCTAGTTTTAGGCGTTGCCTTAGCTATGGAGATGGTCGGCCTGTCGATGGCTCTTGGATCGTTTTTAGGAGGCGTACTTCTCGCCGATTCCGAATATCGTCACGAACTGGAGGCAAACTTAGAACCGTTTAAGGGACTGCTGCTTGGTCTATTTTTCTTGGCTGTAGGAATGTCGATGAATGTGGACATATTATCGATGAATCCTTTTTTTGTAATCGGGATTGCAATCGGTCTAATGCTCGTCAAAGGCTTGGTTCTTTACGCCATCGGTAGATTCAATAATTTAAATAACGAATCAGCAATCAACTTATCGTTAAATATTTCCCAAGGTGGAGAATTCGCTTTCGTTATTCTGAATGTAGCGGTTCAATTCGGAATTCTTGAAAAACAAATATCGGAATATTCGATCGTAGTCGTTACGATATCGATGCTTTTAACCCCCTTCTTTACGATTTTAAAAGAAAAACTATTGGACCCATATTTCAACGAAGAAGAGGAAATACCGGCAGACGTAATTGACGAGAGAAATCGGGTCATCATTGCCGGGTTCGGTCGCGTCGGACAAATCATCGGCAGAATGCTTTACGTACATAAAATCGGATTCACCGCGTTGGAACATAATGCCGAGCAAGTTAGCGCCGCACGTAAATTCGGTCACAAGATCTATTATGGGGATGCGAGTCGTTTGGATTTGCTAGTTTCAGCCGGAGCTGCTCAGGCCGACATTCTGATCTTAGCGGTACAGGATATGGAATTATCCCTAAAAATTGCGGAACTTGTGAAGAAAAACTTCCCGAATCTCCAGATCATTGCTCGCGCCAGAAACAGAGCACATTATTTTAATCTAATGGATCTGGGAGTGGAGACGATTCGCAGGGACACTTTTGCTTCGTCACTCGAGATAGGGGGAGAAGCTCTCATTGAACTCGGTTTCTTACCGTCCGAGGTGGAGGCGATTCTTCAGAAATTCAGAGCGTATGACGAAGATATGCTATTAGGCCAATACAAAGTTCGCCATAATGAAAAAGAGCTCATCGCATTTTCTAAGAATGCTGTCAAGCAATTGGAAGAAGCATTTGCAGCGGATAGACTGGAAAAGGAAGCTTCGTAGCCGATTTAAATTTAAAATATCTCTAATTGAATGAAAGAACGCTAAAGTCTTAAATGAAAAAAAATAGTATTCCGTTTCTCTTTTTTATCGTTTTCTTCGTAAACGTGCTCTTGCCGGTTACGCCTCGCTCGGATGCGATTTGGAACATCCCTACCGGGATGAGCATTCTTCTGCACGGAGATACGAATTTGGATGAGTTCCAAGACTTGCGTAAAGAATTCACGGATTACGGCTTAATAAACCTCAAAGGCAAAGAATATAATATTTTCCCGATCGGAGTCTCGATTCTTGCAATTCCGCAATTATTTCTAATGACCCAAATAAACGGATCGAAGGAAATATTAAACCACTCTATCGAAGCGGGTAAGTTCGTAGCGGCCGGATGGATGGCTTTGGCTACGGTGTTCATCTTTTTGGGTTTTAAGCAGAAGTTCGGCTATCAAAAAGCGTTTTATTTCTCCATTCTTTTTGCATTTGCAACGTCAGCATTATCGACGGGCGGTCGAGCCATCTGGCAACAAAGCGGCGCCCTTCTATTGAATACGGCACTAATGTATATTCTAATCCGGGGAATTTATGGAAAGAAAGAACTTCTCTGGATCGGATTGATCTGCGGTTTTGCAATTTGGGTTCGCCCAACGACCCTTTTGGTTTCCATTCCGACATTCTTCTTTCTATTATCAAAAGAGAGAGTAAAGGCGGTTTGGACATTAGTTACCGCAACCCCCGTCCTCCTCCTCTTCATGTATTATACTTTTTATATGTATGGAAGTTTTTTACCGGCTTATTATTCGAATCATTCCGGTCGAATTTTCCAATTCGAAAAATTCGGAGAAGCTTTTGCCGGATTGCTTTTTAGTCCCGGCCGAGGCTTATTTATCTGGTCCCCTTTCCTGGTTTTATCTCTCGTAGGGATTTTTCGATTGAATAAAGATCGGGATTTACCTATTTCAATCCTGTTTCTGATCTGCATAGGGCTACATTTGATTCTTCTTGCCAGCTTCGATATGTGGTGGGGAGGTCATTCCATCGGGCCGAGATTGTTAACCGAAACGATTCCGTTCTTTCTATGGTTTACTGTAAAAGGCATATTACAACTTTCTCAACAAATTCGATCGCGCAAAACCTTCCGAACTCTATGGTTTATTGCGTGTTTACTAAGTTTCATTTTTCATTTTCGAGCTTCGGCTGATTTAGGCCCGACTATCTGGAATCGAAGTCCTCAAAGCGTCGATGAAAATCCTTCCCGAGTTTGGGATTGGCGCGACCCGCAATTTTTGAGCGGAGATCACGCATTAAAGTTTATTTTATAAAGTATTTAAAACCGGTCGAAGTTTAAACGATTTAAGGGCAGCGTTTGCAAAAGAGCACTGTAATGCCCGGATTTTAAAGGGAGAATTTTAGGATCTAGGTCGACGCTAAAAACTTGCGGGCAGAGGGACTCGAACCCTCACTAGAAGCTTGGAAGGCTACGGTGCTAGCCATTACACCATGCCCGCGATAAGATAGGGATAGTTTTTTGTTGGTTAGGAGGATGTCAATCGAAAAGAGTGATTTTTGTATGTGGGAAATTGAGTTGAAGAATTGGGAGAAGGATCTCCCCGCTTTTTGGAAGTATCGAAAAGAGTTCGAACGAATCAGTCACCTTCGAAATATTTTGAGCGTTCTCCATTGGGACATGGAAGTCACTTTACCGGAAGCCGGACAAGAAGAACGAGCAGAGCAGATCGGATTGCTCTCGGGAATTGCACACGAAGCCTTTACAATCGATACTTTTAAAGTTTCGGCTGAGAAAGCTTTCGAAGAAAACAATAAGCAAAATCTTCCCGGAAAGGAACTGCGAAGCCGGGAATTAGAGCTTTTGTTCAGAGATCTAAAACGTGCTTCTTCCGTACCCGGTTCGTGGGTGGAAAAGTTTGCAAAGCTGACTAGCCAAGCGCATTCCATCTGGGCCGATGCGCGAAAAAAAAATGACTCAACGGCTTTTATAAAAATCCTCCAGGAGTTACTGGATTTAACTCTTCAAAAAACGGATTATCTCGGTTATGAAACCGAAGCTTACGATTCTTTATTAGAGGATTACGAAGCAGGAGCAACGGCTGAGTCCTTAGAGAGTTTGTTTGAAAGTCTTCGCAAATCTCTTGTTCCGCTCGTTAAAAAATCCAAGGATGCAAGTTCTCCATTTACAGGAAAATTCCCCGGTTCCTCGCAGAAATCCTTTAATGAACGATTGCCCGAACTACTCGGTTTACCCAAGAATATTTCCCGATTGGATGCAAGTACACATCCTTTTTCCACTTCGCTAGGTTCCTTTGATAAACGAATAACTACAAGGTATGACGAAGACGATCCTTTATCCTCGGTATACTCCGTCTTACATGAAACAGGCCATGCGCTTTATGAAACGGGAATTTCGTCGATCCAAGGAGCTTATTCTCCATTAAAGGATTCCGCTTCTCTCGGACTTCACGAATCACAAAGCAGACTCTGGGAGAACCAAGTAGGGCGATCTAAAGAGTTTTGGGAGGCAGTATATCCCGAGTTTATCGGCGGCTTGAATATCTCTGAAAAAGATCTTCCTTTCGCTAAGTTATTTAAATTCGTTAATAGGGCAAAGCCCTCGCTGATTAGAGTTGAAGCGGATCAAATCACCTATAATCTCCATATAATTCTGAGATTCCGATTAGAGCGCGCGCTGCTACGCCGCGAATTAAAGCTCAAGGATCTGTCGGGTGCTTGGAATGCCGGCATGAAGGAGTTGCTCGGAATAGAAGTACCGAATGATAGCCAAGGTTATCTTCAAGACGTCCATTGGAGCGGCGGCGCTTTTGGATACTTCCCTACCTATACGTTAGGAAATATCTATGCAGCTCAGCTTTATTCCGGTTTCCTATCCAAGCATCCTGATTTTCTAAGTGAATTGCGGGCGGGAAACACTACGACTCTACTTCGATGGTTACGCGAAAATGTTCATCTGAAAGGCAGAAAATTTCAAGCAGATGAAATCGTCGTTCAAGCGACTGGTGAAAGTCCAAACGCAAAATATTTAGTCGATTATCTTTCTTCGAAGATATCGGAACAGGAGTAACATATGAGCCAGGAAGAAGACGAGGAACTAACTCTCAAATCATTCGAAGAGTTATCTTTTTTCGATAACTTAGCGCTTCATTATCTTTGTAACGAGACTCCGCCTCAAACATTGGCTTTGGCTTTTATGGTCGGAGACAAAAAAGTTTGCGGTTCGATGCTCGGGGTATTGGAACCGAAAAGGAGAGCTTTTGTCCACGAACTTATGACGAAGCAGCAAGATATGCCTGTTGAAAAGAAACACGCGGCCGCACATGGATTGCTAATCATAGCCGAAGGTTTAATCACCAGAAAGCTAATTCGTAAACAAGGCAAATTCTACTTTGGAACGGAGAGGCAATAGCCGGATTATCTAATAATAAAGTTTCGACCAATTTAATCCGTTCCATTATAACGCCGTAAATCCTGACGATGCTGTATTATTATAGTAGCGGCCTTCCGAGTAGAGCATTAATAAAGATCGAGCTAGTCAAGAAAACCAAAGCTATCCCTGCGTATTTAACGCTTTTTTCCGACCAATTATTTTTGACTGCAAGCAATGCAAATAACGGTAAAATCTGGAGCGCATGAATTCCTACAAAATGCGCGATCCTAATATCACCGCCTCTCCTACTCCAATTCAAAAACGGAAGACCTTCGCCTCCGTCGGCCACTCCGACGGAATGCGAAAGAATTACAGTCATGTAAGAGCCGGTCAAGGACGCGAAAACAAATATCCATAGAGAAATCCGAATCGCGGTTTTTAGCCTAATATCCAATCCTTTAATCGGATCTCTAAATTTGCGATCGATCCAGATGGCAGCGGGAATCACCGGGTAAATGAACAATCCCATAATACTATAAATGATCATATTCAAAATCGTAGATTGATTAAAGTGAGATGGCACGCCTCTTGCGGCTTGAAGAGTAATTAGAAAAAGTTCGACTGCCATACCGATGACGAAGTATTTTTCAATTCGGTCTCGAAACTTAGGATATTCCTGCAGATAGTTTAAAATCCACCCCATCGTCCAAAGAAAGATCCAGATTGAGATTGCGAACTTGGCCGGTTTAATCCATGGATTGATCCCGGATATCGTTCTGCCATCGAATCCCATCAGTAGAAAGTATATCGGTAGAACCAATATGCCGATTATGCCGCCGAAAAACGAAAGAGGGCGATTTCTTTTTAAAGTAGAGAGAAAGCTTTCCGACTCTCTCAAGAACGGAAACGAGATGCTATAAGTTGACATTGAATCCTCCTTTAATGGTACGTATAACATAAAATATTAAAAAACCGATCGGCCCGACCATGAGAGTGAGAAATAGACAGGGAATAAGAATCCAACGCGAAAGTCCGATCGATTCCGCCTCTTTCGTCTCCCAAATTCCCAATAATAAATCGAAGGCAAGATAATGCACCCAACCGGCGAGGAGAACCCAAGGATCGGAAAATAACGAAGCAACACCGGCAAGTGATTGAAAATTCCCTTCAGATCCTCTATGCGTCGCCAATATTAGGAAGTAAGCGGCCGAAAGTATTGCTGACCAGATACCGCTTCGAATCAGGATTTTAGTGAGCTTCATGTTCGGTAGGATCGCAAGCAACAGCCATCCTACTAGTGCAAACCGACTAAGAACCGTAAAAACCAACTCCACAGACATATGAACCTCTATTTTCCCAAATACGAAAATGGGAAATACTTGTCCCAATTCAGATACCATCAAGGAATGTTACTATCGGTAACACTCAATGTTACCAACGTCAACATTTTTTTAGGAAATTTTTATGCCCGCGAAAAAAAAAATTAAAAAGCCGGAACGCGCTTATCATCACGGTAACCTAGCGGAAACTTTAAAAGCTCTAGCTTTAAAGAGATTAGAAGAAAGCAGTGATTCTGCTTTTACCATCCGTGAAATAGCGAGAGAAGCGAAGGTTAGTCACGCGGCGGCCTATCGGCACTTTCCTTCCCGAAGAGATCTTCTGGCAGAAATTTCAAAAGATGGATTCATAGGAATTACAAAAGCTTTTTTAGATGCGGAAGCGAAAGCGATTCCCGGGGATTCGATTGATCGTCTCGAAAAAATCGGAATAGCCTATGTGTCCTTCTGCGTAGAGAATCCAGGATATTATCGAGCAATGTGGCATACGGATCTAGGTCCCAAAGACGATCTATTGGAATTGCAAGAAGCGGGAAGGGCGGCGTTTCTAAGACTATGGGAAACTGTTTTGGCCTGCCATGAAGAAAAAGTTTCCGATTATCCGCCGGTGGAAATGGCGTCGGCAGCATGGTCGATTGTTCACGGTTTTTCCACTCTAATCAATGAACAGCAGCTTACAAACAACTTAGGTTTAACCCGAGACAATGCGAAAGACGCCGCGAAAACCTTAGTCCGTTTGCTAATGAATGGAATTCGCAAACGTTGAAGCTCTCTAAAAAGTTATACCGTAAATTACCTTTGAGACTCGTAGTGTTTCATTTTGTCGGATAGTCTTAATAGTACAGTCGTACTTTAATTCGACTTTAAACTTCGAGATAAAAATTCCCCTTGAGATAAAGAACGCATTTCCCGCCTATCCTAACTCGTTCTCCCCTATCCTCGCAAATCAGATGACCGCCCCGCTTAGAAACTTGAAAAGCGGATAGATTCTTTTTTTGTAATCTTTTCGACCAATACGGAACTAAAGTACAATGAGCAGAACCGGTAACGGGATCTTCCTGCACCCCTTTAGCGGGGGCGAAAAATCGAGAAACAAAATCATATTCTTTTCCCGATGCGGATGGAGCCGTTGCAATCGCTGCAAAAAAGGGAATTCGTTTAATCGCGTCGAAATCGGGCTCCAATTGTCGAACTTCTTCTTCGCTCTCGAAAACAAAAACTGCGTCTCTTGCCTGCAGCAAAGATTGCGGTTTTATCGAAAAACATTTTAAAAGTTCCGGATTAACATCCAACGATTTGGGAGGGAGTGAAGGAAAATTCAAATATAGCAATTCATCCTCTTTCCCGACCTCCAAAATTCCGCTCTTACTATGAAAGTGGAGAACCGATCTATTTCCGGTTTCTATATCCATCCCGTAATCGAAAATTACTGCCGCCGTTGCCAATGTTGCGTGACCGCATAGATCAACTTCGACTTCCGGAGTAAACCATCTCAATTCAAACTCATCCTCTTTCTTTGTCCTGCGAAAGAAAGCCGTTTCAGATAAATTATTTTCCGAGGCAATTTGAATCAGCAATTGATCGTTCGGCCAGTCTCCTTTCCACGGAATAACGGCGGCAGGATTCCCGCGAAATAACCGGTCCGCAAACGCATCTATCTGAAAAATTTCGTATGACATTTTATTCATTCGATTGTCCTCCTTTCGCACTTCGCTAGGAAAAATCGATCACGATCCTTTAATCAATAATGAATAGCTTTTATTATACGAAAAAACCCGTATAATAAAAGCTACAGATTCTTACTCTTTTTCTGATACAGATTTTTCCAATCTTCCCTTCCTTACATTTGCTAAGCCGATCGCAAATTTTAACCTTCTGAGTTATTATTTTAGAAAGCATACGGGTCTAATCAGGGAGGAAAAAAGCATGAAAATCGGAATACTTGGAACTGGAATAGTCGGAAACACGATCGGACACAAACTAGTTCAAAGAAATCATGAAGTGAAAATGGGTTCTCGAACGGCAAAGAACGAAAAAGCAATGCAATGGGTGGCGGCGGCCGGAAGCAAGGCCTCGCAGGGTACTTTTAAAGATGCCGCAGAATTCGGACAAATTATTTTTAACTGCACAAAAGGAGATATCTCCATCGATGCCTTAAGGCTGGCAGGAACAACAACTCTTAGTGGAAAAATTCTAGTCGATGTTTCCAATCCTTTGGATTTCTCCAAAGGTATGCCCCCCTCGTTGTTCATTAGCAATACGGATTCTTTAGGAGAAGCGATTCAAAGAGAATTTCCCGAAACATTCGTCGTTAAAACGTTAAACACGATGAATTGCAGTCTGATGGTGGATTCGACTTTGGTGAAAGGCGATCACGATGTTTTCATTTCCGGAAATGATGCAGCTGCAAAGGCGACGGTCGTGAAGCTTTTAACGGAAGACTTCGGATGGAAGAACGTATTAGATCTAGGGGACATTACCGGAGCTCGGTCTACCGAAATGCTTCTTCCTATCTGGCTACGCCTTTACGGAAAATTCGGGAATGCTAATTTTAACTTTCATATAACGAAGTAAATCCCGGGGCCAAAGTGAACTCTTTGGCCTAACATTCATCTTCCTTTTATTCCGCTATAACCGAGAAACCCCCATCCCAGAAGTAAGGCAATTCCGCCGAACGGGGTAATCGCTCCTAGAATTTTAATTCCGGTGATCGATAGCGTATAAAGCGAACCGGAGAATATTAAAATTCCGGAAAATATCAACCAATATCCGATTCTTAATTCTTTCGATTCACTCCATTTATTGCTGAGCGCTAATATCAGCAAAACGACGGAATGAATCAGCTGATATCGAGCTCCGGTTTCAAAGATGATCAGTAAATCCGGACTTAAGACCGCTTTTAACCCATGGGCTCCAAAAGCGCCAAATGCTACCCCGGTGAATCCGAAAAAGGCTGCAAAGAATAGTGGAAGATTTTTAGAATTTTTGAATTCCATAACTGCGAAACCGAATGCATTTCCTACGAAAAATTCCGAATAAGTAGGCCGTATTTTCCAAATCGAGACGGCTATCAAAAAGAGCTTCGATTGAATTTTCCTTCATTTTACTTTGTAATTCTTCATAAAAGCTAGTGGGGCCGAAGACAAAGTTAACCGGTATATAACTGTCCGTCGATCCTTGTTTAAGAGGCAGTACCAATCGGATTCCGGTTTGGCATCCCTTGCTCTCTCCTTCAAATCGAACGATTCTATGTTCAGACCAATCCCATCCTTCTAAAGAAGTGTGAAACATATCCTTGAACGGAAGGGAGAGGGTGGCCCGAATCCATCCGTCGAAACCGCCCGTCTTCAACGCGGTCGAGCTTGCACCATAGTGAATGGAAGGGTCCCGAAAGTGAAAGCCGTTTAACCTCACGTCGTTTTCAGGTGGAATACCTAAACCGGATGGATAAGGTTCGGGATTTCTACGAATCAATACTCTTGTACCGCCCGTCTGAATGCATGAAGCAAGATTCGATACCTCCAGAATGAGCAGTAGCAAATACGCAAAAACCGTTCGTCGAAACAAGGAGTTCATTCCTTTTTCAATAACCTTTGTGGGAGCTTAACTCCGATTCCGGATACGCGCGTACATTTCTCAAAATACAACCCGAATACGAATGACTTGTAACTGTAATCTGTTTGTACGTCGAAAAGCACATCGGCCTTATCCTTAACGGCATTTTGAACGGCGCTTTCATAACTTTCGTCGCCGGTGTAAACCAACCAAAACCAGCTCGTTCCACATGATGTTCCTGCTAAACGTCCAACGGGTTCCATTCCGCGAACATCCGTATAGCTTTGAGAATAATACCATCCGGGAGATTTAATATTGGTATATAAACAAGATGAAAGGAACATAAGACAGGCGCTAAGCGACATTAATCTTCTCATGTTGGAAAGAAAATTTTTCATACGCTAATTTTCATTGTGTCGTCATTCAAAAGTCAAGGGAAATCTTGAAATCTCCTTGTAGCTTCATGTGTAAGATAGAAATAGGTATCGATGCCTACGCAATCCGCACAATCATACATTGACTTGGAAAGAAAGTTCGGCGCCTTCAATTATGAGCCCCTTCCCGTCGTATTACAAAGAGGAAGAGGAATTTATCTTTGGGATACCGAGGAAAAAAAATATTTCGATTTTTTATCGGCATACAGCGCAGTGAATCAAGGGCATTGCCATCCACGCATCATCGAAAGTTTAATCTCTCAATCCGAGAAGCTTACATTAACTTCCAGAGCATTCTATAACGATCAATTAGGTATCACCGAGAAATTCTTATGCGAAACCTTCGGTTTCGATAGAATGCTCCCCATGAACACCGGAGTAGAGGCCGCCGAAACCGCTGTGAAATTAACTCGTAAATGGGGCTATCAAGTAAAGGGAATTTCTCAAGACAAGGCAAAAATCGTTTTCGCTTCGGGAAATTTTTGGGGGAGAAGTTTAGGCGCCATTTCAGCGTCAACGGACCCGAATAGTCGGAGAGAATTCGGTCCTTTCATTCCGGGATTTACTGTCATACCTTATAACGACGTTCATGCATTAGAAAAAGAATTAGAAGATTCTAATGTAGCAGGGTTCATGGTCGAACCTATCCAAGGAGAAGCAGGAGTTATCTTACCGGATATCGGATATTTAAAGAAAATTTCCCAATTATGCCGTGAAAAGAACGTATTGCTTATTCTTGATGAGATTCAAACCGGACTAGGGCGGACCGGAAAACTACTGGCGGCCGATCACGAGAATGTAAAACCGGACCTGCTAGTTTTAGGAAAGGCCTTATCGGGAGGAACTTTGCCCGTATCGGCCGTTCTATCTTCAGATGAAGTCATTTTGACTTTAAAACCGGGGGAACATGGATCCACCTTCGGCGGTAACCCTCTGGCATCGGCAGTTGCAAAGACAGCGGTTCAAGTTATCCTTGAGGAAAAACTCCCCGATAATGCCGAACAACGCGGAGTTGAATTTCGGGAAGCTATGGAAATTCTCCATAAAGAATATCCTGATAAAATAAGGCAGGTGCGCGGGAAAGGACTACTTAATGCAGTCGAATTCTTTCCGGAAAAATCGGGCGGATCCATAGCCAAAAAAATATGCTACGATTTGTTAGAGCGAGGGTTACTTGCTAAACAAACGCACGATCATACGATTCGATTTGCACCGCCTTTATGCATTACCGAGGAGGAGATCCAGATTGCCGTCGCAAAGATCTCCGATTCGGTTCGTAAAACCCTTGACTAATCGGCGATTCGATAACTTATAAAGGCCATGCAAGCGGACGACGGAAAATACATTCGGGTCTGGAAAAAGATGAGCGTAAGCGAAGTCACTTCGCACCTACTAATAATCGACGATCTCTACGGAACTTGCGGAAATTGTAAACATTTAGGACTGAATTATACAAAGGATCGTTCTTGTCCGAAGTGCGGCTCCAAATTTAAATATCTCGCAACGAATCTAAAAACCCCCGGAGAAATCGCAAAAGTCCTGGCCCGAATTGAAAAGGAAGGAATGGAATTCATTCTGATCGACCGGGAAGATTATACCCAATCGAAAGCAAAAGACGCGGTGAAAGATCTCTTCAAATCGATCGAATAGCCGTTTTATCGATCGATTTTGTCTTCGACGTTTAATAAATCCCCTGCAACTTTCCCTGCTTCTAGCAAGCGACGCATTCCAATAGTCGCTTCTTCTAATTCTTTTAACGCTGGCAAAAACTTGTTCTTACGGTAAACCGGCTCGCTCCCTATGGAATCCAATTCGGAATAAATTTCTATGGTTAAGGTTCGATATGCGGACTGCAAAGCTCCTAGGGATTCTTCCAAGTTTCGCGGCGATAACGCTTTTTTCCTCGAAATCAATTTACGCACGCGAACAAAGAAAAAACGAATCAAGAGAAATCCGTAAGCAGGCAATAAAAGAATTAAGGCTGTTTTTGAAGCGGCAAAAACCTCCCAAGACTGGGAAATAGAATGCTGCAAAAAAATGCGTATTCCGGAAACAAGCAGGACCGCCAAGGTATAATTGATTCTAGGAGAGGAAGGAGATAAGCTATTAAAGACGAGCAATAAGGGAATAGAAAAGATTAAAACTAGAATTAAGTCCAAAGGAAAGAGGTTGGAAACTATCTCCAGGAAATTAACGATGGCGTAATAGGTTTTCACTAGGTCGTCAATGGATTGACTCAACCTATCGAAGTCCATCTTCATATTGGAGAAGAACTGGGTGATCTGGCTCATGAATTTGCTCCGCAAAGTTCCGGGATGGGAAAAAGGAACAACCCTCCTGAAGAAGCTGCAAGAACTTTCCTTTACAAGGAAACTCTTTATAGTCTATTCCGTCTTTGCTCTTTACTTTCTACTGTATCACGAATCTCATTTACCTTTATTTTGGATGATTAGTCTCGCGCTGATCGGGTACCTCGCTTCGACGCTACTCTTTTGGGGAATCGTATTCTCCTATCGCAAACTCGAATCCCGAGTCGAGGTGCCGGCAATTTTCGCTGAAGTGGGAATCTCGCGCCCACCGACGGCCCTTGTTCCTTGGATAGAAGCCGGTCTGTTCTTACTTTCCGTCTTGGTCTGCTACCTTACGGAATTCTTCGATAACCGATCCGGAATTTTATTTTTCACCATCTATTGTCTTTGTGTTTTTTCCGTTCGGTTTCTGGAAAATAAAATCTATTATAAAGCCGGATTCCTAGGAGTTTTAGTTCTAGCTTCCGGGCTCGGAAGCTTTAAAGCTCTGCAATTTACCGAAGCCTGGGTGGCGTACCTACATTTTAAACCTGCTTTCCAGGAACAAAATTTAACCAGATGGAACTTTGATGAAAACACAAGGATGCTATCGAATCCCGATCTGCGACTCTCTTTAAAACTTCCGGAGGATTTCTATTTTCATAATCCGAAAGATCTCACATGGGAAGACAAAACCGGAACCGGTCAGATTGCGGGAGTCATTTCCACGAGCGACAAAGACCCGAATAGATATCCTTATATTCGAATCTTCCATACTCCTCAGCCTTACGTCGAAATCGATCCTCTAATCACGGAGTTTAAGAAATATCTGGATTTGCTCGTAAATCGAGGAGATATAGAGGAATTGAACGAGCTGGAGCACGAGGACTTTAATAACCGATATTCGGGGAAATTTTGGACTTTCTACGATGTGTTGCATCCAAGATACGCTAAGACCGGCATATTTGTGCTTTCCGAAACGAACCAAGGAGACTCTTTGCTCTTCCATGTTACCGAAAGCCTAATTAAGAATCGGAGACATGAGGAATCGGTGGAAACTATCCTAAGCAGCGTCACCCGGGAATAAATTTTACCATTTTAAGAAGCTGAGGTGATTAGCGATATGCATCGCGTGAGCTAATTCATATTCTTGCTTACTCAATTTCCCGTATGCAAAGTGGGGAGCAAAATCGGTTTTATGGTTGATGAATGCTTCAAAAGATTTTCTTAATGCAACCGCTCCATCCTCGATGCTTCCCGTTCTCGGTAATGGAGGCGCTCCGGGAATTTGAGCGTTTAAATCATGAGACATTTTGCCTCTTATTGAAAATGTCGTAAATGCCATCTTGCCGATCGTAGATTGAAAAAGAGCCGATTTGTTTTCGGGGAAACCGGTAATAGAATATTCGATACTTTCGGCGCAATGGATAAGAATTTGAAACGGACTCCAGTCTCCGTATTGGACGACTTTCTTTGTCTTACTTAATATTTCAATTACACGATCAGCTTCTTCAAAATTCGAAAATCGAAGGTCCCGATCCACAGCTCCTTCCGGAGAATTAGAACAAGATTGAATAGTAACCGGTAAAGTCGATAGGGATCCCGCCGCCAAGGCGAAGCGGGCTGTAGTTTTCAAAAAATCTTTTCTACTGACTAAGGGGTTCATACGAATCTCCGTAAGGTCGAATCATAAAAAATACCCCGACATTGTCCACTATGTTGCAAAAGAGACTTCGTTAAAAAAGGAAAGCCTATTTCCGGGTTTCTTTCTTTACCTGAAATAGTTTGGTTTGAATTACCGATAACGGGTCGACCATAGTTCCGTGGATACGCAGTCCCAAATGCAAATGAGGCCCTGTAGACATACCTGTCGTACCGACTTTCCCGATTAGATCGCCTTTTTTAATTTTATCCCCGACCTTTACGAGCAATTCCGATTGGTGCATATAAAGCGAATAGATCTCCGATCCATGATCTATGACGGTAAAGTTTCCTTCGTAATGCATCGGCCTAGCTAGAATGACGGACCCGTCGTTGATAGCATAAATAGGTTCCCCTACACCGCCTTTAAAATCCACTCCGCCATGGGGCTTTCCCTTTTCCTTGTTATAAATTCTTCTTTTGTAAAAGGGGCTGTTTAAAATCGGCTTTGAAACCGGATATTCGAAATCGGATGCAATCTGAAGATCCGTCTTCGAATGGAATGCTTTGGATTTTGCCTCCGAGCATTCTCTAATAAAGGTCATCGTTTCTTCAGGAAGTTTATCCGAAGTATATTGCTTATCCATAGTTAAATGGGAAACTTTCGTCGTAGCAAATGCAGTTTTCCGAATCGGAATTTCGTATTTCTTAGATTCATTTTTTCTGAATAAATTCTTTTCGGTTATCTCGAGTATTCCGGAAGATTTCGAGAATTCCGGGGAAATCGGAATAAAAACCGATATCGTTCCCTCTTTCTTAGAAACGGATAATTCGTTCCCTTCCCAAGTCACTTTCACTCGATCCAATTTCGAAAATAAATGTGCTTCGGGAGAAATCGAAAGAAAAAGCACTTCTCCTTGAGCAAACTTACGAGCGGACAGAGTGAAGGAAAAAAGAGATTCTTTTTTTTCTACAACTTCTCCCGGCCCTCGTTTAGGCCTTTTCGCCATCCCGATCCGATCGCTGTCCTTCTTTTGAGATTTTTTTCCTTCTGGCTTTCCGGAAGTTAAAACTTTCGGGAGAGTCGAACCTTTTTTTATTATCGCAAGTTTGTCCGAGGAAGAATCCTCTCTGGCGTCGATGAGTAAAGTTTGGCAGAAGACTAGGATTAAAAAAGTCAAAAGTCCGAGGTTCCGGCGGGTTGCTTCAATCGTCATAATGAAATACTCTACTAGTTTCGGTTTTTATTCTGACGGGTCAGGAAATTTTTTTCCCGATAACCTTAGGTTTTACTATGGAAGGAAAATAGTAAAATCTGAGATGGATTCCGAGATTCTATTCATTTGATCCGAACACGGATAGTACGACGTTGGATTTCGAAATAATCGTTCAAAGATAGAACTGAAAAAAATCGGATTGAACCCCGTCGATTAACCGCAGCTCCAGACTGAATCATCTTCTCCTGAAAGAGAATTTCTTCCGAATTTTCTAAGAGATATCCGCCTTCCGAGACAAGATTAAATGCGCATTCGCTGATAATCGAATTAAACATTTTAAATTCACTTTCTTGATCTGTAGCTTTTTGGATGAATTCATTTTGAAAAGTCCACATTTCTATTCCGCGAATACCGGAATTTTGTTCCCGGACTGATCTACACTCAGGCTAGTTTCTCTCAAATTTATGATCCTAAAATTATGTCTCTTATAAGTCTGTTCCTGACAAAATCCCGGAAGAGAATTTCTATAAAATCGATATTTCCATTCCATTTTTTCAAAAATCAAATTTCATCCTTTTCCAATTTAGATAAAAACCCCTCATAAAATTTTCGGATTAGCCGATGGGAAGGAACAGGACCCGAACTATGACGTTACAAAAAGAGGAATGGTTGGAACGGATTTACTCTTTATTTAAGGAAGAGATCCGCTTATACTCCGAAATCCTGGAGTTAGAAATAGAAAAGACTGCGGCAGTGACAAAAGCCGACGGGAAGTCGCTGGAAAAAATCGCGAAGAATACGTACGAACTGATCGTTCACGCAAGCGAACTGGAAAGGGTGCGAATGAACGCGATGGAAGAAGTGCACCAATCCGGCAGTATTAATTCCGTTCAAGATATAACTCCTCTAACTCTAACGGATTTCCTCAATAAACTCGATCGCGAATCGGGGCATAAATTAAAGCATCTAGGGACTCAATTAAAAGATACCGTGCATAAATTGAAGGAACGAATTAAGGCCAACGATCGCTTAATCCGCACTCGGCAGGAGTTCCTACAAGTTACGATCGAAGCGATGAGAGAGAACGTGAAAAGCGGAGAAGTGTCCACATACGAAGACGATAGCCCGGTCACTGTAAGAACTCCCCGCAAACGTTCTTCGGTTTTAGTAAACGCCTCTGCGTAAGAGGCAATCAAGGAAAGGAGGGAGAAATTTATGGGATCAACATTCTCCGGACTCGAAATCGGTAAAAGAGGCCTAACCGCCCACCAACAAGCTCTGCAGACGACAGGGCATAATATTTCTAACGCCGACAATAAGCACTATTCTCGCCAGAGAGTCGTGATGCAGGCGACGGATCCCTTATATGAACCTTCATTAAATAGAGCCAACCTTCCAGGCCAGATCGGACAGGGAGTCGAAATTGCGTCCATTGAGAGAGTAAGAGACAACTTTATCGATGATCGCATCATAGAAACCTCAGGTGTAAAAGATTACTGGGCCGCTAAAAACGAATACCTTTATCAAACTGAAACAATCTTTAACGAACCCAACGGAACGACTCTCCGTACTTTAATGGATAAATTCTGGTCTTCATGGGAAGAATTATCCAACTATCCTGAAGACAACGCTCATAGATCCGTCGTTCTCGAGAAAGCCCAAGGACTTGGAAGCCGAATGGAGGATGTCTATCGTAAGCTCACCCAACTACGTGACCAAGCTAATCGTGAAATCGAATCGCATGCTTTACATCTGAACGTAATCGCGGAAAATATCCGTACTTTAAATGAAAGAATCTCTAAATCGGAAGCGTTGGGAGATCGACCGAACGATCTTTACGACAAACGAGATTCGTTATTGCAGGAATTATCCGGATTAACCGATATCACGATCGGGAGGGGCGACGAGGATGAGTTGATGGTCTTTATCGGCCAACAAATTCTAGTCCAGGGTGGAAAAGCCAGTAAGATAGACATCCTAGGCAATCCCGCAAAAGACGGTTTACTCGACCTATATTGGCAAACGACCGGGGACCCCGTTCTTCTTCGGAAAGGCCGGCTTCAAGGACTGGTAGAAGTTCGAGATAAGGTCCTAAGAGAAAAAATCGACCAGGTAGACGCACTTGCAGTTAACGTTATGGATGTCATTAACGAGATCCATAAGGACGGATTCGGCGTTAACGGAAACACGAATCAAAACTTCTTCGATATTCGGTCCTTGGCCCTGAATACTTTCGGAGAATACGATTCCGACGGCGACGGTCAAAATGATATCACTGCCGTCTTTAGAGCCACCGGAAAGAATACGCTTGATCCGGATAGACCGATCGGAATCGGAGGAACACTTACATTCCATCGTCCCGATGAGAAGGAAACACAAGTATTGGTTCCTTACTCCGCAAACGATACCTTAAACGGTATTATTAAGAGAATCAACGCATCGAAAGTCGGAATCGTGGCCTATATGAACCATGACAACCAACTCGCTCTTAAAGCGACGGTTGCTGAGGATTCTCCTAAAAAGAATTTTATTCTCCGACATTTGGAAGATTCGGGCGATCTGTTAGTGGGATTGACCGGGATTCTCATGGCTTCCGGACCGACGGGAGCTTACGACTATAAACGATTGGGCGAAATAACGAAACTTCAATCGAAGCCGGAAGATATTACTTTATCGCCGCATTTTCACCCTTCTTCACATTTTAGAATCAACGAGCAAATCGCTAACAATGTCGCTAACATCGCCGCTGCTCGAGGAAAAGATGTGGGAGGAACCGGAGATTATAATTCCCCCGGCGGACATAAGGACGGACGCAACGCATTGTTAGTAGCTTCCGCTTTAAGAAATAATCCGGTAATGGTGGATTATTCCAAAACTACGGATGATTTTTACAACTCACTCATATCAAAGTTAGGCACCGAAGCGAGAGAAGCGAAACAGGAATGGGGAATTCAAACCGACCTAATGACAGAGCTCGAAAATATGAGGCAATCCGTTATGGGAGTAAGCCTCGATGAAGAGATGGCCAATATGGTCCAATTCCAACATTCCTATAACGCTTCCGCAAAGATGATTAATACCATGAACGAAATTCTGGATACGATCATCAATCGATTGGGTGCATAAACTTCCGCGAGGAATAGCAAGGAGGCGAAGCCATGATGCGGATCACGAACATGATGCAAAACAACAGCCTGGTTAGGACGTTAAATCGTCATCAGGTTGCTTTAGACGAAACTCAAAACCAACTCGGGACAGGACAACGTATAAAAACGCCTTCGGATGACCCGGGCAGAGCGACAAACCAGATGTTTTTCCGTTCTCGTATAAACGAATTGGAGACATTTCAGGCGAATATCGACGACGGATTCGGTAGACTTCAGCAAATCGACGGCGAGCTGGATAGAATCGGAAATCTTTTTCAAAGAGCAAGAGTTCTTGCAGTCCAGGCTTCCAACGGAATTTATCAAGGCGATAAAGGATTCGAATTGGAAGTCGCAGTCGGCAAGGAAATTGACGAACTACTCAGAGCCCTTGTGGATATAGCAAACACTCGCGATGCCACCGGACGTCCCCTTTTCGGAGGACACGTCATCGAGCGTCCTCCGTTTGAACCCATCGAATCGAAAATCAAAGGTCTACAAGGCCTTGAATTAAAGAATCAGTATATCGGCGTGGAATACCGAGGCGATATCGGCGAACAAATTCGCGAAATTGAAAAGGGTGAATACATTCCCGTTACGATTCCCGGAAATAAAGTTTTCTGGGGAACGAACATGAGCGTTACAAGCCGTGTGGACAATTCGGGTTACGTCGCGGTCTCGGATCAAAAATTTAAGATCGATGGTACTGAAATTCAAGTTTCTGCCGGGGATACGATCGACGATATTATTGATAAAATTAATAATGCGCCTATCGAAGTTAAAGCCAATAAACTCGCGCAGGATAATATCAGCTTAAGCTCGACCGCCCCGCACCAAATTTGGCTGGAAGATACCGATGGTGGAACGGTACTCCGCGACATCGGATTGATCGATTCTGCAAATTCCGAACCGCCAAACAATTATAGTAAATCCGCCACTGTCACGGGACTTTCGATTTTTGACGTACTTATTCAATTCAGAAACGATCTGATTCAAAAAGATCAGGAAAGGATTTCTGGCCGGGACATTCAAGACTTGGACTTGGCATTGGAAAACGTGCTTCGCTACCGTGCAATTACGGGTGCGAGAATGAATCGGATGGAAGAACATTCTCAAAGGGTCGAATTCGATAAGTCTTACATGACGGAACTCCTCGCTAAGAACGAAGGTATAGACTTCCCGGAGACCATCATGAATCTCAAATGGTTGGAAACGATTCATCAATATGCGTTGAATGTAGGTTCTAAAATTATTAAACCTACTCTGATGGACTTCCTCAGATAGGATGTAGGATTTCCCAGCGTGCTATAGGAATTTTCCTTGTAGGCATGCCGGAAACGGTTAAACTAATGGCGGTCTCCCAAAAGGGCCCCGTAAAAAGGTCGGTTATGGTCGAAATCCAAAGCAAACCCTTCGGAAAAATTCGGGTATCGGAGCGTCAAATGATTCGCTTTCCGGAAGGGTTACTCGGTTTTGCGGGATATAAAAACTTCGCATTAATTGAAGAAGAAGAAGAGTCGGTTTTTAAATGGCTGCAGTCGGTCGACGAAGTGGAACTAGCTTTCGTAGTCATTCCCCCCTCCTTATTCAAGAAAGAATATCTGCCTTCATTGAACGTAGACGAACTTTCTCAAATCGATCTAAAGGAAGTTTCGGAAGCTCTCGTTCTAGTAATCGTTACGATTCCCGGCGATGATCCGGCATCTATGACCGCGAATTTACAAGGTCCGATTTTGATAAACAAGGCCAGCTTAACGGGTAGACAATTTATTTCAAGAAACGAAGCTCACTCCGTTCGGGAAAAGATTCTTGAAAGCGCCACCGTGGAGATGTCCTAAGTGCTCGTACTTGCCAGAAGAACTAATGAATCCATCATTATCGGCGATGACATAGAAATCGTAATCGTGGATATTAAGGGAGACCAAGTTAAGATCGGAGTAAAAGCTCCGAAAGAGGTTTCCGTACATAGAGCCGAAGTCTACAGAGAGATACAGGCCGAAAATAGAAAAGCCGCCGGCGCTAAAATCAAGCCCGAGGAACTTGGAAAAATTGGAAACATCCTTAAGAAAGGTGACGCCAATAAAAAAGATCGCTCTTAAAGCCTTTTTTACTATTTTAATTTTCTGGATCGGAAGCGGCTGTCTCTCCAACCAAAAAAAGGGAATGGCATCCGTATCGGATTCCATCGTTTTCTTCTACATTCATAAAAATCCCGAAACACCTATATTTCTAGAACCCGAAAAATGGTTACCAATCGCAACCTCCGTACTCAGCGGAGTGCATTTCGATGAAGATGAAAAAGCGGAATTTAGCCGCCGTTGGCAGATCCTGTTTAAATATATCGGCATTTCCGATTCATTGGTCGGAGCAAAAGAACTAGTTCGATTATTTTCGGAAGATGAAGCAAGAAAGTTAGCGGAATTGCTATACAAAGCCGAGCAGGAAATACCTGACGGCGCTCCGAAAGGATATCAAATAATTTTAAAGCGAGAAGATCCGATCCGACCAGGTCTGAGGATTCGAAGAACGATCTTTTACGTTCATAACAATGGGAACTGTTTAGTTTTAGATTTCGGAGAAATCGGTCAAGTCGTCGATTTTCAAACCACATATACTCTCCGAGATTGGATTCTATATCCGATTCAGGAACCGATCGCCTCGTCCAGAAACGAAGTCTTTCTTTCCGAAATACGTCCGGAAGGTCTCGAATATGCTAGCGTTATACCCACCAACGAAAAGAATCAAAATCGAATCTGTGTCCGCCCTCTATTTTGGACCGCAAAATTACCCGTTGGCAAAACTTCTTCAAACCCGCAAAAACCGACAAAAGGTGCGGAAGAACGTTTAAAAGTCTTAAAGGAATTATTGGAAAAACGTCTTATCACTAAAGAAGAATACGAACGTAAGAAAACGGAAATTCTAAAAGACTTGTGATTTTCTTCACGGAATTTCGGCGAGGGCTGGGATTCGAACATATCCCGTATCGAAATAGAAAATTTTTTCAAAAGACCGGAGCGACCCCTTGCGGGGTCGCTCACGTAGTGAGAATAGTGAAGAGAATTGGATATATGTTAACCAAGGCTAGCTTTCGCCCGGCACTCAGGTAACATTCCTTAAGTACCATATACCGAAAACCGAACTGCTGGACACAGTTTTTTCAGGAAAATTGCAGATTTTTTAATAAGAAATTCGCAAAGTTACTCTTGCTTCCCGATATAACGTTCCTCCTTCCACAGGCGAATTGTTACTTTCCTTAGCCATGACTCGTAACTGTTGTTGTGACAAAGGATCTTGATTTCCGCCGTCAGTCTGTATTTCTATAATTTCCTTGGCCTTCAATCCTAAGGCAGAAAGAACCGCTTCTGATTTTTGACGAGCATCTATGGCCGCTTCTTGCAAAGCATGTAAAGAAGATTTAGAATATTCGTACAAAGGAAATACTCTGATGCTCTCGGTTTGGAGACCGAGAGTTTTGTACGTTTTTAATATCCGAACCAGTTCATCGGATTTTTTGGAAGTCTTCAGGTAAGCCTCTTCGGCAGTTTTCGCCTCAGACTCTATACCCACTTTAATTTCGGAAATCTCCGCAGGCATTCCGACCTTCGCAAAGCCTGTTACCGTAATTACGCGAGAAACCTGAGCAGACAGGACAGTCGCGGTAAAAAAAAGAGGCAGAATCAAACATAAAGGCTTTTTCATACTTTCTGTCTTTACTATGACCGAAGTACGTGGAAGAAATTTCCAATCAGGAAGGAAAGTTTTTCGGTCTCACCGGCTGAACTTTTCCGGGAAACCGATCTATACCTGGGATGTTAGTCTTTTTAATCCCTTTTTATAAATTCATCCTCGTATTCTAATTCAAATTTACTCGTTCGGTTAGACAGGTTTTTTTCTCCGACATAATACATTCCTGCCTCCTGCTTTTTTGCCTTTTCCCGAAACTTTTCGGAGCGAAGATCCAGGTAAGGATGCGTCATAAAATATTCTCCTATCGGAGATTCCTGTCGTTCTCTTCCTCCGGAAGATTCCTTTAACCTTTGAAACATGCGCCCCATAGCGAACGGGTCGTATCCCTCTCGAACTAGGATTTTGTATCCGTATTCGTCGGATTCGCCTTCCTGGTTTTTGCTGAAAGAAGGTCGCAATAAAACTCCGACAGTGATGTCGGCAAGTTCGCCCAACGTCGAGGAGCCGATTTTACGACTTAATAATTCGAATCGGACTCCGTCCATACAATGGGAAAGTTCCACGTGTCCGATTTCATGCCCCAATACGGCAACCAACTCCGATTCGGATTTTACCGAAGTCAAAAGTCCGGACGTTACGAATAGAATGCCGCCCGGCATTGCAAAAGCGTTAGCCTGAGAAGTTTCCATAATTAGAATTCTATAATTAAATCCTTTTTTATTTCCATCCGTAAGCTTTGCGGTTAATCCTTGTAAGTAAGCTAAATCTTTCGTGTTTTCCGTACTTCCATAATTCGCATATCTATCGGCAATAGCATCGCCCAGTTCCTTTTCGTCCAGGTTATCGATCGGAAGAACCTTGGTTAAAGCCCTGTCTAAAGTTTTGACCGGTTTTCCAAGTAACTGAAATGCGGGCGCTAAAGTTGCAGGTTTTTCCACGCCGACTTTGTTAAACGCAACAACGAATCCTAATGCTATGCCGAAAACGACCAATAAAATAAACGCATAAAATCTCTTATTTAGCATTCGGTTCTTTTCCTTCCGTATTTCTGTATTTGCTATAAATCGTATTCATTAAGATTAAAATCCCGCCGACTCCGAGAAAGACAAGTGCTCTGGTGATCGTCGATGATTTGGAAAGATCCCAAAAAATTAATCTGAGTAAACAGATAACCATTGCAGATAACGAAACGTAACGGAAATGGTTCTCTTTGAGAAATAGCCCGATAAGAAAAACGATAAAGACCTCCGTCATCCATAGCAACGTTAAGAATGCGGTATCAAAACTCCAAAAAAGAAATAAAGCTACGGTTAAGAATAACGGATAGAAGATAAGAATATTAATTTTCGTATGAATTTTTTCCGCAAAACGGTTAATCGCTCCCGGAAATCCATCCCGTTCTTCCCGTTGAAACGACGGGTGAGTATAGATCATAATAAGATAGGCCGTCTGAAAAAATAAAGATATCAAACCGCCGACCCATTCTTGATCAGTCCAAAAAGATGATGGAGTCGTATTGGAACTTGATAGAAAAGCCGTGTGAATGCATGAAATCCAGAACAGAATCAAAGAATAAAAGTGGAATCTTGTAATCGTTGAAACCCGTCGACTTAACTGTTCCGTAAGGAATGCCAGCAGGATCCAAGCGACAGGCAACCAATTGCTCGGAATCTCTAATGCCGAAGCGATGGCGCCCGTTATCAGTGAAAGTTCCCAAAATAGGGGGAAGATTTTTTGACTAATTCCGACATCCTTTCCCACTCCAAGTACGGACGTGTTCGCCCAATAAAGAAATACGCCGATTGCAAAGATTTGAATTAAAAGTCTAACTTTGAATATTCCGATATAAATTTCGGATTGAAGCTGAACTAAAATATGTGCGCCGATAAAAAGGGCGATAAAAGTTAACGCAAATCCGCCCCATACCATTCCGGAATTAACAAGACTCTTACGCCAATCGGAAATCCAAACCGAGGACTTTGCCGAAACGAATACGTAAAATTCCAAATAAAAAATGGAGAAGATTAACCAAAGGATTCCCGGTAATATAGGCGATACCGGCCCGGCGATTAGGAAAATTTGCACGATAATATGTAAAGATAGTATGGTTGCTCCGGGCTGGGACAGGTATGTTGGAGCTTCGTCGTTTCTATTAATTTTCGATAGGGGAATGGCAATTAAACAAAATGCAATCAACGGTAAATCTTGAACCAGCTGCTCCCAAGGACCCGAATTTCTTGCCGCATAGATAACGAGAGAATGAATAGCGATAGTAAACGGAAACAAACCGATGCCTAACCCATTCCAGTTCGTTCTTTGTCGCAGGATCAATAGAAGAACGCCGAATACGGGTAGAAAATACTCCGCGCCCTTTATGTCGGCGCATTGATAGCATAAACCTGCAGCAAGAAATCCGGAAAGGATCCCCGAAGGTGATACTTTCATCACTTCCGAGAAACCGTAAATATCATCCCAGGAATCGGATTGTCGAGAATATCGAATTGAATCGATGGCCTGTATCACAAAGGTAAGAAAAATTACGCTAAGCGTAGCGGCAATATTCCTCCAGGAGCTAAGATCCTGCATCTGTTCGGCCAAAGACCATAAAATGATAATGTACGATAAAAAGGAAAAATGAAGAAGTGCTCCGCCAATCCATCGTAAAAGTTCTTCCTTCTCCTCCGATGCGGCTATAAAAAATAGTAGAAAAAGTACGCTTACAATCAAAGTAATCGATAAATACCCTAGCTCCCAGCGACCAAGAAATACAACACCTAGAAATGCGATTCCTAAGGAAACCAATGTATCGGTAAGATAGAGCCAGCGAATTCCGATTTTTCGCGCCCTGCGAGCATGCAAGAAAATTAATATTGATATAAAAATCAGGACCGGCGCATTCCATCTCGATCCCGTGGCGTACAGGGCAAATCCTAAACCCACGCTTAACCAGGAAACAAAATGAGTGATAAAAGGAAGTATTTCCAGTTTTTCCGTAGCATATGCTTTTCGATAATGAACCAATAGAGACAGTAATCCGACCGATCCGGTCCCGATAATTCCGAAAATCCGAGCCATGGGTTCATATCCCCCATCGGATGAAATGATATGGTTTTTAAAGAGAAAATTAACGACTAGGAAAGAGAGAACTGTCTGTAGAAGATGATATTCCCATTTTGCTTTATAGGATAAGGCCGCGCTAAAAACCGCGACACCCGCTCCGACGCAAAACACCAAGTTTGTGGAAGGCAAGATAGCGAGGGCGAGTAGGCTCAGAACAATATGTAAACTTGCAAATCTTTGCAAGGAAGCAAACCAAGCTAACGATAAATTTATCGAAATTCCACCGAGTACAATAACGAGCGCTAGAATCTCATTTTCTATCCATTTCATTCCGGGCAGAGAAGCGGCGCCGACGCAAGCAAAAAGAACCACCGCACCCGAAGCGCTTTTAAGCCAGTATGAGATTTGTTTCCAAAATTCTTTCGTTAAAAGATAGAGTGAAGCTGCGTATAACGCTACCGCTATCCCTAAAACCATTGAAAATCTAAGAAGCGGCGAAACTTTTAACGCGGCGTAGATCGCTAAAAATCCGATACCCATGACTAAAATGATCGTCCCAAGTATCCCCGTCCAATTCTGAGCTACTATCTTCTCGACTTTTTCCCAAGTCTGAGATCTCACGGGATTTCTTTTAGGAGATGGAAGTGATTCTAAAGGTGACGATACTGGAATCGATGAAACTGCCTTTTTCTTAGATTCGGAACCTCCTCTCTCTTTTGCCGGCAATACGATCGATTCTTTTGCTAAAATCGGTTTTTCATCAGGAATTCGATCTTTCTCCCGTAACGGAGATTTTGAAGGTAATTCAAGCTCTTTTATTCTATCTTCGAGTTGGCGGACTTTTTCTTTTAACTCCGTTACTCTCGAGCCTAATATAAAGGGGTAAATTAAGAAAAAAATGAGAACTATAAACGTAATGAAACCGAGGAATTCTAACATTGAGTTATCGAGTAAAGACTATCGCTTCGAAGTTGTAAATTTATTTTTTCATTAAAATATCCGGCGAAAATGGAACCCGGAAATGTAGTAAGTCGTCAAAGAACTCTCACAAAATAGGCAGATTTTAGCGACTTTCCGTTAAAGGGTGAAATCTACGTTAGATAAGCTCTGTTATGAATACGGATTATTTGATATCAATTTTCAGAAAAGACTTTTAGAGTTCCGAAAAAATGGTTTCGGTTCCGGCTATGGATTGTTATTTTTTAGCCTTCTAATATATTCGTATCGGAATCAGTGAATTGGATCCTCGCTTCTTAGAATCAGAGCTTCTTTTGCAAATTTTCGAATCTTGTCGAGATGGCATCGCTATAGCCGATGTGGACGGAGTTATTTTCGATGCCAATGACTCTTTTTTAAAGCTTATAGGCTATACCCGAACGAAATTAAAATCCCAAAATATCTGGCAATTGACCGCCGATCGGTGGAAATATATCGAAGCCGACTTGATCAAAGAACAACTTATTCCAAACGGTTACACTGACGAATATGAAAAAGAAATCATTCGTAAAGACGGAACGTTAGTTTCCGTGTCGGTAAAAATGTATTACTTAACCGAATCCAAAGGGCAAAGGAAATTAATTTGGGGAACTTTTAGAGATATAACCCAAAACAAAACGAGAGACCGATTAAATTCGCAAAACTATCAAAAAACCAAAGAAAGCTGGGAAGCGCTTAAGCGAATTTTTGATCTAAATCCTCTTCCGATGAGCATATCGGAAATAATTTCCGGAAAGCTAATAGATGTCAACACACGGTTCGAAGAAGAAGTCGGTTATACTTTCGAAGAGCTAATAGGTAAATCAACCGTCGAATTGCGGATCTGGCAAGATGCGGATACCCGCACGCGAACGATGGAAATGATCCGAGAGAAAGGTTGGGTAAATAACCTAGAACTTCTATTTAGAAGAAAATCAGGAGAGGAGTTTTGGGGACTTTTCTCGGCGCAAATCGTGGAATACAAAGGGTCGGCGGTTCTTCTCACAATCACCGCTCCAATCTCCGATCGTATCAAAGAAGAAAGAGAGAAGAGAAAACTATTAGAAGATATTCAGGAAAAGCAGGAAATCCTTGATCAAATCATTCGGCTTAACCCGTCGGCGATCACTCTCTCGAAAGCGGACGGAACCTATCTCGAAGCGAACGATCTTTTTCTGGAGTATGTTGGAAAAACCAAAGAAGAAGTCTTAGGTAAAACCCCGATCGAATTAGGCGTATATTACGATTTGACGGATCGAGCGCGTGTGCTCGAAGGTTTACGAACCACCGGAATGGTAAGAAATCTGGAAATCAATATGAAAACGGTCGAAGGAAAAATTCGATCCATTTTATTTTCAGCTAGAATGTTCGAATCGAAAGGAGAAAAGAAAATCCTAGCGATCGGTCATGATATCTCCGATATCAAAGAATCTCGGGAAAGGCTAGAATCGTTAGCGAAAGAGTTGGAAAAAAGCCGGGAGCTATTTCAAAAATTATTTCAGCTAATTCCTTCTGCAGTTGTGCTTACCGACTGGGAGACTCGGCGTATCGTGGACGTAAATGAACGATATTTGGAATTAATTCAATTTTCTCGTGATGCGGTAATCGGCAAGACAACTCCCGACTTACATATATGGGATTTAGACCCGGAATTTAGATCCTATGTTTATGAATCTCTAGAGACGAAAAACGAAGTCGCAAGTAAGGAGACCGTATTCAAAGCCTCTGATGGTACGGCGATACCGGTTTTATATTCGGGTCGTATGGTAACTCTCAACGGACGTCCTCACGTTATCTCAGTAAGCACGAATATCTCGGAAAGAAAAAAAGCCGAAGAAGAAGCGAAAAGATTAAACGAAGAGATTCTTTATAATAAGGATCTATTCGAACGTATGTTCCAGTTAAATCCCGCTGCAGTCTCCTTGTCCGATTTAGAAACGGGTGTTTACCGACAGGTAAATCAATCTTATTGCGATTTAATAGGATATCGGCGGGAACAGATTATCGGAAAGTCTTCCCTCGAACTTGGAATTTGGCAAAAGAATATCGATCGTAAAACGTTATTAGCCGAACTGAAAGAGAAGGGATGGACCGGGAGTATCGAGGCGACTATACTTCATTCCGACGGTACTCAACGACAGGTATTATCGGGTAACCGAATTTTCAGAATGAACGATCGACAAATGCTGCTCGCCCTTTTGATCGATATTACCGAAAAGAAAAAAATCGAGGCAGAGAGAGACGAATATTTTGCCCAATTAGAGGAGAGTAAGGAACTATTCGAACGGGTATTCGAAATGAATCCCGATACTATTACGATTTCTGAATTAACAACGGGAACGTATATCAGCGTAAACGAAAGGTTTACGGAGATGCTTCAGTATCCGAAAGAGGACGCCATAGGCAGCACATCCGTTGGGTTAGGAATCTGGACGAATGAAGTTCGTAGTAAGATCGTTGAAACGTTAAGCGAAAAAGGAGTCATGCGAGACTTCGACGTTCAACTGACGCGTAAAGACGGATCGAAAGTCGACACCAGCTTCTCAGCGCGGGTCGTCAATTTGGGAAAATCTCCTTCGTTGATTGCGATCACTCGAGATATTACCCTATCAAAGGCTGCCGCAAAGGAAAAGGAAGAACAGGCTCAAAGGCTCTCGATGCAGGCAAAAGCGTTTTTGGAAATGACAAGGGACCCCGAATTTGTTTCCGGGAGTTTAGAGGCGGCTGCAAAAAAAATCTCCAAAATGGCTTCCGAGACGCTTGATTGTGACCGAGCTTCGATCTGGATTTTTGATAAGGGAAGCGACGAGATTTGGACATTGATCGCCGGTTGGGATAGAGCGAAGGACAGCTTCCTTGAAAGTATTTCCATCCAACTATCGGATTATCCTGATTATTTCGAAGCCATAAAGGCCGGACGGTTCCTGGACGTAAAAGACGTAATCAACGATTCTCGTACAAAAGAATTCGCCTCTATTTATTGCGCTCCTTTAAATATTACCTCTCTCCTTGACGCACCCGTATTCTTAAGAGGCCGGATTAAGGGAGTCGTTTGTCTGGAACATCGGGGAAATTTGCGGGAATGGAAAGGATACGAATCTCAATTCGCGGTAACAGTAACCGAACAAGTCACCCAACTCTTGTTGAACGCGGAAAGGAAGGAAGCGAAAGAAGAATTGGAAAAGGCCGTCACTATCCGTACTTCCGAGCTCGCTTCCGCATTGGATAACCTTCGTAAAACACAGGACCAACTCATTCTATCCGAGAAAATGGCCGCGCTAGGGCAACTAGTTGCGGGAATCGCTCACGAGATAAACAATCCTTTAGGTGCAATATCCGCCTTAAGCGGCGAACTAAAAGCCTATTTGAATTCTTCGGCGGATAGACTCGAGAAATTGGGAACGATGCTCTCTTCTGCCGATCCATTTCTTATTCATAATCTTTCAAATTTTATCCGATGCGGTTTAGAAAGCAAAGAATCACAACTCACCCGTGAGGAGCGAAGAATCGTATTAAAAGATATTAAAAATAAGCTCGCGGAAATCGGCTTCGAAAACGCCTACGATCTAGCGGATAGAATAATGGATACAGGACTCCAAGTCGCTTTAAAGGAATTTCCGGATCTATTCGGCGACTCATCCAATTTCCCGCTTCTCGATTTTGCGATCGAGGAAATTCAAACGTTTAAGAATGTAAATTCGATACGATTAGCCGTGGATCGAACTTCGAAGATAGTTTATGCTTTAAAAAATTACGCCCACATCGATTTCGGCGGTAGAAAAGTAGAGACGGATCTAGTAGAAAATATCGAAACGGTATTGACCATTTATCATAATCAAATGAAGAGCGGAGTGGAGATTGAATTGGATTTTCCGATTCGACCGAAAGTACCGGCTTTTCCGGACGATTTATTACAAGTTTGGACCAACCTTATTTACAATTCTCTACAAGCAATGAAGTTCAAAGGAAAGATTAAGATTTCCATTCGCGAATCCAACAACGACGTGACGGTTTCCATATGGGACAACGGTCCGGGAATTCCTGCCGAAGTAAAAGCAAAGATCTTCGATCCTTTCTTCACGACGAAAGGTCCCGGAGAAGGGAGCGGACTCGGGCTTGATATTTCTAGAAGAATCATACTTAAACATAGCGGTCGAATAGAACTCGACTCGAAACCCGGAGGCACAACATTTAAAGTCATCCTTCCTAGAAGTTAAAAATTAGTTTTTAGTTTGATCCTGTTTGCGGATCGGATGAAATTCAATTTATGGAAAAAACGTCGCCGAATTACGTTATCATAACCCTCGTTTTATCGCTAGTATCGTTTACTTTTCTGATCGGAAAAAGTAAAGTTGCCGGAGAAAACAAAGCTTCCGCAATCTTATCCGGCCCGATGGTCGGATATTCTACGCATAAGGAAGTGAAACTTTGGGTACAAACAAAAATTCCCGCAAAAGTCTATGCCGAATATTTTCCGGTCGGAGAATCGAATCATAAGAAAAAGACCCTAGAAACGATCACTAAACATGATCAGGGAAACGTTGCGCATTTACTTGCGGACGAACTTGAGCCGGGAAAAAAATATTCTTATTTGATATATGTTGACGGCAATCCGATTGAACCGATAAATAAGCAGGAATTTCGAACTCAACCCATTTGGATCGGCAAACAATCCGGTCCTCCCAATTTTCGCTTTGCTCTAGGAAGCTGCTCTTTTGTAAACGATGCGATGTACGATACGCAGCCGAAGCCTTACGGCGGAGATTACCAAATTTTTCATTCCATTCTCTCGAAAGATCCCGAGTTTATGCTTTGGATGGGAGATAACATATATTTAAGAGAACCCGACTGGGACTCCCGAACCGGTTTTATTTATCGATATACTCAACAAAGGTCCTTATCGGAACTTCAACCGCTGCTAGCTAGAGTTCATAATTACGCGATATTGGATGATCATGATTGGGGGCCGAATGACGGAGATGCTTCTTTTTGGCTGCGAGACACCGCCGAGGAAATGTTTAAACTTTTCTGGGTAAACTCGAATTACGCTAAGCGCGGTTTATACGGATCTTTTACCTGGGGGGACGCGCAATTCTTTCTGCTGGATGACCGAAGCTTTAGAACCGCCAACGACAATAAACTCGGGAAACGGTCTTATTTAGGAGATCGGCAATTGAATTGGCTTATAAACGCATTAATATTCTCTAAATATACTTTCAAATTTGTCGTGGTCGGAGGACAAGTTCTCAACCCATTGCAAGTATTCGAAAATTATTCGACTTACTCCGAAGAGAGAGCTCAATTATTGAGCGCGATCAAAAAACAGAAACTCAAGAACGTTATATTCCTAACCGGTGATCGACATTTTACCGAATTGTCGTTATTGGAAGAAAACGGAGAAGAACCGGTCTACGATTTAACCGTTTCTCCTTTAACTTCATCGACTTATCCCCCGGTTACGGAAAAAAATCCGTTACGAGTACAAAATACATTAGTGGATGACAAACGAAACTTTGGAACAATCGAAGTAACCGGTCCTCTAAAAAATCGCAAACTTATAATTCATATCTACGATTTTGACGGTAAAGAACTTTGGACTCGAGAAATCAACGCGAGATGAAATTGAATTCGATCCTAGGTATTTTCATCTTTATCCTATTTCTTTTACTATTTGGTTTAGGATCCCTGCTCTATTATAACCAAGGCAAACTCATCTTCTTTCCCGAGTCTCTTCCGGAAGATTTTAAATACTCGTTTCAATACCCGTACGAGGAAATTGCGATCGAGCTTCCGGACGGAGAGAAAATCTATGCTCTCCATTTTCAAGCGTCTCCCGGTCCAAAAGGCACGATATTATACTTTCATGGAAATGCGGGCAGTTTACGAACTTGGGGAGGAATTAGCGAAGATATTCTCCCGAACGGTTGGAATCTGTTAATTACCGATTATCGTGGTTACGGAAAAAGTAAGGCTAGGCTAACCGAATTGGGAATGTATGAAGATGCGGAACGCTGGTATTCCTATATTCAAAATCGGATGGGAATTCCTGAAAGCCGAATTATAATTTATGGCCGTTCGATCGGAACCGCGGTAGCGGTCGATCTTGCAACTAAGAAGTTTCCGCATTCCACAATATTAGAAACACCTTATACAACTTTAGCGGATTTAGCGGCAATCTATTATCCAATCCTGCCTTCCTGGCTACTTTCCTTCAAACTCGATTCACGTTCGAAAATTTTGCGTATATCGTCGCCGATCTATATATTCCACGGTACCGAAGACGAGATCATTCCCTTTGCCCAGGGGAATGATCTCTATAGAACCGCTATGGAAGGCGGAAAAAAAATAAAATTGATTCGAATAGAAGGAGGAAGTCACAACGACCTCCCCTTTTTTTCGGAGTACAAACGCGAGTTAAAACGAATTCTCGCTCTTTAATCAAAAATAGTCCGGAAAGAGAACTTTCAGCTTAGCAACCGTTTCGGGATTGCGTTTTTCCGGAGCGGTAATGATGGAATATTTAGTACTATTCTTTAAGGTTAAATCATCCCCGTTTCCAAGGTCGGCAATTAAAGCGGAGAGTAATTTTTTAGCGCTTTCAGCGTTTTTACCTAAATTAGCAATTACTAATTCCGCGGTTACGGCTTCCTCGTTCTCTCTCCAACAGTCGTAATCGGTAGACATGCAGATCATTTGATACGCGATTTCTGCTTCCCGAGCTAATTTCGCCTCTGGTAAAACGCTCATGTTGATGATATCCGCGCCCCAAGATCGATAAAGGTGCGATTCCGCTCTTGTGGAAAATAGAGGACCTTCCATACAAACCAAAGTCTTGCTTTCGTGAATTTGAAGGCCGATTTTAACGGCCGCCTTCTTAATTCGAGCGCTTAAATTCGCCGAAAAAGGATCCGCAAAAGGAGCGTGTGCGACGACTCCCTTTCCGAAAAAAGTAGATTCTCTCCCTCTGGTTCGATCGATAATTTGAGCCGGTAGGACGAAGTCCAAGGGCTTTATTTCCTCGCGTAGACTTCCAACCGAACTGAAGGCAACGATCTCTTCGACGCCTAAGATTTTTAAAGCGGCAATATTCGCTTTCACTGGAACTTCATGGGGCATCAGAAAATGTCCGACACCATGCCGAGGTAAAAAGGCGATTAACTTACCCTGTATCTTACCGATTTTAATTGCGTCGGAAGGTTTTCCCCAAGGAGTTTCAGGAAATACCTCTTCCACTAACTCCATTCCGTCCAAGCTATATAAACCCGTTCCTCCGATGATTGCTGCCTTCACCTTGGTCGACATTCGTTTCTCCTTAACCCGCCCCATGCGGAAATGATTACTTCCAAACATTCGTTACCGGGGCGGAATGTAAATCTCGACTTGAATTTACGAAGAAGAATGTAGACTTAAAATTTCCGGTTTCGTCGAATGCCCGGATTCTTCCTAAAGTGATTGGATCAATGGACCAATTCCGAAGCTAAAGAATTGAAATTAGGTCCACTTATCCGAATATGATTTCAAACTTAAAGCTAATACTGTACTAAATAATGATCTAAGAAAAAGCGGGATCTCTAACTGAATTGATAATTTTCTCTAGTTCCAGAATTCCGACTTCAAATAGAGCCGGGCCCGGTTGAAGAATAATAGAAGGATCCATTTCAAAAATTTTCTCGTTCCTTATTGCAGTAACCTGCTTCCATTCCGGCCGAGTACGCACCCATTCGAAATCCATAGGTTTCCCGCACCAGCACCCTATGAAAATGTCCGGATTCGAATTCGCAACGTCTTCGAGAGAAAGAATTCTGTCCTTTGCCAACGATTTCTCTTTTAAATGTCCGAAACAATCTTCCGCACCTGCAATTTCTAAAAGCTCCGAAACCCAACGAATTCCGGTAATTATCGGCTCATCCCATTCTTGGAAAAAAACTTTCGGGCGAGGTTTTCCCGCTGCTGCGATTCTCACATTTTCCAGTTTTTGCTTATAGCTATTCACTAGGAAATCGGCTTCCCTACCTTTTCCAACCAATCCAGCTACTAACAAAATCGTTTCAAAAATCTCGCCTAAAGTCCGTTGGTTCGTGATTAAGACGTTTAAACCTTCTTTAATCAAATCATGAGCAAGCTCGGCTTGAATATCCGAAAAACCGATAACTAAGTCGGGTTTCAATTCTTTAATTCGCTTAATATTCCCGCTGATAAAAGCGGAGACTCTCGGTTTTTCATCCTTAGCTTTGAGAGGTCTAACCGTATAAGCTGAAACCCCGACAATCCTATCTTGCTCCCCTAACAGATAGAGGAGCTCGGTCGTTTCTTCAGTCAGACATACGATTCGTTTTGGACCCATTCGACTCAGCTATGATATTTCTTCTTATCTTCGACCAATCTCTCTACCACGGACGGATCGGCGAGAGTCGAGATGTCTCCCAAGCCTTCGAATTCGGCGCTCGCAATTTTTCGAAGAATACGTCTCATAATCTTACCGGAACGGGTCTTAGGTAATCCCGGGGCCCAGTGAATAACATCCGGTCTCGCAATCTTTCCGATGACTTTCTCGACGGTGGAGATTAACTCTTTTTTCAAAGAATCGTTCGTTGTAACGCCTTGCTTAACTGTAACATACGCGTAGATACCTTGGCCTTTGATATCATGCGGAAAGCCGACCACTGCCGCTTCCGCGACCGAAGAATTTTCGACGAGAGCGCTTTCTACTTCTGCCGATCCGATTCTATGACCGGAAACGTTAATTACATCGTCCACGCGACCCGTTATCCAGTAATACCCGTCCTTATCACGAATCGCACCATCTCCGGTGAAATAATATCCTTTGTACGTAGAAAAATACGTATCATAAAATCGTTTAGGATCTCCGTAGACCGCTCTCATCATATAAGGCCAAGGTGATCGAATGCACAGATTTCCGGAAACTTCCCCTTTACCTTTGAGTTCCTTTCCGGTCTCATCCACCAATAACGGTTCTACTCCGAAGAACGGCAAGGTGGCCGAACCCGGTTTCTGTGAAATGGCTCCCGGAAGAGCCGAGATCATAATTCCTCCCGTTTCCGTTTGCCACCAAGTATCGACGACAGGGCATTTAGATTTTCCCACATTTTTATAATACCATTCCCAGGCTTCGGGATTAATCGGTTCGCCGACCGATCCTAATAATCGAAGCGTTTTTAAGCTTCGTTTTTCAATGAGGGCCGTTCCTTCCCTCATTAAGGATCGTATCGCGGTAGGCGCCGTGTAAAAAATGGTAACCCCGTGCTTATCAATTACATCCCAGAATCTTCCTGCATCCGGATAGGTAGGAACGCCTTCGAACATTAATGATGTGGCTCCATTGGAAAGAGGACCATAGACTAAATAGCTGTGCCCGGTTACCCAACCTATATCCGCTGTGCACCAATACGTATCAGTGGGCTTAACGTCGAAAACATAATGAAACGTCATATTTACGCCGAGCAAGTATCCGCCCGTAGTATGCAGAACTCCTTTTGGTTTTCCCGTGGAGCCGGAAGTATAAAGTATAAATAGCGGATCTTCGGCATCCATCACTTCCGGCTTACAATACTGCGCTAATGCAGGGTCGGTCATCAGGAGGTGCCACCAATGATCTCTATTTTCCTTCCACCCTAAATTCACTTCTTGCGCGGTTCTTCTTACCACGATAACGTCGCCGACTTTTTCTTGAGCAAGATCTAAGGCAGTATCGACTGCTTTTTTCAAATCTATACTTTTGCCGCCCCTATAGCCTCCGTCCGCCGTAATAATCAGCTTAGGTTTACAATCCTCGATTCTGCTTTGAAGGGCCTCGGGCGAAAATCCACCGAAGACTACCGAGTGAACGGCGCCGATTCTGGTACATGCTAAAATCGTAATCGCTAACTCCGGAATCATCGGAAGATAAACGAGAACTCTATCCCCTTTTCTTACTCCGAAACTTTTCAGAACATTGGCAAATTTATTTACTTCGCGATACAAATCATGGTACGTATATACCTTGTACTCGTTCGGATCGTCTCCCTCCCAAATAATTGCGGCTTTATTTTTGAGATGGGAGTCGAGGTGTCGATCCAAGCAATTATAGGAAACGTTTAGCTTTCCGCCTTTAAACCATTGAACTTTAGCGTTTTTAAAATCATGCTCCAGAACCTTATCCCATTTTTTGAACCAATGTAAGCGGTTTGAAGCTTCCCTAGCCCAAAATTTCTTCGGATTTTCAATCGATTCTTTGTAGAGAGATTTATAATCTTTCAGACTGATATTAGCGGTTTTTTTAAATTGAACGCTTGGATGAACGATTCTTTCCTTTGCCATAGCCACCTCTGCAAAACCAGTACAATGCCTTCGAAAAGATAGCCTGTCTACAAATTCTCGGACAACATGATCGAAATCGAGTGAAGGCACGTATTTGGTTGTAACAGATCACATATTCTTTTTTTTGGATCGATTCGGAACGTTCAAAAAAAAAGAATGCGATCCGACCATGGTATAGAATATTCACCCAGGATGTCGCAAAATTCCACCTCCATCGAGAAACCGGACGGCTTCAAGAGAAGACTTTTAGTTTGGTTAATTCCTACACTCGTTGTCTTTCTACAAAGAATCGTCGGTTTAACTTCTAAAGTTTTAGAATTAGGAAAAATTGAATTTGATTCTCTATTTCTAGCCAAGAAACCTTTCATTCTTTCCATTTGGCATACGAACGTTCTTTATTCCCCATACCTGCACCGAGGACGAAACGTTGCCGTCCTCATTTCGGAATCGAAGGACGGAGATTTTATTACCGGGGTTGTACATCGCTTCGGCAATACCAGCATTCGGGGAAGTTCCTCTAAAGGCGGATCGAGGGCGCTCAAGGCTATGATCGTTCATTTGAAGAAAAATCTTCCCGCCGCATTTACGCCCGACGGACCTCGCGGACCGGCTTTGATCGTTCAACCCGGATTGATCGCTTCGGCCCAAGTCTCACAGGTGCCTATCATACCGTTTCATTACGAATGCACTAGGCAATGGATTCTAGAAAAATCATGGGATAAACACCGAGTACCGAAACCTTTTACTACATTTATCGTTTCTTATGGAAAACCGATTTGGATCCCACGCGAATTAAACGAAGAAAGTTTCGAGGCACAGCGTCTCCTGGTAGAGAAAGCCATGCTCGAAAACAAACAGAGGGCCGAGCAAAAAGCGGAAGAATTAAGACGCCTTAGGTCTTAGGTCGATCCCGTACGAATTAAGTCCAGAAACTCGCTGCGGGTGACCATATTTGTTTTAAATTCTCCGAGCATACATGAGGTAAATAATTCCGAATTTTGTTTTTCTACTCCGCGCATCATCATGCAAAGATGTTTTGCCTTGATGACGACTGCGACTCCGAGCGGATCCAAAACTTCCATTAAAGCGTTTCCGATCTGCTCGGTCATGCGCTCCTGAACCTGAAGCCTTCGTGCAAAAATGTCCACTATCCTTGGGATCTTAGATATCCCGATGATTTTCTTATTCGGAATATAACCAATGTGTGCTTTTCCAAAAAAAGGAAGTAAGTGGTGTTCGCAGAGGGAGTACATCTCGATGTCCCTTACTAGCACCATGCCTTGGCTATCCTCTTCAAAAATTGCATTATTTACAATGTGATGGATATCGGCTTTGTATCCTGATGTTAAGAACTCATACGCCTTTTTCACTCTCTTCGGAGTATCTCGCAAGCCTTCCCGACTCGGGTCCTCCCCGATCGCTTTAAGTATTTTGGTAACTTCCTCTTCCAAACCGAACCTTCTTTGAATCGTGAATCGTTTTACCCTTATATAAAAGGAGCAATACTTAGACGATGAAAAAGCCAAATCTCTCGAAATCCAGTTATGCTTCAAGGGAAAACCAGTACAGCTTGCCAATCTTGAACGCGCTTTCAGAATGGCCGCTAGCCCCCTTATGAAACCGCCTTTACTGAAAATCGGATACGATGCTCGTATGATTGCTCATTCCGGAATCGGCATGCGAATTCAGGGAATCCTTTCGGAGTTAGCTCCGATCGCCAGAAAGAAGAGAATCGAAATCACTCTTTTAGGATCGGAGGATAAGCTACGGTCGGCAGAAATCAGTCCCGCTATCCTGGAAGCGTATGAATTTCTTCCGTATGACGCGGAAATCTATTCAATTCGAGAATGGTGGGGCATTTCGGAAATGGCCGGTTTCGACTTACTAGACATTCCCCATTATAACGCTCCTCTCCGTTTTTTAGAGAAGTGCATTGTAACCGTGCATGATATCATTCCGTTTAGGATGAAACAATTTCATCCTTCCGTAATAAAGCAATTGTATCTTAGATTCGTTTTTTCGCTTCTTAAAGAAAGTGCCCCAAGTATTATTACTGTTTCGGATTTTACGGCAAAAGATCTAACTGAAGTTTTCGGTTTTTCTTCCGATTCAATGAAAACCATTTATAACGGAATAGATTCCAAACTCTTTTATCCAAAATCCGCGAAAGAAACTCTTTCTTTTAGAAAGAAATACGGATTAGAACCGGGATACCTGCTCAGCGTCGGAATCGGTAAGGAGCACAAAAATCTCGGATTCGTGCTCCAGGTTTTAAAAGGACTTTGGTCTTTGGGCAAATTGGATGCCCAGTGGGTCATTGCAGGGGCGAACGGACAACTTCCCGAATATCTAAAGAAAGATGCAGCCGGTTGGGAGGAGAAAATCGTAGTTCTTCCCCATCTATCACTCGAAGAACTGAGCACATTATATTCCGCCTCGGGACTTCTTATATTTCCTTCTTTGTATGAAGGCTTCGGTTTCCCTCCGGTCGAGGCGCAATCATGCGGATGTCCGGTCTTCTCCTCGAACGCAAGTGCTATGCCGGAAATTTTGGGATCCTCAGCATTTTACTTTTCCCCGACAGATAGAGACGGCTTCGAGACCGGATTATTGGAGTTAGTCAAAAATCCGAAATTAGCCGTCAGGAAGAAACTCTCGGGAAAGAAAAACGCTGAAAAGTATAACTGGAAATCGGCCGCAAATCAAACCGTAGACGAATACTTGCATATAGCGGTAAAACGAGGGGTTTTAAGAAGCGTTTGAAGGAGAGATCGATTCCCTTCTTCTTTGGAGTTCGATTCGAATTTGTTTTCTTTCCTCTTCGGAATAGCTAGTCCACATCCCGATTTCTTGCAATGTCCGAAAACATCCTTCGCATAACCCGGTTATCGGATCCATTTGACAGAGCTTAATACAAGGTGATCGAACAATCATAAAAGTCTTATTTCCGCACGGCCGTCCTCTTTTTAGACGAAGACTTTTCCTTTTTAAGCGAAAGCGCTATCCGAGTTTTTCCTTTAGAATCTTCAACCATGGTCTTTAATTCCGCAAACAAAGAAAAACCTGAAAGTCTGCCGGGAATAACCACATGCGAGGCGCCTTTGTTACGGAGAACCTCCGCCTCTTTTGGATCATCCGTCGTCAAAATAATCTCGGGTTGATGGTGACGACAAATGCTCTTTAGGGATTCTAATAGGCGTCGATTCGTGGTTCCTTTCAGTATCATATCAGATATCGTGCAAACCACATATCTCGCTTCTTCGATTCCCAGATGATGTAAACTCTCCGGATGCGCTAAATCCCCATAGGCCCAACGAATTCCTTTCGATTCGAGAGTCTGCCTATAGATCGGATTAAAATCTACTACAAGAATTCGCTTTAGCCAGGAAGGGCGATCTCTTTCTATCCCTTCTATCAACCCCTGTGCTATCCTAAAATATCCTAGAAGCACAATGTCTCGTTTCGGATCTCCGGTAACTTGAGATTCCAGCGGCTCCCTAGTTTCACGAATACCGAATATAGACAAAACTGAAAGTATACCTCTTGCGATCTTATCGTTAAATAATATCACATATGTGGAGACGATCGATGCCAAAATCATCGAAGTCAAGACGGTGGCCTGCAATTCTTTTCCGATATGTTCCTTCTGGACTCCCAAAGCCAGAATTACCAAGGAGAATTCCGAGATTTGGGCCAGATTCAATCCGGCGATAATTCCGGCTCTCAATCCCTTGCCGGAAAAAAAGACCGTCGGTGCAATGATGATAACTCTACTTACAATTACGAATGCGACCGCTAGAATTGCGATCCAAATGTCGTTGGAATTCGGGGCTTGAATTTTCATTCCCAAAGCGACAAAGAAGAGAGTAATAAAGAAATCCCGAATTCCTGACAGCTTGCTGATTACATCGACTCCGTACGGAAATGCGGCGATACTGACCCCCGCTATCAAAGCCCCCATTTCTTTCGAAAGTTCGGCCTTTTCGGCGATGCCGCAAAGTAGGAAACACCAAGCAATCGAAGTAATGAGTATGAGTTCCGGTTTTGCCGCCGCAAATAGAAAGAGTCGTGAAAGGAAATAACGGCTTATCGCAAAGGCAAAACCCACCAACGCTAAACCTTTCAACAAAGACGTCATCACATTCAAAATTCTCGGGTCTTGGAGGTCCGGCTGGATCCCCATAAATAAGATTGCCCAGATATCCTGAAGAACCAAAACACCAATTGTTAAGCGACCTGGTATAGTACTGATTTCGAATTTATCGTGAAGCAGTTTGACGACGATCATCGTGGAGCTTAACGATAATGCTATCGCAAAGTACAAAAGATCGAAATTGCCCTCTCCGACGGGAAAGAACTTCTTAAATGCGAACCAAGCCAGTGCGACTCCGACAAAGAACTGAATGACTCCTAAAGCGAACATTGAACGTCCCATGCGCGCAAGTTCCTTTAAATCGATCTCCAATCCGATAATAAATAGCAAAAGGATCAAACCTATCTCGGATATCAGCTCGATGCTTTCTTCATTATGAACGTAGCCGATTCCTAATTTGGCGTCGATCACCGGCCCGAATAATGGTCCGATTACGAGACCGGCGCATACGTAACCTAGAATTAGCGGTTGCTTAAACAGTTTTGCTATATGGGAAAATAGCGTAGCAAATATGATGCTTAAAGCTATGTCAGTCAGAAGACTGAGGGAATTGTGATCCATTTTTCCGCTATCCTGATCCTTTTCAAATTCCTAAACTATAAAGGAAAGGCTTACAAAAAAGACATTTTTGGAAATTGTCTCCCCTTCTTCGTTTATTTTTTCATTTTTGAACGGATCGTATTTACTATTATAGGGAGTTTAGATTTCTCCAATCCGAGGAATGACAATTCAATTTCCTAAAATATGAATGTCGGGTAAATTTCTAAATTTTCCGTCGATGTCCAAGCCGTAACCCACCACAAATTCCTTACCTATTTTCCATCCGATGTACTTAACCGGATATTCCACAGTCTCCGCTCCTTCCTTAAATAAAAGGGAAACTACCTCTAAAGAGCTAGGATTGCGAGCCAGTATATGACGGATCAGAAACTTCAAGGTATGTCCCGTATCAACGATGTCTTCTACAATGATCACATGACGATCTGTAATATCCGTATCTAGGTCTTTTAACAATTCGACTTTTCCGTTCGACTCCTTCCCGATATAAGACTTTGCTTGCAAGAAGTCCACTTCGATCGGGTAGGGAATTTGCCTAGTGAGATCTGAAAAAAAATAAACGCTCCCGCGAAGAACACAGATGAAAACGGGACTTTTATTCAAGTAATCGGCTGCGATTTCTTTTCCTAATTGCGCGACTCTGGTTCGAATTTCTTCCTGAGATAGCAAGACTTTAGAAGTGCGAGTTTGAGGATCGAAGGAGTATTGACTCATGGTATCCAAAACCTCTGTATTTGACAGGGAATATTTCCGCAATCTTGCCAATCATTCGACTCTAATACGAGGGAAAGAAAGGCCGACGTAGGAAATTTTACGAAAAGAGAAGATGTTCTAGCTTGGCTTTTAAAAACGAGAGCCTCGGCCAGAGATTCTAGTCCAGGATTATGACCTATTAGTAATATGCTTTCCGTATTCGAACCTAAACTTCGTAAAATTCCAAGTAAGTCCGAACCGTCAGCTTCGTAAATTTCCTCGGAAAATCGAACATCTTTGCAGAAAGAGTCGAGTTTGCTTAAAATACGAAATGTTTCCTTCGTTCGTTCGGAAGGAGAAACGATCGCCGCGTCAACGGAAAAGGAAATTTTGGATAGATAATTACGAAGCATCTTGGCATTCTTTCTTCCTCTGTTCGAAAGTGGGCGTTCTTCATCGCGGGAAAAAGCGGATTCCCAATCGGATTTAGAATGTCGAATCAGATGAATCAATTTCAAACTTGCTCCTCCGTTTCTGAAAGGATCGGAGATTGGAATTTCATTGACAAGGATCTTTCCTAGGGGTACAAAATCCGGGCTATGTCAAAGGCACTTCTTACTGCAGGAGCAATCCTACTTCTGTCGATGCCTTTGTACATTTCCGCACAAGTTGCCGGTCCTCCCGACGAGGAAAAAGCAAAAAAAGAATTACAAGTTCAGTGGTCGAAGCGATTTCCTGGGGATAAAATTCTCAACGTTGAATCCGCAGGCAAACCTAGATTGATCGAAAGGGATTCTACGGAAGAAAACGCTCCCCCTGACGTTCGCTATAAATTTTCTTTTTTTCTCACTTCACGCAAGAAAGAAGGACAAGTCACAAAAACTCCCGTTGGAGTCATTTTTCAATTTGTCAGAAGCAAAGGATGGATCTTTTCAGATATCGGTTTAGCAAGATCCGTTACAATTACCGAAGCAGGTAAGGAACCTCCCAGTAAAGAGGAGGCTTACCAATTGATTGAAGATGCAATCAATGAAGATAGAGGAAAAGTAAACAAATCCATCGATTCGCTTCGCCTCAGTCAACCGGAGTTCGGCCAAAATGCCACTTTAAATAAAGAGCAATTCTGGTTTCGTTACGAAGGCGAATATGAAAGCACGGAAAACGGATTGAAGACTATCTGTTCCGAGTTCGTTATTCGCTTAGTCAAAGAAGGAAATTCGATCGGTTGGAAAGTCGAATGGGACGATAAAGGGAAATGTAAACCTATCGACGAGCAGTAATCTATTTACGAAATGCTCCGGGAATATTCTTTAAATCGGGTTTACCGGAAGATCCGGATTGTTTCGCCTTATAATTCGGTTCATTCTTTTTAAATTCACCGTTATTAACTCTATTTAATAGGTCCGTAGAACTTTTTCCTAGAACGGAATTATTCTTTAGTCCCCCTAGAAAGTTCGTAACCCGAGATCGATTTTTTTCGCTGAAATTACGGGTGTAAGAGATTAATCCGGAATTGCGAATCGAAGAATGAACCGTTTCGTCGGCTACGATCTTTTCTAGCGCCGTTGCAGCCTCGTCGGTTTGGCTCCGACCGATAAAATCAAGAATCGCCTTACGTTCATAATTTCGAACTCCGTCCTGTTGTAAAATCGAAGTCAGGTACGGAACAGGATTCGGTACTAAGGTGAGAATTCTTTCGTATTGATTGTCTCTCTCCGGGTGCCCTGTCTCGCTTGTAATTTCCCGAATCTTATCTTTTAGTTTAGGATCGAGAGATTGGCCGAATATTCCTGAAGACAGGAAAAGGATAAAAATAGCGATCGAGAAATGGAAAGATTTCTTTTTCATAAATTCCCTATCAGTAAGACAATGGATTCGAACGAAGAACCCATCCCTGCTCTCCTGTTAACTGAGACTGATCGACACTCGCGTTTCCCAAAGGAAACATCAGATTCAGAGCTCCCGAATTATAAAAACCGGTACCCGAACAATTGTTAATCGTGAGCTTACCGTTAGAACCCGGATTACGGCATTCAGGAGTTTCCGGTAATGGATCCACATAGACTTGGGAAGATTGATCGATTTCCGCCGGATGATAAAGTCCTAAAAAATGCGATCCTTCGTGCGCGATCGTGTTCGCAAGAAAGGCCAGATCCGTGTTTGATAGATCTCCCCCAACTACACCTGAGGACCTATGGTTTTCGACAAACACTGCCATCCCGGATTTAGGAGTTCCTACCTTTCCCGGAAATCCTGGAATCCCGGAAGAGATTCCGAGGAGGCCGTCTCGTAATGAGGAATTAACATTAGCGGAAAGTTCCGAGATAAAGAATATGTTCAGGGAATTGGCATCTTGGGCAACGGAAGACGTCGTATATAATTTTGCGAGCGAACAGTTCGTAGGAGATGTCGCAGAATCGTTCGTTATATCCGAGATACTGAAACGATTTCCGTTACTCAAATCTCCGCAAGAAGCCGCATCATACTGGTAGTAGGAAAATGCTAAATCGATTCCGACCGTATTTTGACCGAAGATCTGCTTTAAGCGACTAGTCAACGAGTTGGATCCGGTCAATCCCGTAAAAAAACTGGAATTAGTAAATACATGGCTAACTCCGTTATTCACTTCAATGAAGCGAATGTTCAACCTTTTTCTGGATTGCCAAACCTTACTCAAACCGGTTTGTGAACTTCCGAAGATTCCACCTTGTTCGGGCCGAAATTTATATTCTTCACAAGTTTGCGGAATATTATTCACGACCTTCCACCCGGATACGGGATAAGATGCCGCAGATGCAGTAGTGATTAGATAACTTCTAAGTTGGTTATTACTGCCGAAGTTATCATACCCGGAACCGGGGGCGGAATAACCCGGTGAGGATCCGACCGGAAACGCGGTCGTAGAAGAATAAATACCTCCTCCTTCATTCTTAGTGATTTCCGTTTCTCCGAAAGCTCCTGCTGCCGTCCAGTAACCGATCATAATTGCATTAGGGTTCGTCTGGCTTTGGGCAGCATATAAGATCGCCATGGGATTATACCGTCCTAACCCGCTCCAAGAATCATAACCGTTTAAATAGATGGTTCCGATTCCGTTCGAATATGCCGTATCGTACGCGCTATAACTAGAACTAAGAGCAGTAGTCGTATATTGAGGAGAACTCGGGAGAGACGTACGAACGTTGTCGATAGGATCACAATGATAGCGAATATCGTCCGCTATCATTAACCCGAGCAAAAGATCCGTATTTTGATTATCATTCTTCGATTTAGGACAATGAAGAATAAAAATACACAATGACAGAAGGGCAGAAAAGTTTAGATTTTTTTTACTTTCTTTTTTCATTTTTCTTTCCCGCATTTATATCATGAGTGCATTAAAACGCATTCGTGATTGAACTCTCGCCCATCGACATTTTTGGCCTTTAACTCGCGGAAGAAAAGTAAGATTCTATTATAAAGAACCTTGTCCGACAATTTCAGAAATTGATTTTACCCCAAACTTCCCGATTGTTTTATCCAAATACTCCGCAATTCTGCTAGGTAATAGAGGCCCCTGATATATATAACCCGTATAAACTTGAATTAAGTCAGCTCCGGCAAGAATTTTTTCCAACGCGGCTTCACCCGAATCGACTCCGCCTACCCCTATAATGGGAACTTTTCCCCGTAATTTTTGATAAGCTAGTCGTACGAATTTTGTCGACCTTGCTCTCAGGGGTCCTCCCGAAACGCCTCCTTCTAGCTCTACATTAGGAAATCTTTTTAAGACGCTCTTATCGATCGTGGTATTCGTTAGTATGACCCCGGAAAGATGCAAATCAGGAACCGATTCGATAATCTCTTCAAAATCTCTTTCTTCTAGATCCGGAGCGAATTTTACGAACGTCGGCGCCGGAAACCTTCCTCCTAATCCAGTTCGAATGCCGTTGATTAGATTAAATAAATTTTCCAGTTTCTGAAAATTTCTTAAGCCGGGAGTATTTGGTGAGGAAACATTAATTACGAGATAATCCGCAAAAGGCGATAATTTTCGAATCGAATATAAATAGTCTTCTACGGCTTTATCTTCCGGAACGACTTTCGTTTTTCCTATATTGATTCCTCTTATAACGGTCTTCCTTTGGCGGCCGATAATATCCGCAGCGTTATCCGCTCCCGGATTGTTAAACCCCATTCTATTGATAAGCGCTTGATCTTCGGGGTACCGAAAGACTCTCGGTCTTGGGTTCCCCGCCTGCGGTTGACCCGTAATAGTTCCGACTTCTATAGAACCGAATCCCATTCTGGATAAGAATGGATAAAGTTCGCCCGTCTTGTCGAACCCGGCAGCAAGACCTACTGGATTCTCAAATTCCAGTCCTGCTACCTGAGTCTTTAATCGTTCGCTCGAATAGGATGTCTGATTCTTAAGTATGGGTGACAGGATCGGAATACTCGTGGAAAACCTAAGCATTCGATGAGCTAGCGAATGCGCGATCTCAGGATCTAAGCTTAATAGAAAAGGTTTAGCTGTTCTTTCATAAATCCACTGCTTCCAGTCGGAACTTGAATCTAGCATCTTAAGACCATCGGAAAATACGAAGCCCGAATGTCAAAAAAACCGCGCCGAACAGGAAGAGTAAACCGCAGGCAGGTAGGCTTTCGATTAAACCAGCGCCTTCGATAAACACTGCCCGTAAGGAATCCGCCATTAATGTAAGAGGCAAGTTCTTAACGAACGGAAGAACTATGTCCGGAAAATTTTTATAACTAAAAAAGATACCGGATAAGACCATCATGGGAAATGTCACGGCATTAACCAAACCGTTTCCAACTTGCGAACTTTGAGCCCGGGAGCCGACTAAAATTCCTATGCAAGCAAACGTAAAATTCCCCGTTAAGTAAATGAGAATACCGGCCGGAATAGAACCGACAAACGCATTATCAAAAACTAAAAAGGTAAACGTTAAGAAGATGATAGATTCCACAATCGTAACGATAAGTCGCGTAAAAAAGAAAGATAAAACAAAGCCGAGCTTGTTCATTGGCGTTGCGGACATTCGCCGAAGTAATTTTTTCATCCTCATTTCGATTAGATTCCAGCCCACACCCCATAAGCAGGAGTTCATAACACCCATAGCAAGCATCCCGGGAACAAGATAATCTATATATCTAGTTCCTTTAGAATCTAAAGTTTGAATAGAAGATTGAACGGCTACGCTCTTAGATTCCGCTAGTAATGCGTTCGAGAGTAAAAGATAATCTCGTTGAGCGCTGGCGTTTTTCGGATCGAATGAATATTCCAAATTTCCGTTCGGCTGTTCTTTCACCAGTATGTTTAATTCACCGCGCTTCAGCGCTTTAATTGCGGCGTCTTCCGAAAGTAAGATCGGGTTAATCACTCCCAATCCATGAAGATTCCCTCCCTCAGTCTTCGCAAATGCGGTTTCGATTCGCTGACTAAGAGTTGCCGCATTAGGAGACGACGAGATAATTGCGGCCCTCGCGACCGGGACACCGTGAGTCGTAAAAGCTAATCCTAGAACTCCCGCAATTGCGATCGGAAACACAAAGGCCCAAAAAATAATGCCGGGCTCCCTGTAGAATTCTTTTAACTGTATAGTGACTAAATGATAAATCTGTTTCATTCTTCCAGACCTCTTCCCGTCATGGAAAGGAACAGATCGTCTAACGTTTTTTTATGACATTCTAATTCTTTTAACGAAATTCCCGATTTCGAAAATGAATCCAACATAAGAGGTAGATACTCGGTAATTTTGTCCACAAACACCCTTCCTTGCTTTGTGCTTCCATCCCAGAGAAACTTGGATTTTCCCGATACAGGAAGAGAGGACTCCGGATTTTGTCCGTTTTCAAGGGTAAACCGAACGATTTCTCCGCCGCCCAACTTTCCAAGCAATTCCGACAAATTCCCTTGATCTAGAATGACTCCCTTATTCATGACGATGATTCTCTCGCACAGGACCTCCGCTTCTTCCATATAATGAGTCGTAAGAATCATGGTGGTCCCTTCCTTTTTAAGATCTTCCAAAATTCTCCAAATATCCCGTCTTGCACCTGGATCCAATCCTGTAGTGGGTTCGTCTAAAAAAAGTATTTCAGGCTTATTCATGATCGAGACGCCCAAAGCTAATCTTTGTCGTTGGCCGCCGGAAAGACTATTCACGTACGTTTCCTTTTTCTCTTCCAGATCTGTGAGCTGTAGAATTTCAATCATGCGGGATTCGCCGACTTTGTAAAAGCTTCCGAATAATTTGAGAGTTTCCCAGACCGTTGCACGATCCATGAATCTTGTTTCTTGTAGCGCTAAACCGATTTTACTTCTCAGAAAAGTTTCATTACTCTTCCAAGTTTTTCCTAGGAGAGTGATTTCTCCCTTATCCGGACTTTGAATGCCTTCCAACATTTCTATCAGCGTGGTCTTTCCTGCACCGTTCGGACCGAGTAAGGCGACGAATTCACCTTTGCCGATCTCTAACGAAAGATCGTTCACAGCTACTACGTCTTTGAATTTTTTACGTACATTTTTTACCGAGATAATGGATTGATTTGTATTCACAGAGCCGACCTAAGGAACAAAATCTATTTTCTTGATCCGGTTTTCTATCTCTTTTCAAGAACGGGTCCGAATTCCGTTCGTTTATTGGATGGGATGGAATTGCATTAGTATCTGTTTTTTCAATCGAACGATTGTATGATACATTTAAGAACAATAAATAATATAAATGTATGAGAAGGAAACTTTATCGACTGAACTCATCGCCCAGCTCGAAATCTATGAGTTCGAACGGAATTTTCCGGCACGCTTAACCCAATTTTTCTTTAAATATTCCAGGATTCGTCCCTTATTTTTCAGGGCATCACTCTTTCCCAATTCGTAAGTTTCACGAACCCCTTTTGCATTCGTATAGTCGAACGAAGTTATAGGAAGCGGTCGGGAAGGAGTCATTAGAAGACATCGGTCAAGTAAGTGACGATCTTTTCCAACGAGCGTAGTCGGTTCATAATGAACTCCGATCACTTTCGAATTAGGCGGAAATGTTTCTATGAGCAGATTATTTGTCAGTCCCCCGTCCAAATAGTATTCTTTTCTATGTTTCTGGAATGAAACCACCGGGGGGATGGAAGAGGAATTCAAAATAATCTGCTCAATCGTATTTGGATCATGAAAGTCGGTTTCGGTAAATAGAACCTCTTTCATATTCCAATTTCTGAGAACTCGGAACGTGCGCTCGGTATGCAAACCGCGACTTCGGTCGCGTTCATCTTCTAAAAATGCTTTTCCCGTTTCCGCAATCAACCGCGCTAACCTAAACGTATTTTTCAATGAGTCACGTTTCGGAAATGCCCGAATCGTATGAATATAGACCTTAGCGCCGGATTTTATTATCTTGGGGAAATCCATACCGAATCGAATCGTGCGGCGATACATCTCCTCATGCGGAAAAGCGCGTTCACCGCTAAACAACTTCGTAAAGTAAAAGTTACGCGGATTCTTTCGAACGATCCGTTCGAAAAATGCGACCGACTCTTCCTCCGATTCGCATAATAAACATAATACCATCGCGGCCCCGGCAGAAACTCCCGAGACTTCCGTAAGCTTAAGCCCCCAAGATTTTAATTCGTGTCCAATTCCAAGTCCGTAAAAAGCCTTGCAGCCTCCTCCGGCGATAGCGAAGCAAATTTCGTTTTCTATCCAAATTCCCTGAAGTACGTCCCCCAATTTATGATTTGAGTCGGTCGATTTTCTGGAAAGAAACTCTGTGTCGTCTATGATCGGCATACAAATATCGAAGGGAAACCTGGACCTAATTCAATTCCTCCGTTCCAGGTAAGCTTTTAAAAGCAGTTTTTGCTAGAAAATTCGAAAAGAGATTCGTTCTAAAATCGGCAAAAGGGCGACTACAGCGAAGAGACTTGTTACAATCCATTTCGTTTGATTAGCAATGAGACGGTACATTTCGGACTTTACCGAGGCAATTTCTAGTTTCAGACTCGTCATCTCTGTCCGGATTTCGGATACTGCGTACGATAAAGTTCGTATTTCTTTACGAACCAACCCGGATTCTTGAAGAAGTCTTCGTTCAAACATATCCATTAATTTTACTCTCATATTTCGTTCGTGTCGTGTAAATGCTGAATTTATCGCATTCGCAAGTTCCTGACTTTCTTCCTTTCCAATGAATTCGCGCAACCGAATGGGTATTTGACGATAATCCAGCATGGCAAATTATACTCCTTTTCGAGATCGAATGTCAAGCAATCCGTCTTCTTAACCGGTTCTTGAAAAAATATATTTTGAACGAAATTCTTATTCCGAATTGGATTATAAATTATTTTTAATATTTCTACAATATCGCTTGAACTAAAACTTCAAAATGTTGAGTTCTCGGAAAGAAGTCCACTAAAACGATGTTTTTAATTTTGTAACCGATTAAAGCTAATTCTCTCAAATCCCGAGACAAAGTAGTATGATTGCAGCTGGAATAAATCAAGCTCGTTGGCTTATATCGTTCTACGGATTGCAAAACTTTTTTGGAAGCTCCCGATCTCGGAGGATTCAAAATCCAAATTGTAGCTTGTGATGCAATTTCGGAGGACGGAAAATTCTTCTCTAAATTCAACGTCTGAAATTCAAGATTCGATTTACCGGCTTGTTTCGCATTCTCGCGAGCGCTCAATACCGATGAATTCGACAATTCAAAACCGAAGAGCTTCGCGATTTTAGAAGATATTGATAAACTTATCAGGCCGGCGCCGCTATAAAGCTCCAAGATTATCTCCGGTTTCTCAGGAATCCAGGAGCGAATCATCCGTAGCCAAGGTTCTATTAGAAACCGATTCACTTGCGTAAATCCACTCGGAGGAATTCGCCACTGTAACCGCTCGTCCAGGTAAGGACCGATATTCACCGCTTCCTCTTTATATTCGATCACCGCACCGGATGAAAATCGAAGCCGGAGTTCCTTAGTCGAGGTTTTCCCGACTTTCTTTTCCAACGAATTTTTAATATATTCGTTCATCTCGTTAGGAAGATGTTTACAACCGTCCGCAGGAAATTTCACGAGGGAGTTTGAATTTTCTTTAAAAAATCCCGCAATCAACGTTTGACCAGATTTCTGAAGCTTAATTTGTGCTGTATTACGATAGGCTCCGCTCGGTCCGCTTAATATTTTCAATTCCGGAAGCAGCGAACGATTGAGTTTCCCGATTCCCTCTAGAGTTTCTAATAATAATTCTTCTTTAATTTTTAGTTCTTTCTCATACGAGATATGACGATAGGAGCAACCGCCGCATTCCGGAAACGATGTGCAATCGCTTGAAATACGTGATTGCGACGCTCGATTTATCGATACGACTGTTCCCCAAATCAGGGAAGATGTTTCTTTTTCGATTTTAATTTTAACGAATTCACCGGGAATTCCGGCTTTAACAAAAACGGTTTTCCCGTCCAAATGAGCGATTGCCGTTCCTAAATTCGCCCATTTTTCAATCGCGATATCCGAGACTTCACGACCGAGAAGAATTTCCTTTCTTTGACTTTCCGAATTTTTAGCGGATTTTTTTAGACCCTTCGAACGGTTCTTTTCCGCACTCATAAGTAAATCACCTTGACAGGGTCCCCCTTCTTGTCAGTAAAGTATTCCTTAACCGGAGAAGTGGCCGAGTGGTTTAAGGCAGCGGTCTTGAAAACCGTCGTGGGGAAACTCACCGTGGGTTCGAATCCTACCTTCTCCGGATCGGAACGAATGGAGATGTGCCTGAGCGGTCGAAAGGAGCAGTTTGCTAAACTGTCGTATGGGGTAACCTGTACCCAGGGTTCGAATCCCTGCGTCTCCGAATGTTCCATCCTTTCCTTTTAGTCTTCTAGGTAAATGCATAGATGTCCTCCCAGAGATTCAATACCCGGGAATTCCTGGAAGATTTAAAACGCCTCTTGCAAGGGGACGAATATCCAAATTCTTTCGCGGCAATTTCTTACATACCGTTCTTCGGATGGACTTTATCCTGGTTTTTTAGAAAGCATCAGGAAATTTGCCGGTTTCACGCGGTGCAAGCGATGAAGCTAAATTCAGGCTTCGTATTTTTGTATTTAGTAGTTTGGTTTTTACGGGAATTTCCGATTTTGAGTTCTATCTTAAAATTAATTAAAGCGAATCCAATCGTTACCGATTTCTTGAGTTACGTCGCATGGTCCTTACTTACGATTTACAGTTTAATCGGCGCAATACAAGCCTACCAAGGTAAAAATTACGTACTACCTTTCTTCCCGGAAATAGAGAATGAAGTTCGAAAGATACTCGGAAAAATTCGCGGAACTCAAGGCTAAGCTCCTTGTACTTTCCAAGCCTTACCTGAATCAGGCCAAGGAGTTCCTAAACTCCGAAACCTTTAGAGTTTATTTAGTAACTCTACCTTTGTTCGGAAACTGGCTAATCGGTTTTACATTTTACTCGAAGCAAGCGGAAGTGTTGCGTCATTCAAAACTTTCCTTTTTAAACACTCTGTATTTTATCGGATTCGTATTTCTATCCTGGGTTCTTTCTTGGATTCCTTGGGCAGGATCTTGGTTGGGAAATATTTCTCACTTAGCCGGTATCTGTGTCTACATCGGCCTTTCCGTTTTCTTGCTATACAATTACTCCAAGGGAAAAAAACTGGTTCCGAAACTCCCGGCAGAGCATTTGGCTCTCTTGGAGCAAAAGCTTTTCTAGCTGCATCCGCGCCCTTAGCTCAGATGGATAGAGTATTTGACTACGGATCAAAGGGTCGGAGGTTCGAATCCTTCAGGGCGCGCCACTTTTTCCTTCCTTTGATCAGGAAAAAATCTTTCTGTTCAATTTCTTCTCGAACTCCCCTTTAAAAGTTTACCTGCTTAAATATCTGCGACCCCGTTATAGAACCCTAAACCTGAATAAGTGACATAATTACTGCAATATTGATCTAAATTCTCCGTTTTTCTTTCGGTAAAACTTGACATCTATACTGAGTCTCAAAAACGATAGTATTAGTTAGGATCGAGATTCAATAGATGGAAAAGTGTCATTGCGCCCAAGTTAAGTTTGAGGCAATCGTTCAAACGGCTATCTCCGAAAGAAAGGATTACCGCGACGTAGTTAAAGCCTGCGGAGCCGCAGAAACTTGCACTGCTTGTAAAGAATACCTGATCGCCTATTGCGAAGATAAGCTGCAACTTGCATCAGTTCAATAGACAACTCATCAACGAGGAGCTATTCCAGAAACTCATTCACGACGCTTCCAATTCACCTCGAGGCAGAGTGAATCATAATTTTCACGACCTTTCCGAACCGTACCAACGCTTCCTAAACGTTCTCACGAGAGAAACCTACGTTCAAGTGCATCGACACAAAAATCCGCCTAAGCCCGAAACCTTTCTAGTCTTACGAGGAAGGCTAGGTTTCATTCTCTTTAATGATGACGGCTCCATTCAGGAAAAGCACGTCTTGAATTCCGACGGCCCCGTTTTCGGCATAGACATTCAACCCGGCGTCTATCATTCGATCGTTTGCCTTTCCGAAAATTGTATCTGTTTTGAAGGAAAATCGGGACCGTACGATCCGGAAACGGATAAGGAATTTGCGACTTGGTCCCCATCGCCATCCGATCCCAAAAAAATTGAGTATTTAGAATTTCTCAGGAATCTATTTTAAAAACGCCCGAAGAAAAGTCCGGGCATAACCTGGCCGGAAAGAATTTAGTCTTTTTCAAACTAACGCCTTTCGTTCGAATCGAAGAGAATTTCGTACAATTCACGGATCTTTCTTAAATTCCGACCGGGAAGGGTCGGGAAAGGAATGATTCGAGTGTCGTTCTTCGCCGTACTATTATTTTTTTTATCTTCCGGTTCCAACGTATTATGTCCGTTAAACCGGGGGAGATTTTCTCTCTCCATGTTTTATAGAGTCGGAAAATCAAGGTCCCAAATTCAGTGCGAGCCGCGAGATTTTTCCCGCATCGAATCGGAAAAAGCGATTTGAAATTTACTAAAACTGTTGCCATAGTATTTTCCTGGGCAAACATGCGAAAGGTTCGGGTGGAAGCGATGCTGAAAACCGAAGCCCGCTTCTATTCCCGTTGATGGAAAGGAAAGTTATGCCTGAGTTCGATCAAATTGATCTGATGAACTACGCCGTTTACGGCAACGAACACGACCCTGAATGGGCTGAGATTCGAAATTATATTCGCTCCAATGCCGGAGCTCAGAAGGAGTATGAGGAGATGAAGAGAAATCTCGCCTCAATACAACCTCGGAGAAAGCATCGGGAGTCAGGAAGACCTCAGTTAGGGGAAAATAAACAAAACGACTCTCAATCCGGCATTCAAAATCCGAATGATTCGGACAAGAAATGGTGGAGCGTATTTTTGGGAGACTAGTCTTTCAAATAAGGAATCCGAAAAGTGGAAAAAGAGGCAAAAGCTTATCTTACAATTAGAAATTTCGTCGCACCGTTCATCGGGTTAGCGGTTAATATCACCGCTTACGGGACGGAAAACATTGTTTCTAATGGAAAGTTAATTTTAGTCTGTAATCATCGCTCGGATATGGATCCGTTCATTCTTTCTTACACGTTCCCGAGGTTTATTTCTTGGGTCGCCGCCGAATACACTTTCAGAATACCGATCTTTAAGGATCTCGCTAAGATAGCGGGGGGAATTCCTATGTCGGTCGATGGAAAAATTTCTCTCGCTTCCATTAAAATGATTCAACAGGTGTTTAAGCGAGGAGACGTTTTAGGAATTTTTCCGGAAGGTCATGATTATATGGTTCGGAATGATTTCAAGAAACCGATGATAGATTTTCATGAAGGTTTTGCGGCATTCTCGATTCGTAATAAAGTCGATATCCTTCCTTGTGTGATCATACCGATAGAAGAAAGCTATTCCGATATACCGATTCCTCCGATTGTGCGTAGCTTTATGGGCATGCCGAAAGACGTCTGCGAAATCAAGAAGCGTGCAATTTATAAGAAAGTTAAAGTAGTGTATGGAGAAAAAATCGACCATACTCCTTATCTTGCCGGGACGTTGGACGAGAATTTGAAACGATTATCCGACGAAGTCCGTAATAGAATGTTGATGTTGATGGAAGGCCAGTACGCGGAAGCCTAAATCTCGACCGTTCCCGTAAATACTTCCTTTGCCGGCCCTGTCATCAGTACGTGCCCCGTTTCAAGCCATTGAATTCTGAGGCTTCCCCCTCTTAAGTCGATTCGGACGTCCTTTCCCGCTCTTCCTGTTAAATGAGCCGCAGTCATAACGGCGCAAGCTCCGGTCCCGCAAGCGAGAGTTTCTCCCGCGCCTCTTTCCCAAGTCCTTTGATATAAATGATCCTTTCCTCGGAGACTCACAAACTCGACGTTCACTTTTCTTGGAAAAAGTTCGGTTTTGTTTTCAATTAACGGGCCGATTTCTCTCACAGGAAACGCATCCGGATCGTCGACAAAAATTACGCAATGTGGATTTCCCATGCTGACTGCTGTAAATTTTAAAGTTTGCCCGGCGATATCAAGATTTTGATCGAGTATGGGATTCTCATTCTTCCACTTTATCGGAATTTGAGCCGGAGTAAGAATCGGCTTGCCCATATCGACGGAAACCAATTCCACTTTATTATTTTGATCAACCGTTAAATCGACTTCCAATAACCCGGCTCCGGTCTCAATAACAGGATTTTTTTTGGAAGTTAAACCGTGATCATATACGTATTTAGCCACGCAACGTATTCCGTTTCCGCACATTTCGGACGAAGAACCGTCAGCGTTATACATATCCATCTGGAAATCGCCTTTTACCGAACTACGAATGAAAATAACGCCATCGCCCCCGATCCCGAAATTTCGATCCGAGAGTTTTTGAATTTGCTCCGAGTTCAATAATAGTTTATTATAAGTGGCATCGATATAAATGTAATCATTTCCGATCCCTTCCATTTTTGTGAACTGAACTTTTGCCAAGAAAAATGCCTCTCATAATATGTTCGATATATCCATGCTTGGTTTTGTTACTCGACAAGAAAATCGAAAAAGCTAAAGTAGCCATGCGTTTTTCACTGAAATATAAGAGTTAAAACCGGACACTTACGCAAACTAAAATGATACAGCCGATGAATCACGCTTGTTATCTGTGTGGAGATGAAAAACACGTTATTCTCTTTATCGAGAAAGGTATCCCCATTGTCCGTTGTTCGAATTGTGGACACGTATTTTCTACCTACAAACAAGATGAGCACTATGAATCATATTGGGGAGAAGAGATCGGTTATGATCTAGGTTGGTGGGATTTGGCCCACCGGGAAATTTATAAAGACTTTATAAATAAATATTTGTTTCCGGCACAAGGGAGAATTTTAGATGTCGGGTGCGGCCTAGGCTTCTTTATTAAAGCGGTCAATGCAAATAGATCCGGATGGGAAACCGTCGGTTATGATATTTCGGAAAAGGCGATCGAGTATGCGAAAAATAGGAACAATTTAAAGGACGTTCATTCCGGTATCGTTCAACTTAGCAATCTCCCGGAAGCAAGTTTCGATATTATTACCCTTTGGGACGTGATAGAACATATTCCTAAGCCTCAAAGTCTGATCCAGTATTTATATAAATTATTAAAGCCGAACGGATTCCTGTTTTTGCAAACGCCCAATTTCCCCGTTCAGCTATTTAAAGCCGAACTGAAAGTTCTTTTTTTCGGAATGCAACCCGACAACCATTACCTTGAGGTGAAAGACCATATAAATAATTACTCGGAAAGAACCTTGAAATTACTCGCCAATCAATGCAGGTTCTCCTCCATAGAGTTTACGATGCTGAAACCGATAGCGTCAATATCGGGGCTTACGTCCAAGATGGGTGCGCCGCTAAAGAAAATGTTTTATTTTTTTACGCTTTTGATTTGGCATATAACGTTTCGAAAAGTGAATATAAACCTCACTTTATTTGCGCTACTCCGGAAAAATAAGCGATTCATTGAGTAACGACGCGGCCGCCATCAAGACTTAATATAAAATTCAATCCCGCTTCCAGGCTAGGAGATTCCCAATAATCTCCTAGTCTATGAATCTTTTTCTCTATTATGATATGTCCGGCTTTTTTGTTTTGTAGAATTGAATGTACATAGATTGCATTTATTCCGAACATAAGCGCCCCCTCGATATCTCCCTCAAACGAATCGCCGATCATGTATGTAGCTTGATCTTTTCCGGAATCGAATTCCATAGCTTTTTCGAAAATGATACGAGCTGGCTTTTCAGCTCCCGCTTCTTGAGAAGTCATAAGTTTGTACGGAAACGGTTTGGGAAATAGAACCGTTAATTTTAGGAGCTGCGTTCTCAAATTTTCATTCGTTAGAAGAACTATATCTCGATTTTCCGCAATATCAATCAAGAGGCGGAGAATTCTATCAAAGTCTTTCTTATGCTTGCGCTTCCACTCTTTGATTCCGTTCAGAAAATATCGAAAGTATGCGGCTTCCAATTTAAGCACCCATCCTGGGTCAGTCCGCCCGAAAAGCGATTCGGACATTTTCTTAAAATAGAGTATTCTTAGCTGGTTAGTCGGACTCTTGGGCAAATCTCGCTTCGTTTCGGAACGTGCATTATTATAGAATTGTCGAAATTGATTAGAATTCTTAAACCCGAATTCTCGCGCGCTCTTCTCCAATTGTTTAATTGTCGCTTCATAAATCGCAACAGAATCAAAAAGAGTATTATCCAAATCCAGGAGAAGTGCCATACGGGAAATTTTTCCTCTTAATGCCAAATGCCAAGGAGAATATGAAAACATTCTTTCTTTTCCTTGCGCCGACGGTCCGTTGAAATAAGATACGATTGCTCGGTATGAATAACGATCTTTTTTCTAGAAAAGTATTCCTTTCAACGCTTGTTGCCTGCGCTAGTTTTCTCGGACTCGCAGGAATTCTTAAGTTTCGCAAAAAACCGATTCAAGGCTCCATTTTAGGACCGGATAAAAATCTAGGTCATAAACTTCGCGATTCATCCACCGTTACGAGTTCAAAGAGCGATTCAATTAAAACCAAAGTATTGATTGCGGGCGGAGGAATATCCGGCCTTGCTGTTGGATATTATCTAAAAAAAATAGGGTTCGAGGATTTTCTCATTCTAGATCTAGAAAAGGAAGCGGGGGGAAATTCTCGTTATGAAGAACGTTCCGGATTCAAATTTCCTTGGGGCGCTCATTACCTTCCTCAACCGGGTAAGGAAGCCGTGCTAGTTCGAAAATTTTTGGAGGAGATCGGGCTCGTAATCGGAAAAGATTCCGACGGTGATCCGATTTATTCCGAAACTTCGCTCTGTTTCGATCCGGATGAACGCCTTTTCTATCAAGGCAGATGGCAGGCAGGACTTTTTCCGCGACGAACCGGCGAACCCGACGAACAAGAATATAAATTTAAACGTCTACTTACTTTTTGGAAGAACCGAATCGGACGCGATGGAAGAAAACCGTTCACGATTCCGATCGACTTATCTTCTAGAGATCCTGTATTCTTAAAATTAGATACTATTCCCTTTGCAGCGTATCTAAAATCGGAAGGTATTCATTCTCCGGAAATTCTTTGGTATGCGGACTACTGTGTAAGAGACGATTACGGGGGAAATTCGGAAAGCATCTCTGCTTGGGCAGGCCTTCATTATTTTTGTTCGCGTCCCCATGACGAGGGAGAATTTCCGAGCGTCCTAACTTGGCCGGAGGGAAACGGATTCCTGATGGAAAAATTAAGATCTAAGTCAAAGGATCAAATTCGAACTTCTCAATTAGTCCAAAGGATCGGAAAATCGTCGAAAAAATGGGAGACCATCGTTTACGATAATCTCTCTCAAACGACTACGAATTACACATCCGATCAGGTCGTTTATGCACTTCCTTCCTTTACGCGAAAATATATCTTAGGAGAACGAGATTCTTTCCTGAACGAATTACAATATTCTCCTTGGTTAGTCGCGAATCTCTTCGTTGAAGAAGTCCCGGAAGGGAAAGGTCATCCCCCTGCATGGGAGAATGTTATTTATCGAGGCTCCGGACTCGGATACGTAGTATCCACTCATCAAGACCTTAGAGCCCAAAGACCTCAGTCCGTGCTTACATATTATCAAGCGTTCGGAGGAAAAGATACTTTCGCATCTCGTCGACTCATGTTCGAAAGAACGTGGAAAGATTGGAAAGATCAAATCCTGCTGGATTTGAAAAAGCCGCACCCGAATATAGAATCACTCGTCTCGAAATTGGATATTATGACGCACGCTCACGCAATGATTCGCCCAATTCCCGGATTTCTCTGGAGTGGTATTCGGGAAAAATTAGCAACCTCGCAAGATGGATTGCATTTTGCGCACTCTGATCTAAGCGGTCTTTCAATCTTTGAAGAGGCATTGTTTCGCGGGCACGAAGCGTTCAAAAAAGTTAAGCTCCGCCTAGGTAAGGAAAGTTGAAAGCCGACTCGAAAACTCCTAATTCATGGATCTTCTCAGCAAGATTAGATCTTCTTTGGATTATCGGTCCCGGAATTTTAGCGGTACTTATAGCGATTCTTGCCGATTGGACTGGATCGCCTTTGGCAGTATTAAGCTCGGGATCTTCACGGACCGACGGCCAGGCCCTTCCACCTTGGTTATGGTTAATTTTAATTCCCGGGCTCGATGTTTCCCACGTCTATTCCACGCTATTTAGAGCTTATTTCGACCGTCAACAATGGCAAGAACGAAGGTTTCTTCTGTCAATGACACCTTTGTTTTGCTTTCTTTTAGCTTTAACTATCTACTCGTTTGGAAAACTGATTTTTTGGAGAGCTATGGCTTACTTGGCGGTATTCCATTTCATTAGGCAGCAATATGGATTTCTAGCTTTGTATTCCCGCAAAGAACCCTTTTCCTGCAAGGTGTTTCCCTTTAGTTGGGATAAATTCACTTTATATGCGATCACGCTACTTCCCATCCTATATTGGCACGTCGCTCCTAACGGACGTAACTTCGAATGGTTTATGGAAGGGGATTTTTATTCCGTCCCAAATTCAATGTTGGCGCATACAATTCTTTATTTGTATTGGTCTTGGATCGCCGTCTATTCATTATCTTTGATTTATACTTTCTTAAAAACTCGAAGTATTTCCTGGCCCAAGAATCTATTTTTGCTTAACACCGGGTTAGTTTGGTACGTAGGCATCATTGCCTTAAATGACGATTTGAGTTTTACAATTACGAACGTAGTTAATCACGGAATTCCGTACATGGCCTTGGTGTTCCTGTACGGAAAATACCGGAGAAAGAATTTCTCATCTTTCTTTTATAAGGCTTTCGCAAATACCGCGACCGGAATTATCGTTTTCGCCGCTACCCTTCTGCTATTCGCATATTCCGAAGAGTGGCTTTGGGATACTTTTGTTTGGAAAGATCATTCTGAAATTTTTGGAAACGCCTCGTTGATAAAAAAAGGGCTTGGAAAAGGCTTTGAAGTTATCTTGGTCCCTTTATTCTTTCTCCCGCAATTCACCCATTATGTGCTGGATGGATTTCTTTGGAAGGTAAGCGATAAGAATCGAGAACTCCGGGAGTTTTTCGGAATTTCAATAATATAGCGAAGAAGGGATAGATAGTAACATTCATTACCTGTGAAGCTCACCGACGTAAGATCGTTAAGTCTCGAGCTTTTTTCCCGAATTCGCTTGTAAGTCGGTCTCACGTACAAACGATGAAACGCGGTTTGTTACAACCTCTCAAATCTTATCCAGGAATAAAATCTTTCTCTTATGCACAAAATTATGAATCCGGGATGGTCCCGAATTAGATCGGTCTTTATTTATTAAAAAACCGATAAATTCAAGGATATTTGTACCGGTTCCTCCAAACCTCGAACGCTCGAAAGGGGGGTTTGAAAAACCAGAGTAAACTTGCGGTTTTCCGATAGACAAGCTCGGTTTTCCCCCCATAATGACTAAAAAAGAAAATAGGGATCCGCACCCATGATCATCGTAGAAGGAATCGACTATATCGTAATACCCACTGGAGACATCGATAACTCCGTGAAGTTCTATTCCGAGTTGTTCGATTTTGAAACCATCGAAGAACGGACCGGAGAATTTGCTATCATCGGTTTGGATTCGGTGAATATCAAATTGCTTCATACCAATGGTACCAAGGGCGCTTTGAGCGAAGCCAAATCTCCCGTTTTGAGTTTTGTTTTGGATGTGGATGATTTTACGGAAGCAATCGTAGAACTCGAATCCAAATCCGTCCAAATCGTAAGGGGACCGGAAGCAAGAGACGGCGGTGAGTTCCTCCATTTCCTAGACCCTTCCGGTAATATTTTAGAAATTAATTACAAAGAAAGCTGATCGTTTAGCTTCCCGGATTCAACGAATCTGTTACAAAAAAGCCCTCTTTTTAGAGGGCTTTTTTTACTCATAATCGATTTAGGGTTTAAGTGACTTTATCGATGAAAGCACCCTTAATTTTATACATATCACCGGTATAATCCAAACTTGTCGCCTTGCGATCGATCGTATTAGCTTGCTTATTTTCGTACGGTTCGCTCAAGGCAAGCCCTTCCGTCTTTGGAATCTTACGTGAATCTAGGATATTCTTTTCGGGTAATCCGAGTTTAATAGAAGAGACTATATTCATTTTCCCCTCACATTTTTTATACTATCGTTGTTTTAGAAAAAAACCAATCTTTTTCCGACAAAACTAGTTCATTATTGGAAAGAAATATCGCAAGTTCCAGTTCCCGCCGTTATGAACATCTGAACGGTATAATAAGTCGGAAAGTTAATGATCGGTTGATATACCCAGCTAGAAGGATTTGAGAACGTCCCCAAATTCGTTTGGGAACAGGTTGGAGAAAAGTAGGTTACTGCCGTGTACGTATCACAGCCGATCTTAACGTTCGTCGGTCCCGTTAAATTAAGATCGATCCTAACTGCGTGAGTTTCTACTTGCCCGGTAATCTGGAATTTCTTGGATGTCGGATAAGTAATTCCCAATTCGGTCCCATATTGATTCTGGTACGGTTTATAGCAATCGATGTAAAACTTAGTACCATAGCAGTTTGTAGCCCCATTTAGATTCAAAGGATCACAAATAACGACACCGCTACTTTTCATTACATACAATATTCCGGTAGAAGCGCCCGCCGGAACGTTAGCGGTGATTTGCGTTGGAGTTGCGGTAAGAAGAGGAGTTGCTACCCCATTTATAGTTACACTTGATTGCGTTATATCCGTTCCGAAATCTCGCCCTGTGATCGTAATCAAAGTCGGTAAATAGGGAGAAATAGGCGGTGAACCTGAGGGCGGATCGATACTCGTTATAACCGGATTACCAATTCCAAGCTGAGATGCCAAATCAGTATGCTTGGTTTGCTGACAGTATGATACCCCCATCATGAGAATAAATATGATTAGGACGTTTTTACCGAGAGTCTGCATATTCCCTATCCTAGAACCGTCAGCACGGTAGGCTTTTGCTTGCCGGATTGGAAAAATCCCGCAACCTACCCTATTATCGGACGAAAGAGTCCCACTAGGAACAAGATTTTTCCGGAGATTGAACCAATGAGCCAAATCGTTCTTTATTCTATCAGAGAAAATATAGCAACCATAACCTTAAATCGACCCGAGAAAAGAAATGCGATCTCCCGGGAACTTCTTCAATCTTTTATGTCACTTATTGAAAAAACGGCGCAAGAACCGAATATTCGAGTTCTAATTATCCGTGCCGAAGGGCCGGTTTTTTGCGCAGGTGCCGATCTCAAAGAAAGAGAGACTATGAGCGAGGAAGAAGTTCATTCGTTCCTGGACACAGTCGGAAGTTGTTTCCGACTTCTCGAAAAACTTCCATTTCCGACGATCGCGGCGCTCGACGGGGATGCTTTCGGAGGCGGCTTAGAGTTGGCTCTTTCATGCGATTTTATTCTTCTGAAAGAAGGAGTCAAAGTAGGTCTCACCGAAACAGGATTAGGAATTATCCCTGGAGCCGGCGGAACGCAACGACTTCCTCGTCGCATCGGTTTTTCCAAGGCAATGGAAATGATTCTTACCGCTAAGATCCTGGATTCAAAATCCGCTTTCGATTGCGGACTCGCGAACTTGATCGCAAGCACTTCCGCTTACGAGGAGGCAAACGTATTAGCCGCAACGATCTCCGAGAAAGGACCGGTTGCAGTACGTCTTGCAAAAGCCGCCATTCGAGACGGGGAAGGATTGAAGATAGAAGACGCCCTAAAAATCGAAAGAATGCACTATAACAAAACGTTAGCTACCGAAGATCGAAAGGAAGCGCTCCTAGCCTTTAAAGAAAAACGAAAACCGCAATTTAAAGGTAAATAATTCGAACAAAAAATTGAGGCTGGTAACTAACCGATTCCTAATATTGGCCATAAATCGTTTAAAGCGAGCTCGAGATGATCTTAACAGGCAAGGAAATAAAAAAACGTATCGGATCGGATATCGTAATCGATCCCTATTCCGAGGATCGGCTAAATCCAAATTCTTACAACTTAAGATTATACAACGAACTATTGCAATATACTCATCTTCCCTTGGACATGAAGAAGCCTAACGATGCGGAAAAATTAGTTATCTCCGAATCGGGTCTGGAGTTAAAGCCGGGTGTTCTCTATCTCGGTAGAACGGTGGAATACACCGAAACTCACAATCTCGTCCCTATGCTGGAAGGCCGCTCTTCGATCGGCAGATTAGGAATGTACGTGCACGTAACGGCCGGATTCGGCGATGTCGGCTTTAAAGGTTTTTGGACTCTCGAGATCTCTGTAATCCAACCTCTGATTATTTATCCTAATGTGGAAATCTGCCAAATCTTTTATCATACGGTAGAAGGCGAGATAACGGAATACAAGTCCGGAAAATACCAAGGAAACAAAGGAATTCAAACTTCGATGTTGTACAAGGATTTCGAAAACGGAAAGTATTAACTTTCCGAACGATCCCGTTCAATTAATCGAATAAGTTTTACCGCGTTTTCATTTTCAGGGTCTCTATCGAGCGCTTTTCGGGCGTAATCCATAGCGAGTTCAAACTGTTCCGTCTGACGATAAAGATCCGATAAATTTACTAAATTGCTGCTATTCTCCGGCTGGAGTTCTTCCATCTTCTTAGCGGCTGCAATCGCTTCGTCCAGATGTCCGATTCTGCGATTTGCAAGGGATAGGTAATACCAATATTCGATCAAATCGGGGTCTGAACCGAGATACTGGTTAAGAACTTCGACGGCTTTTGCGTAATTCTTTCCTTTGAAACTCAGTAATCCGAGCAATTTTGTTACTTTCGTATTGGCGGGATCGGCCTTATAAAGTGCATCAAGAGATCTTACGGCCTCTTCTACTCTGCCTTCTTGATAATTCTTTTTGGCATTCTTATATGCAGACTTCCAATCTTCGGTTCCGACATAAGAATCCTCTTCCTTTTCTTCCGATTCATCACCGGCGGGCAAGTATTCTATCTTCAATAAGGAAAGATCGTCCGTCAATTCTCCAAAACCGCGAATCTCTTCTTCGATTCGAACGAGGTCACCCTCGCCTTTTTCGACGAACTGGAGAAACAGCATTTCGTCTTCATTAATCGTTCTGACTTCCTTTTCAGGAGTTAAATCTAAATCATCCTTACCGTCGGAACCGACGATAAGAACATCTCCCGGGACAAGATTTGTCGTCAAAACTTTGAATTCGTATTCGGAATCTAGACCGATTTTTCGCAATGTAAGACCGCTTTCCACGAATCCCGCTCTGCCGTCGCGATAGAGAACTGAGAAAGGGTGCTCGGCGTTAAAATACCAAACTCTACCGGTATCTTCTTCGATCAGAAGGAAAGTTCCCGATATTACCATCGACCCGTTAAAGGATTTGAATACGGATTGCATCTCGCGATAGGTATCCGTCAACCATCCTTCCGGAGTAGTATCTAATACTCTGTCGTTTGCCGCTGAACGAGCCAATATCGAGTTAATTACGACCCCCATAACCAGAGACCCTCCGGCCCCCTGCATGGATTTTCCCATGGCGTCGCCGTTCATCGCAAAGGTATATCGTTTGAAATTATTTTCCTTACCGAGTCGCAAATTACCGGTAACGCAAATATCTCCGCCAAGATCGGCCCGCTTTCCTTTAAACTCGAATTGTTTCTTCTGATGCAAAATGAATTCAGTCTTAACTTTCGTCGATTTATTCGCGTTGTAAAATAGAGGTTTTGCGAGAAGAGAAGTTAGAAAGTAATCTCCATCCTGCTGGACTTTAAGTCTTTGCAACTCTTCCATCTTTTCCGAAAGTTCTCTAGTTCTTTCTCGAACTTTATCCGCAAGATGTTCGGCATAATCCTGGAGTTCGCCTCGAGCCTGTCGAATCGAACTAACCATACTATTAAACGAATCCGATAGAAAGCCTATCTCATCCTTGACTTCCACCGGAACCTGAACGTCAAGACTTCCTAGATTTACCTTTTCGCCCCCGCTCAATAAGCGATTCAAAGGGGCCACTAAGCTCTGTCTAAAGAATAGCGGAAACACGAATAGAATAACGACTAAAACGATTCCTAGAATGATCGTTTGCTTCATGGAGGTTGGATGCATGAATTCCCGATAACCGCGATAGGAATAACCGAGTTCGCTGGTTAAATCCTTTTCCGCATCGTAATGAATGTAGGCTACAAAATGTTGGTGTTCGTCTAAACTTTTACGATAATGCCTGCTTAAAGCCGGCTGAAACGGCCGTAGATACAAAAGCACTTCGGACTTTAATTCACCGGGTAATAGGTCATTGCCCCCCAATGAGCAATCTTTCCACTTAGAAAGAATATAATCTCGGAAATAAGATACGTCGGAAGCGGATCCTTTAAAATAACTTTTTCCCTCCGAACAAAAATCTATCGGAAAGATATAATCCAGTTTGTTGGAAGCGACGAATACGTTTCTATTGAGTCCGATCAGATATTTAAAGAGCCCTTCTTTTAACTCCTTCCCGTCTAAACCGGGACTTCTTTTCAGAAAATCCGTGATGGAATTTTTGTATCCTTGAAAATATTCGTGAGTTCCCACCAAGTTTATTTCAAGTTTCTTTCGAAAACCCTCTTCGGGTAAAACTTTAATCCTTTCAAAGAGCTCGGTATTCTTAAAGTCCGTCTCCAATTGTGAAAGTCTAAGGTCGAACGCTTGATTGTATCGTGAGTAATCTACGGGTTTGTCCGAGCCTTCCCATTGGACGACGTATTCCATTCCCGGGACTTGATGACCGCCTTCCAAGATTCGTTCCATATTTACGACACTCTTGGTATCGTATTCGGTCTCTTTATCTTGGTTGGATATGAAGACCAAGGCTTGCATTATCAACATCACTGTTACGAACGTGATCCCGACAATCTTGATCATAAATGTCGTTTTTTCTTCGCTGAAATTCAGGAAGATTACTAGTATTAAAAATATCGAAAGAGTAATGAGAAGGACCATAGAGGTCAGAAAGGTCGATCGTTCGATTACTCCGTCCCGACTCATTATGTTCGTTAATGCCGGAATAACACCGCCGACCAACATCGAGACCATGAAAGCCGCTATTGCAAACCTGACTCTCCCTTTCGTTACGATCATCCTCCAAATCGGTATAACTAAAAAGGATATTAGTACGAAAGCTCCGATGATCAAAGCGATGGTTCTAGATACTTTTTCGGCATTAAAGTCCCAGTGATGGGCGGTAAAATGATACTTTTTGGGGGCGTTCCAAGTTACGTAAAAGAATGCGATCGAAGCGATTACCGCAACGATATACATTCCGATTACTAATCCCCTGGACACTTTCGGATGTGTATCTTGAGGATATCTAGCTAGAAACTGGCCTAAATGCAAAATGGCAGGTAAAATGAACCCCACCGTCATCCATCTATGATATGCGGCTAATGGATGATAAACGATCGCCGCAATGAAATAACCGAGCCATAAGAAAGAGAGAAATAACGCTCCCAAAGCAAGATGCCTAGTGCTTGAAGAACGTCCTTTTAAGAATAGAAAGAATAGGGAAGCGAGAAATACGGTAAGAAAGGCTAAAAGACTTCCGAATGAGTAATAGTTAAGTAGAAGATCTTCTTTGAGGATTGTTAATAATTCCATTTTTTAGCCGACTCGACTTCTACACGGCAAAACGCAGAGTTCGAATGGTTTATTCTAGCTATACTAACTATCTTATCAAACGAAAAACAAAAAACGTCCCTGAAAGCTCCGAAGCCTAACGATTGTTTTAAGATAAAACAGCGTTCGTTAGAGAGCCTCCCAATCTCTTATCTTGGAAAAGGATTTTATCGGGTACGATAGATATTTTCCGGGCAAGAGCCACCCCTTTAGAATTTGTTCCCAATTCTTAGCTTTCAAACCGTGCAAAACCTTGAGTACCGCCTCGGTGTCCTGGACGTCAGTGGTCGCGAGAATTCTTAAAAAGGACCGGTATCCTTCCGGGCTAAGCTCTTTATACAAAATTCCCTGCAAGCGAACCGACTTCGAATACATCCACGCTCCCACTTGCGGGTCGGTAGATTGGAAATCGCCGCCAAGCGGGTGATCGCTTTTCGACGGTGGTTCGGCTAATTCCCATTCATCGTAAATTGACGTGAGTTCCTGCTGATTGAGTCTTAAATATCCCTTTTTAGCTAGTAAGTAGGGAAGAAACGAAACGATACCTTCGCTTAGCCACAAAGGTTCGATAAAATAGTAATGACCTAATTCATGAAGCAACAGTGCCGGATAACCGATCGGAACCAGACCGGATTCCAGATAAATTCCCAAATCCTTTCCAAGTTCCCCCGAAACGTTATTATAGCCCCCGATTCGAGTTCCGTTTAAAAATACGCTTTCTTTCAAAACTAAGCGAACTCGGTTTCTTTCCTTCGAAGGCAAACTTTTGAATATCGGCGCGGCAGCTTGATGAAAGAAGATCCCCGTATAGGATTCGTACGCATCAAGCAAGTCCCTTGTTTTTTCAAAGGCATATCTGTCCCATTGCTGGGCGGAAGTTTCGTTCTGAATCGTAACGAGGATATCCCCGCCTCTTAGTTTAAGAGGGTAATCTTTATTCGATCTGGCCTTGATTTTAAAGCCGGCGCTTTGAGCAAAACTAGAAAATCCAAAAACCAGAAGAATTGCGGCTAAAAGGAATCGCCTCATTCCACCGGATATTAATTTCCCGTTTGCGGGAGCCGACAATCAGCGGTCCCTCTCTATCAGTCGAATTAGTTTATGCGCGTTTTCGTTTCCCGGTTCTCGTTGTAAAATTTTCCGAGCATACTCTTCGGCGCGATCATACATTTCCATCAATCTGTATATGTCCGCCAAATTAACTAAATTGGAAAGATTATCAGGATCGACTTCCAATAGTTTTAAGCTAGCTGAGAGAGCCAGATCGTATTTTCCCATTTTCTTATTCGCTATCGATAAATAAAACCAGTACTCGTGCAGATCAGGATCGGTTCCCAAGTAATTGTTCAACACTTCGACCGCAGTCGCGTAATCTTTCCCCTTAAAACTGAGCAAACCCAAAAGCTTATTCAATTTCTGATTAGCGCTGTCGTGCATATAGCCGGTTTTTAAAAGATCCAACGCTTCTTCTAAGCGACCTGTCTTGTATAATTTGCGAGCTTCCTCATAAACCGAATCGGTATTGAGCGCTTTATCGATATGATCGGTATCGTCGAAAATATCTTCGATCTCGTCTTTCTTCGGTTCGGTTTGAAATTCCACTTTAAGAAGAGATAAGTCGTCGGTTAATTCGCCCGTCTTACGAATCTCAGTTTCGATTTCTTCCAGATTTGCTTTCGCCTTTTCGACATGCCGTAAAAACAACATTTCGTCTTCGTTAATCGTACGAATGGTCTCGTCCGGAGTTAAATCCACATCGTCGCGACCGTCAGAGCCTAGAATAAGAACGTCCCCTTTTTTCAGCTGGAGGGAATGCACTTTAAAATCAAATTCGGAATCCAAACCCAATTTCCGTAATGTCAGTCCTTCTTCAATGAAACTTGCCTTCCCGTCCCTATAAAGGACCGTAAACGGATGCTCCGCGTTAAAGTACCAGCATTTTCCCGTTTCGTCCTCGATGAGATAAACGCAGGCGGAAATTACCATCGAACCGTTAAACGACTTAAATACGGAATGGATTTCATGATAAATGTCCCCAAGCCATTGCTCAGGTGTAGTTTCTAAAATTCTATTATTAGCGGCGGAACGTGCAAGAATCGAGTTCATTACGACCCCCATTACAAGCGCACCTCCGGCTCCTTGCATGGATTTTCCCATCGCATCTCCGTTCATTGCAACGGTAAATCTTTTGAAAGAATCCGGACGACCTAAACGAAGATTTCCTGTTACGCAAATATCGCCGCCAAGGTCTGAATGTTTTCCGCGAAATTCAAACTGCTTCTTTTGGCGAATAATAAAATCAGTCGCCACATGTTTGGATTTATTCGCATTATAAAATAAAGGTTTTGCTAATAGGGAAGTAAGAAAGTAGTCCCCGTCCTGCTGCACTTTAAGACGTTGAACTTCCTCCATCTTTTCTTGCACCTCTTTGGTTCTTTCCTTAACTTTTTCCTCTAAGTTCTCGGCATAATCCTGCAATTCTCGTCGGGCTTGCTTGATCGACGCCACCATTGCATTAAATGAATCGGCTAAAAATCCGATTTCGTCGCGGACTTTGACCGGAACGACCACATCTAAATCTCCCTTATTGACTTTTTCCACCCCTGCCAACAAGCCGTTAAGCGGATCGACCAAACTACTCTTAAAGAAAAGAGGGAAGAGAACCAGCACGACGAAAATTACGATTAGCAGGATGATCGTTTGCTTCACTGCAGTCGGATGCATGAACTGACGATAAACCAAGTAGGAAAAGCCTACTTCACTCATTTCGAGAGTTTCGGGTGAGAATTTCATAAAAGCAACGTAATGGCCGTTGCCGTCTTGGCTCCTTCTATAATGTCGCGTCTCGCTCGGTTTAAAATAACGAAAGTATCGTAGAACCTCCTCTCGAAGTTGCACATCGGAAAGTTGCTTACCATCCCAAAGACAGTTCTCGGACCAATGTGAAAAAATTTCCTTTTTATGGGATTCGCTTCCGAGAGATTCTATAAAGGAGCGCCCTTTTTTACAAAAATTTCCGCCGACAACACCTTCCAAGCGATTCGTAGCTATAAAGGCCTGCTTATTCCATTTTTCCGCTTCGCCTAGAATTGCCGCCTTCAGTTCACCGTCGGACAATTGTGCGCTCTGAGAAATGAATTCTAAAATTTGTCTCCTGTAACCGCCGAAATATGTATGAGTTTTTTCTAATACTTCCTGTAATTTTGGGCGGAATTTTTTCTCGTCCAGATTTCGAATTTCTTCATAAATGGTAACGTTTTGAAGATCGATTTCAACTTGCATAAGATTCAAATCGATTTTCTTGTCGTATTCACCTGAGCTAAGGCTGTTTTTATTATCATTCCAGCGGATAATATATTCTATGTCTTTTGTTTTTACTCCATTCTCTATCGCTCGCTCAATGTTTACCATTTTAAGGCTATCGTATTCCGCGTCCTTCTCTTGGCTGGATATATATACAAGCGCCTGCATGATCAAACAAATCGTAAAGAGAGTGATTCCGACGATTTTAACCATGAATGTGGTTCTTTCCGCGCTATTATTGATGAATGCGATTGCCAAAACGGAAAAAGCCGCGACGAAAAAAATCACATTCGACGTCATATAAGTCGAACGCTCCATCGCGCCGTCCCGACTTACTACGTTCGAAATATTCGGATATATGGCTGCGATCAAAAACCCAATCGTAAACATCAAAAGCGCGATTCTTCTTTTATCTTTTGTTACGATGACGCGCCAGGTAGGTATGATCAAAAATCCGACGACGGATTCTATGGCGATCACAATGGCTAAGTATCGACTCGCATCATACGCGTTGAAATCCCAATGATGCGCAGTGAAGTGATAAATGTTTTCGGAAATGGAGGTTAGATAAATAAAGAAAGTAACTACGATCGTAATTACGGAGTATTCGACGATCAAAACCCAGCGAGCTAATCTTTGGTTGCTATTTCCCGGAAACCGAAGTAGGAACTGAGTGAAATGCGTCAATGCCGGAAGGATGAAGCCGCCCGTAATCCATCTATGATAGGAAGCAAACGGATGATACAGGAAAGCAGCCACGAAATAGCCCATCTCAAAAAAAGTAAAAAGAAGGAAACCAATTCCTAAATGAGTCGTAGCGACCGTTTTATTCTTTAAAGTAAGAAAGAAACTTCCGAGAAAGAACGTAGTCAGTGTGACCAATAAACTTCCAAAAGAATAATAGTTAAACAGGACCAAGTCCCAAGAGATTGTATCTAATCCCATAAACTCCTAAGGTCGATCCCAAAACTTTCGTCTTTGAAGACCGACTTCGACCGATTCTATGTCTTTGGTACGGCTTCTTCCAATCCAGAAGGCGGAAGAAATCGCGGAAAAACGATTTAAGCCTTCACTATCAATTTGAAAAGGGAAAAATCAATAGAAAAATAGTGGAACCGTTCGATTCTGTCGTTCATGTCCACATTTAGCGGAATCAAACGGTTAAATTCAGGCTTAATCTTACTGATTAAAGGTAAACTCTGGCTACGAGTATTAATCGGCTTATTTTCCGGAACGGCCGTCGGACTTTGTCTAAGCCCGGAATACAAATTTTTGGATATATCCACTAGTTCCGTTCTCGCGAATTGGTTGGGTTTACCCGGACAATTGTTTTTAATCCTTCTGCAGATGATAATGATCCCGTTGGTATTCTCGTCTATCCTCCTAGGCGTAAATGCCGGCGAGAGTTTGGAAAATCTAAGGAAATTCGGATCCCAAGTTTTCTTGTATTTTGTTTTTACCACCGTCGTTGCCGTCGTCTTAGGAATCACGATCGCAAGCGTCGTAAAACCGGGCAAATATGTCGACGCTGCAGGTATCCCCAAAACGAGCGTTGTATCCAAAATACCGACCCATTCTGAACCGCCGAGCGTCGAAAAAGTTCCGGACTTAATTCTTTCGATCTTACCTAGAAATCCATTCCAAACTCTGTTCACCGGCGATATGTTAGGAGTTGTCCTTCTGGGAATCCTAGTCGGCATAGCATTACTGTCTCTGGGGGAGGAAGTCGCTAAGCCGGTCTTGGGATTAATTCAGGCGGTATTTAAAACTAGCATGGTTTTCGTTGATTGGGCAATGATGCTAGCGCCGTATGCCGTCTTTGGATTAATCGCTCAGATTACCGCAAAAATCGGTTTTAATGTGTTAGTAAGTTTAGGAGTATACTTCCTATCCGTTCTCGGGGGTTTGCTCGCCGTTCTCCTGATGTATTCCATTATACTAATTCTTTTAGCCCGAAAAAACCCGATCTGGTTTTTTAAAAACGCGGGGGAACTCCAACTGCTAGCTTTTTCCACTTCAAGTTCCGCGGCAGTCTTGCCGTTCACGCTAAAAACCGGCATCGAGAAAATGGGTGTGTCAAGAAGGATCGCGGAATTTATAGTTCCACTCGGAGCAACCATCAATATGGATGGGACCGCCCTTTACCAGGCGACTGCTACCGTATTCCTAGCGCAGGTTTACGGAATCGATCTTACTTTAGCGCAATTCGGTTTCATCATAATTGCTACGGTGATTGCTTCAATTGGAACTCCTAGCACGCCGGGATTAGGTATCGTAATTTTAGCTTCCATTCTGACAGGGGTGGGAATTCCGACGGAAGGAATTGGAATTATCCTCGGTGTCGATAGGTTACTCGATATGTGCCGCACGACAGTAAACGTAACCGGAGATCTTGTGGCCTGTAACGTTTTTCAAAAATGGCAAAAGACGGATTTGAAATAAATTGTTTTGAAACAAAAATTCTTTCAGCTTACATTCTATAATATACTTGCAAACCTGTCCGTCCCTTTAGCAGGTTTAGCCGATACCGCCGTCTTAGGCCAACTTGATACCCATACGTTTATGGCCGGAGTGGCTTTAGCAAATATCGTCTTCGATTATCTATTTTGGAGTTTTGCTTTTTTGCGAATGGGAACAACCGGCCTGACCGCCCAGGCCTACGGAGCGGGTGATGAATCCAAATCGGATTTAATTCTTTCCCGCTCTTTGATACTCGGAATCGGTGTTGGCATAACAATTCTTTTATTCAATCATCCTATTCAAAATTTCGGATTCTTTTTTTTAGAAGGCGAAGCCGATGTGAAATTTGCCGGATCAAGTTATTTTCAAGGGAGAATTGCCAGCGCTCCCGCAACATTATGTAATTTCGTATTAATGGGTTGGTTTCTAGGAAGGTCTCAAAGTAAGATCGTTCTATTCGCGACGGTAATTGCGAACGTGACAAATATTCTATTGGATATTTGGTTTGTACTATATATGAATTGGCAAGCTTGGGGAGCGGGAATCGCCACTACGATCAGTCAATATTTGATGCTGTTTCTTTTTCTGATTTTCTACTTTCTCGAAAGGAGACGTTTGCCTGGATTTTCAGAGAGCGAGGAAAAATTGTTCTCCGCATCAGGCTTTAGATCTCTCCTTTCCTTAAATACGGATATCCTTTTGAGAACAGTAATGTTAATCACCGCATTTAGTATTTTTCGTAATTTCAGTTCTTCTTTCGGATCCATAGTGCTGGCGGGAAACGCAATCTTACATGAGCTCATTTTAGTTGCGGCTTACTGGATAGACGGTGCCGCCGTTGCAACTGAAACTCTCGCCGGAGAAGCAAAAGGCAAAAACGATAAAAGGGAACTCATCTCGCTCCTGAAGCTTGCTTTAATATCGGCATTAGGACTCGCCTGTTTCTTTTCCTACTTCGTGATTCAGTTTCCTAACTGTTTTTTTCCTTGGATTTCAAGAAGTTCCGAAGTGCTAGCCGTTGCCAACACTTACCGATTTTGGTTAGCTCCGGTTTTGATAATCGGATCGATTGCGTTCGTCTTTGACGGGTTCTTTTTAGGATTATCGGATGGACGAACTCTGCGTAATGCAATGATCGTCAGCACCCTAATTTTTTTCATACCCATTGCCCTGATCGGCAAAGCCGAAGCAAGCAATCATTTACTTTGGCTATCCTTAAGTTTTTATATGATCGGAAGATCTTTAACCCTCGGATGGAAAATCTATAAGATGAACGAAACAACTAGTTTTGTCCGAGATCCGATCCTTTAGGCAAAACTTTTACTTCTATTTCTGCCGGTATCGGTTTCCAGAAATCGGCGTCTTTCGCCTTGTAGAGAACCGGGGAAGGTAAAGCCCCCCAGCCTTCACTTCGATATAAATCCACGACCTCTTCGCTTTTCTGATAAGTCCGAGAAGATTCCACAGTTTCCGGTTTAATCGAAGATAATGGAACCCACCCGAATCCGGGAACATAAGCGTCCAATGCATCTTTGAAAACGGGAGAAGATTGATCGGATAAAACTAATGTTCTCACGGAACGGATCGGAAGTCCTCCATCGAGCAGCGCTTTTTTAAAACTTTCCCAATCCGTACGGAATAATCTCGAATCGAAGATTTTATCTATAAAGTATGTTCCGTTTTTATCTTTTACGGAAATCGGCGTTTTGACAAAGGGAGATAAGTCCTTCGGAATTTCTTCCTTCTTTTGAATGAATTCATCCATGACATAGAATCGAACGTTCGTTGTTCTCGCTTCGAACTGATATTCCAAAGTTTGACTGCCTTTCGGATCGTCGATTCCTAACTTCTTGGACAATCCGCGAGCGCCGGAAACGAAATCCCCTTTAAATTTTGGATCTTTGGATTTTAAATTCCGTATTCTTTGGTGCTCCGTAGTCGGAGGAGGGAGTAAGCCCAAGACTCCCCCCACCAAGCTAGCTTCGTTTAAATTGAATTTAATTTTTACGTTAATCAGGTACGTTGATTCGCCGGATGCCAAAAATCTGTCGGTTTCGACGAATGAGATTTTCTTAATTTCCCTGCTTGTACGATCCACTACGAAAATTTTGCTTCCTATGATTGCTAAGCCTCGAATGTCCTTCGTCGGAGTCCGAATCGAACCGGTGATTCTTCCATTTGCCGGATCATAACGATAAATATTTCCGTCGGACGAATCCGTAATCCAAATACTGTTCCGCGCGTAGCAGATATCCTTCGGACTCGCTCTATCGGTTAGGAAACCGCCGATTACGGATTGCGTACCTTTATCGTAAACGGAAACTTTTCCCGTATCGGCGTCGAGAATATAGAGATAGTTTTGAAAGCTCGCGATTCCTCCGATCCTATCAATCGGTATCGCGATTCGATCCGTAACCCCGCCGGTATTCGGTTCCACCTTTAAAATTACCCGCTTTGCAGCGACGAAGACTCTCCCCTCTCTCGAATCGAAACTCAATCCTGAAATAAAGGGAATTCCCAAATTAAAAACTTCCTGTCGACCCGTCGGATCGACTTTGAAAATCGCTCTGCGTTTACTATCGGCGAACCAAAAATTCGTCCCATCATAAGAAAGACCGTATGGACTGTCCGTTAAAGGGATTTCCAAATCGACTTCTTCCTGTGCAAATACGGTCGCAAAAAAGAATGCCGACAAAAAAAGGAATAATGAGAGCGCTAAGTTTATTTTCCAAAAAGATTTCGAATTCCGTTCCATATATCCTCTCCCAGACTTGATTGGGGGCCTGCAGCGGTAACGATTTCCATAGGCGAAGGAGTAAAAATTAAAATCAAAGAGAGTAGAATCGCCGCCCCGCAAACCTTTCGAATCCAATCCAAAGGAAACACCGGATCGGGAACGTACGGGTGCTCTACCCTAATGAAATAATAGATGAGCAATCCCCATAAGATCCACGCGTAATTCCAAAATGCGAGGACTAGGAATGCGGAAAATAAATGATAGATCCATTTTCGATATCCTTCGCCGAAAATCGCATAAATCACATGCCCCCCGTCGAGCTGTCCGAATGGAAGTAAATTGATCGCCGTTACCAATAGCCCGACCCATCCCGCAAACGCTAACGGATGAATTTCCACCTCGTACAAGTTTGAATCGAAAGGCCCGAGTACGAATTGATTTGCCCAACTCACAAAAAAACTTTCACCGAAGCGAACTTGGAAAGCCGCAGGATTAGATCCTAGAGCGTTCGTGAGATCGCTTATCGGGACTAAATGCGAATATTTAAGCCCGATAAAATAGCAGGGAACCGAGAGGATAAGACTCATTGCCGGCCCCCAAATCCCAATATCGAAGAGTTGTTTTTTATCCCGAATCGGTTCCTTAATCCTAATGACGGCGCCCATGGTTCCGACAGGAGAAATCGGCATCGGAATAAAAAAAGGTAAAGTCGCTCTGATTCCGTAATACCGAGCCGCTAAGTAATGGCCCATCTCGTGACAAAGAAGAATGCCTAGAACGGGTAAAGAATATAAATATCGATCCTGAAGCGTCGCGCGAATCCAATCCCATCCTAAAAACGGAAGATTTAACGTCTCTTCTTGAAAAGTAAGAGTCAAAAATGTAAGTAGGAAGAGGACTATGTGAAGTCCGTATTTAGGTCTGTCCAATGAGTTACTTCCTTTACTACGGTCTAAAGTAGACCTGTTTTTTCACCGAAGGATTCCTTCTTTACACATAAGGGAACCCCACATAGGGTTCCTGATAGTGCCGTCACGGCAAGCGCGAAAGGAAAAGGATATTAGGTTGTTCGACAATATCAAAGCAATCCGAAAAAATGATCCGGCAGCAAAGTCTTATCTTGAAATAGTCCTCTGTTATCCGGGGCTGCATGCCCTTTGGTTTCATTCTCTAGCGCACTTTTTGTATAACGTTAATTTACGTTTGATTCCCCGAATCATCAATACCTTTGCCCGATTTTTAACGGGCGTTGATATTCATCCGGGTGCAAAAATATCTCCGGGAATCTTTATCGATCATGGTCATGGAGTGGTTATCGGAGAAACTGCCGAAATCGGAACCGGTTGTTTGATTTTACAAGGTGTAACTCTCGGTGGAACAGGAAAGGAAACCGGAAAACGACATCCTACTCTGAAAGAGAACGTGGTAGTCGGAGCCGGAGCAAAAATTTTAGGAAATATCATAATAGAAAAGAACGTAAGAATCGGGGCCGGATCCGTTGTGCTTCGGGATGTCCCGCCGGATTGTACCGTTGTTGGTGTACCTGGAAAAGTCGTGCGTTCTAAGGTAGACTTCGGGGAAAAGGGAGAACGGATGTTGGATCATAATGAGCTCCCTGATCCGGTCGCCAGAATTTTTTCCATACTAGTGGAGAAAATCGATACTCTCCAACACGAAGTAAATGAATTGTACGCGAGAGGAAACTCGCCACCACCCAAAATTCCCGCCAAAAAAGACGATCATGAGTTGAACGAATACATTCACGGAGACGGGATTTAACTCATCGCTAAAGTTTTTTTAATCGGAAACTTTTTGACATTTTCTCTTTAAAGAGCATTCTACGTTAGGATTCACCCGAAAGAAATTTTTCGGATGACCGAGGTGCTTATGCCGATCAAAAGAAAAATAAATTTCTTCCTGACTCTGATCTTACTTAATATCCCGCCTTTACTTAACTGCAATCTTCTAGTGAGCAACGAACAACTTTGCGGCAATGATTTAAAGAAATACGACGAATGTTATACTCTCCTTTTAGTGGCAAATCCCGGTTGCGGCCAGGGAGTCGGAGCTTGCACTGCCGGATATATCGAGCTAGCGAAAACGATTTGTGCGGACAGAATGAAACTTCAAAGCTGTAGGGCGCACAGAAATTAACGTTTAATAAAATAAAAATGCCTCCGGCTTGGAGGCATTTTCTCGATAGAGGTGAGCGATTTAAGCGGACTATTTTTGAGGAATAAAACAATCCACTCCGTCTTCTTTCAATTTTGTTTTTAAAACGGCCGCCTTCGCTTTATCGGTAAAATCACCCATTTGCAAAACGAACATACCGTCTCTTTCAAATAGATATACTTTTTCACCGTATTCTGCAGAAAGATTTTTACGATAATTCTCTGCAAGCTGGCTATTGCGAAAAACTCCGACCTGCACCGTTTGACCCTTAGGAGCGCCTTTCACTAAAGGGGCTGGAGTAACGACAGTCTTTTTCGGAGTGAGTTTTTCCGGTTTCGAATCGTTTAAAAGAGCCTCTTCATCGTCGGCGTTTTCCAAATCTTCGGATTCGTCTTTTCCACCCTTGCTGACTACTTTAAGTCCGACACGAGCAATGCCTACGTCTTTAAAATCCAATGTTTCGGCGGCCTTCTCGGATAAATCGATAATCCGATCTTTTGCGAAGGGTCCCCGATCGTTGACGCGTACCAAAACTTCCTTATCGTTTTCTAAATTTTTTACTTTTACGACGGAACCGAGCGGGAGACTCGGGTGAGCTGCCGTAAGTTTCGTCTTGTCGAACGGCTCCCCGCTCGCCGTAGGCTTACCATGAAATTTCGGACCGTACCAGGAAGAGTATCCGATTTCGTCAAAATCCCCTTCTGGCGACTTTTTGGGAGGGAGTGTTGCTTTTACAGGTTTGTTATCTGCGAGTAAATCATCTAAGCTTCTTTGCTTACTTCCGGCGGAGTTTTGAGCTAACGCCATATCTCTCTTGGATTCCTGATCCATCGGCGCAATTTCCTTTTCAAAGAAAATTTCGGACGGATCTCCTGACGCGCTGATGTTTCGTCTTGGTTCTACGGACGCGCAGGCCGTAATTGTGGTTAGCACGACGATTGCGGAAAATCGTTTCATTTTATGACCTCAGTCGAGATTCTTTCCTTTTACTTTTCGGAAGAAACCGGAAATCACATAAAGACTTTTTCCGATTGCGTATTTCTAGGTCGCGGTCGATACTCCCAGGTATGGCGGAAGCTGAATCCAGGAAAAAATTCAACGTTGCCCTGCAGCTGGAAAAACAGGGGAAAGTCTCTCAGGCCGTAAAAATTTACGGCGAAATACTACAGCTGGAACCGGGCTTTCAAAAAGCGTATCTAAATTTAGGTGCGTTGTATTCCCGTATGGGAGATTCCGAAACTGCGATCCGAACCTACCAGAAAGCCCTTGAACTCGGAAAAACGACCGAACTCTATTATAATCTCGGCGTCGAATTCTATCGGCTCAATAGTTTAGAAGCAGCCATCAAGGCTCTGAAAAATTCCCTCGAATTAAACAAAAGGTACTTAAATTCCCACCTTCTCTTAGCTTATTGTTATAAACAGCTCGAACGACCCGAGAAATCGGAATTATATTTAAAGAACGCTTTAAAAATCGATCCAAAGAATAAAACCGCATTGTCTGCGCTGGCTACCGTCTATTTCGATACGGAGCGATGGAAAGAGGCCTTGGAAGCCGCGAATTCGGCTCTGATCGTTCAACCGGATGATCCCAGAATGGAAATTCTGCTTACCGAAATACATGTAAAACTGGGTAATTTTAAACAATCATTCGAAACTCTTAAAAAAGTTACGACTACCGCGCAAGGTTTTGTAAAATTTTCTGATTCGATCAAGGAAGCTAAGGAAAAACCGAAACCGGAAGAAAAAATATTCTTTGATAATTTGGAATCTTTGACTCGAAAAAAGCTTAGCGAATTTAAAGATAAATTAGTTCTGTCAAAGGAGAACCCGGAAGACTTCGAAGCGCCGGAGGCTCAGGACGCGCTTGATCTTTCCTTGATGTATCTATTTCATGGAGATACCGAACGCGCTTTAAAGTATTTACTCTATGCTCAAAAGAATTTGGAAGAGAATCAAACCTCGGAAGCATCCTAGCTACTTGCTAGCCGTATTTCCTTTTATTCTATCCTTGGGTTCCTGTCTTTATCCGGTTCGATACGCGGAAACGTTGGAAAACGATTCCGGGTTTATCTATCTTTCCTCGCAATTATATCCACGGGAAATCGTGGATTCGATTAAGAACCCTTGGGAAGCGAAGTCTCAAAGAGGAAAGGCCTCGTTATTCAATGATAGAAATAATCTAGGAATTCTCCTGGCCAAAAATTCACTTTTGGATGATGCGGAAATCGAATTCACCGAAGCGCACAAACTTGCACCTTCGGATCCGATTCCCGTTTTAAATTTGATTCGATTGTATTATCTTGTGGAGGATGTCTCGGAATGCAAAACCTTCCTGTCGGGGTACCTCAAAACCGTTTCTCAGATAAATCGAAACAAGGTGGAAAAAACCCTCGAGGATAACCATAGAGAGGAAGAATTAGTTATTTATTGGGACGTACTCTCTAATATTCCAGGCCAGGAAGTTCACGCTTGGAACGGGCTTGCGGATCATTTTTTCAGAAAACAAGATTGGCCTAAGAGTTACTTTTATCTGGAAAAAATCCTTCAACTAAGTCCGTATCACAAGAATGCCCGCGCTTTGATGCTTCAGATGGCTAATAATTTAGAAAAATGGGATGAAGCAATCGTCTTCGGTTTAAGCTTAGTACGAACCGGAGAAAGGGTACCGGATTTGGAGTATTACCTTGCTCACGCATATTCCGAAAAAAAGAGATATGACGAGGCGCTTGTGTGGATAGGAAAAGTTCCGGAAAACGAAAGGGAAAATATCCGCTTCTTGGATTTATGGAAAACTTGTTTGCTCTCTAAAAACCCTAAGTCCGATCTTACTCCTTTAGTTCCTTACTTTAAAAAATTGAGAGCCCAAGGTCTGCAAATCTCTCAGGAGGACTTCCTACCAACCACGACTCCCGAAGGGAAAGAAGCAGCAGATCGAAATATCTGGGGTCGCTAAAACTCTCCGTGGGAAAGTTTCCAGATATTTATCGCTCTTATTAAATTTAAAGGAGCATGAGTTCGGATAATCGGGACTTTCTTTAGCCAGAGATACAATTCGCAAACCGTTGTCGGAACTTCCCTATCATCTACTGGAATTCCGCCTAATGCATTCCCTAAAAAAGATTTTCGAGTTACCGACAGCATAAGTCTTGGAAACTCTTGCATAAGTTTTTCCACGGAAGCGAGAACGGTAAAGCTTACTTTAGGATCGGGACTAAGAAAAAAACCCATCCCCGGATCGAAGATAATTCTATCCTCGGGAAAGTTCAAATCCGCCAACTGATTCTTCTTTTCGCGGAAGAAAGAAAAAATTTCGGATAGAACGGACTCGGGCGAAAGATTCGATTCAGGTCCCGCTTTTAGGCCTCGATCGTGTGAATACATCAAAATAAATTTTGTAGTGAGTTGAATCGATTCGATCAATACTTTCAGGCTTTCTTCATCCGAGAAGCCCCGAATGTTATTTATATATTCAACCCCGAAAGATAAAGCCTTACGCATCACCTCAGATTTAAAAGTGTCTACCGAGATAGGAATTTTCCGGGATTTCAGGGCTTCGATCACAGTCTCCATTCGTTCCCATTCAATCCGAGGATCCACCCATCCTGCCTTTATGTTGGAGGATTGAGCTCCGATATCGATGACGTCAGCCCCCTCCTGTACTAAAGATAGAGCTTTTTCCAATGCCCGGTCGGAATCCATATATTTGCCACCGTCGGAAAATGAATCCGAAGTGATGTTCAGAACGCCGAAAATCAAAGGCTTCGGTGGAAAATCCGGTCGATTCTCTCTTCCGTTCCGAGGATTTTTGCTTAGAGTTTCCATATTGATCCCTGCCGGTTTCCTTCCGATACTATATTTGTGAAGAGGAAAATCCAGGGATTTTTCCTACTACGAGAACAAACCCTATGCTATTTTATAATCAAAAAACGATCGTTAAATTCCTATATGCCCTTACGATTTTTCTCTTGTTCGGAGTTAGCTTCTTCTTCTCCGGACAGGCAGATTCGCAACCGCTACCTCCATTGGCGGAACGAGCATTTGGACCTCCGTTAAACACTCAAAACGACGAATACAATCCTATTATTAGTCCTGACGGTCGATATCTGGTATTTCAATCCAACCGACCCGGAGGAGAAGGGGAGATGGATTTATGGTTAGCTGAAAATGCGAATTATAAAAGTAGAGATGGTGAAGCCGATTGGCGGAAGCCCGTAAATTTAAATCAAGATATTTGGGAAAAGAATAAGAAAGAATTACCTGCGGGAGAAAAGCCGGCAAAACTTTTAAATACGGACAGGTTTGAGGGAGGAATCTCAATCCGTTTTGACGATGCCGGCAATCCTACGGAAATTTTCTTCACATCCGTAAAAAACGAAAAAGCCGATAGATCCGGTTATGATGCATTAAATATTTATTATACTAAGAGAGACGAAAAGACCAAACTGTGGATCGATCCGATACCCGTTCCCGAGATCAATTCCAATTTTAACGATAAGATGCCGGCAATTTCCCCTGATGGAAGATTTCTTATTTTCGCTTCCGACAGACCGGGGGGTTACGGGGAATACGATTTATGGGTGAGCTACCGAAATCTTTCGAATGGATCTTGGTCTGCTCCGGTGAACATGGGTGGAACGGTAAATTCCAAAACTAGCGAGATCCTTCCGTACATACATCCCGACGGAGAGCAGCTTTATTTTTCGACGAATCGGGAAAATGAAAGAAAGAAGTTCTCCCTTTTTCGCATCTTCTTAAATCTACCTGCCGGCCAGGATATGGAAGATGAGGAGGATAAAACCTCCGTTTCAAGAACGTCTCTTCCTTATCCCGTTCCGGACAATGCGAGCCTTGAGAAACTGCCTTTTCCTTTCAATCTTGATACAAATGAAGGAATCGATTCCGAAGGAATTTCCTTCGATAGGGAAGGGATATGGGCCTACGTTTCTTCGAACAGAATAGGAGGTCAGGGCCAGTACGATATTTATCGATTTCAAGTACCGGAGTCTCTTCGTAATTCGTACGACGTAACTTTCGAAGGATTAGTTTTAGACGGGTCGGAGGCAACGATGATCGGTCTCGATGCAACGATTAAGATTTCAGATGCGATCGGGCCTAATCGGACTGTCACTTCCAAACGTATCGGCGGCGATTTATCAAAAGGAACTCCTTCCAACTTCAAAACGGTCCTTAAGACTGGACGCGTTTACAAAGTCGAGATATCTTCGCCCGGTTTTTATCCGACAGAAGATAGATTGGATCTACGCGGAAATATCGAGCGAGGAAAGAAAATTTATAAAACTTATGTCCTGCTCCCGATTAAGGAAGAAGAGAAAGGTAAAACGCAACCTCAGACTTTTGATGAAAGCAAAAAATTCAAAGGAATGAAAGTAGTCGTAGTCGATGCTAAGACAAAAGAACCGATTCCTGGAGCAAGCGCTACAGTCTTTACGCCGAAAAATCGACAAGGAGAAGTGTTAAAATACAACAATGAGGAAAAAAATTTCCATCTTCCTTCGATTCCTGACACGGATTTTGAAATATTCGCCAAGGCTGAGAAATATATTTCCGAAAGCGTGAACGTCCTTAAGGAGAATGCTAAGGATGGGTCAATAATTTCTATCGCATTAAAGCAAGAAACCGATGTCCCGGTTGTTCTAGGTATTAAACTCTACTTTGAATTCAATAAAACTAATCTAACTGACGGACATCGAAAGCAATTAGATCTGCTTGTAGATTACCTGAAAAAGAATACGTCGGATAAAGTAGAAATCGGGGGCCATACTGATAATATCGCCTCCAAAGAATACAACACGCGCTTAAGCGGAAAACGAGCGCGGAACGTCTACGACTATGTCCGGACAAAGGGAATCCAAGCGAGCCGATTAAAAACTCGAGCTTATTGGTACTCCAGGCCGGATGAAGATAACTCAACCGAACAAGGGAGAGCTAAAAATAGGAGAGTGGACTTCCGGAAGCTCTAAGGAGAACCGATGGAAGTCGAATATCGATCCTTCCTGCAATCGCCAAGGGTTTGGGATAAAATAACGGACCCTACCAAAGTGGGTTATATCCTTAAGGAATATGTACATAATAACGGCTTATTCCTGAAGGAAAATCCGCTGAAACAAGAACTACAAATTCTTCAGCATTCTCCCGACGGCAAAATTCATTTGCGGATTGATCCGAACTTCGTAAATCACGAAGATGAAATTACCGTTTATAAAACTCTTAGTAAGCATATGGAGATCGGCTTTAAAGTCGAAACCATTCATGAAGAAAGCGGTATAGCAATCTGCACGCCGGAATACGTAAAAATCGCAAAGGACGGGAGAATTTCTCCGAGAATTGAAGGTTTAGCCGGCAAAGTAGTCGCACACAGATTTCACACGTTAAAAAAAGAACAAGACTCAACGAAAGTTTTAGGAACTTCCGGTCAAATACTGCTGACCGATTTACATCGTAATATTCTTTCGGATTTTCCCGGATCGCGTCTGATTTTCCAAGCCGGTCGAGAATTAACGCCCGAACAGGAATTGGTAAAACGGACTGGAAAGGTGATCTTTATTTCCGATGCTATTTCCCTTGAACAACCGTCTTTCGATTCGGTAGGCGATTTTGGGATAATTGACTTGAAGAAAGAACTCGAAGAAGAAATGATTCTAGAGGACAGAATCAAGGCCTATCGACTTGGCAAAATAAAATCCTTCGTCGTGGTTCCCATATTTTATAAAGATCCGCTTGGCGACAAACTATTGGCTCTCGGATATGCCGATTCTAAGGAAGCCTCTCTAGATCCTTCCATTTTAAAGAAATACAGCGAACTTGAGCAGACTTTCAATAGCCGAATCGAGGATTCTAACACTCTCGACATAGACATTCGACAAAACGTGGTAAACGCTTCCGAAGGTGGAATTCTTCTAGAAGTCACTGAATCCCAGTTAGTGGAGTCTTTTCTGCACAAACCTTTCTTTACAGCCGACTTAACCTTCAAAATGCAGGCGCCCCTTAGGTTTGCATTTAAAATCCGACATATTTCCCAGCTTGGGGAAATTTATCTGGTTGGCGCAGAAATAGTTGGCTCCAACGATGCAAAGACGAATATGACTCTATTAAAGAAGAATCTAAGCTTCGTTAAGAGCCTTTAAGCGCATTGGAAAAACAAAAATCCTTTTTACCTACAGCCCCTTATAAGGGCACGAGAGACTTTTATCCGGAAGATATGCACTTCCGCAACTGGATGTTTTCAGTTATGCGGGAAGTCGTTTTATCTTTCGGATATCAGGAATACGACGGTCCTATTTTAGAATCATTTGATCTTTATAAAGCGAAAAGCGGCGAAGAAATCGTTCAAAGGCAGCTTTACGATTTTACCGACAAGGGGGATCGTCACGTAGCTATTCGGCCTGAAATGACACCGACTCTTGCAAGAATGGTGGCCGGACAAGTCAGAAATCTTGCCAAGCCTATTCGTTGGTTTTCCATTCCGAATCTTTGGAGATATGAACAGCCGGGTAAAGGAAGATTAAGGGAGCACTGGCAACTAAATGTCGATCTTTTCGGGGTCGCCTCATATAGAGCTGAGGTGGAAATCCTTCTGATAGCCGATTCGATTTTAAAGCGCTTCGGAGCGCCTGACGGTAGTTATCAAATAAAAGTATCCCACCGAGGAATCTTAGATTCGTTTTTAGGCAAATCACTCTCCCTTCCAAAAGAAAAAAGCCAGGCTGTTTCGAAGCTTTTGGATAAAAAAGCTAAGATTTCACGGGAAGCATTCGAGGAAGAAATTCGTCCCTTATTGAACGATCCGGATAAGCAATTACCGTTGATTTATTCGTATCTAGAAAGCACGATAGATAGTTTAGAAAATTTTGATGGAATTGACGTCGAAGCCCTCGGATTTGCCCGGAAACTATTTTACGATCTAAAAGTTCTCGGAATTGAGAAACAAATCACTTTCGATCCTTCTATTATTAGAGGTTTCGACTATTATACGGGATGCATTTTCGAAGTCTTCGATACAAATCCGGAAAATCGGCGATCTCTTTACGGCGGTGGTAGATACGATAATCTAATCGGCCTTTTTTCCAACGATCAATTGACGGGAATCGGGTTCGGACTCGGGGATGTAACGTTTAGAAGCTTCCTAGAAGGTCACAATCTAGTTCCGAATTTAAATAGAAACGATACTGTTTTTATTCCTGTCATGGAGGAACTCCTGTTTCCCGAAGTTTTGAAGTTAGCAGACCTGCTCCGCAAGGAAGGAATAAAGGTCGAAACTATGCTCGAAGCTGGCAAAGTCGGAAAGCAAATCCAAACGGCGGAGAAAAAAGGTTATCGATACGTTATTTTCCTCGGCGAATCCGAAATTGCCAAAAAAGAAGTGCAGCTCAAAGATTTACAATCCGGAGAACAGCATATCATTCCTCGTAACAACCTCCCTTCAAAGCTAAAGGATTCCTTACTTGGTTAAGGAAATTACTAAGATTAAAAGTATATTGGGGAAAGCGGATTATGCCGCAGCCAAGTTTATTCGAGAAAGACTCCACTACCCTTGGCTTAACCGTATTTTATCGCGATTAAATCGCGGAGAAATGATGCTTTTAATCATCCTTCCGTATCTTGCATATGCGACATGGAAAAATAACCTAGCTCACCCATGGTGGATCGTACTCCCATATACGGGTTTAATCGCCTATGCGAACGACCGATTCGTTTTATTTTTGAAGAAAGCCATCTCGAGGAAAAGACCCTTGATAACCATCGTAGGTAAAGTAGACGGCAATCCTGACATGAAACATTCTTTTCCTTCGGCCCATGCATCCAACTCGATGACTGCAGCAATTTTGCTGGTATTTTTATTCGGGTTCCCGGAATGGTTTTTGCTTTTAAGCTTGTTAGCAGGGATAGGAAGATTGCTATCCCTGCATCACTTTCCGAGCGACGTGCTCGGAGGTTGGTTAATTGGGAGTGGATTCGGCTTTTTGGGTCTTCTTCTTGGCAGGGGTCTTATTTCCCTGTTTACCGGCGCCTACTAAAGCATCCTGGGTAAGCTTATGACGAATTTCTCCATCAAACGTAATCGTCGTTGAGGAAAGAATCTCGTCGCTTAAGTCTAAGTTTATCTTCTTTTCTTTAAGTAGAAGTTTCAAGAAATTAAGAATATTCTTAGCAAACATTCTAGAAGAATCGCCGGGAAGAGAACCCGGTAAATTAAGATGTCCTATTACCGAAACGCCGTTCTTAGTCAGAACCGTTTTACCATGCTGCGTATATTCGCAGTTTCCACCCATACTGGATGCTAAGTCAACGATCACTGAACCGGCTTTCATTCTCTCCACAATTTTCTTTGTAATAAGAACCGGCGCTTTGCGTCCAGGAATGAGTGCGGTCGTAATAATAGCGTCAGCTTTTCCCGCAAACTTATCGATTGCTTCTTGCTGTTTCTTTTTATATTCTTCGGTTTGTTCAACGGCATACCCGCCAGCTTCCGCAGAATGGCGAGCGCCTTCTACTTCGACGAATTTTGCTCCCAGCGATTGAACTTGCTCTTTCACTTCCGGACGAGTATCGAATACGTCCACAACGGCGCCTAATCTTCTAGAGGTAGCTATCGCTTGTAGACCGGCAACTCCGGCGCCGATGATCAAAACGGATGCCGGAGTAATCGTTCCGGCTGCGGTCGTCAACATCGGGAAAAATCGGGTGAGATGTGTTGCAGCGAGTAGAACCGCTTTATAGCCTGAAACAGTCGCCTGAGAAGACAGCACGTCCATGGATTGCGCTCTCGTTATACGAGCAATCGCGTCCAAGCTGATCAAAGTCACCTGCTGGGACGCTAATTTTTTCACTACTTGGGCATTCATTGCCGGTTGGAACATTCCCAAATAGATTCCGCCTTTCTTAATTTTAGAAAGTGTGGAGGCGTCCGCTAAATGAATGCTTGTTACGATATCCGATTTCTTGAGAATATCCGGACGAGAAACGATCGTTGCTCCGGCCTTTTTATAATCTTCGTCTGAAAAGTAAGATGACTCTCCGGCTCCCTTTTCAACGAGAACTGAGGCCCCGATTTTTTTGAGGGCATCAACTACGTCGGGGGTTACCGCTACCCGGGTTTCTTCCTTCGCTTCTTTTAGTACTCCGATGTTCATACAGCCTGCTCGAAAATAAAGTTTTTCGGTTCATTTCCCTTTAATTTGGGAAAAGTACGTCCAGATTTTCCCGGTGAACGATTAATCCAAGTGATTTTTGAAATACTCGACTGTTTTCCGGATTCCGTCTTTTAACGCAACTTTCGGTTCATATGCCAGTTTCTGTCTAGCAAGACTTAGATCCGGCTTTCGACGCGAAGGATCGTCTTGGGGGAGAGGCTTATATATGATTTTGGACGAGGATCTTATTTCCTGAATTACCAGTTCGGCTAACTCCTTTACGGTAAATTCGCCGTCGTTGCCAAGATTGACTGGCCCGATAAAATCAGGTGTCTCCATCATTTTAATTATGCCTTCCACCAAATCATCTACATAGCAGAAAGATCTAGTTTGAGATCCATCTCCGTAGATGGTGATGTCTTTTCCTGCCAACGCCTGTACAACAAAGTTGCTCACAACTCTGCCGTCATCCGGGAGCATTCTAGGACCGTATGTATTAAAAATTCGAATGACTCGAATATCGACCTTATGATTTCGATGGTAGTCAAAGCAAAGAGTTTCCGCCACCCTCTTACCTTCGTCATAGCAACTTCGAATTCCTATCGGGTTTACATTCCCCCAATAAGATTCTTTCTGCGGATGTTCCAACGGATTTCCGTAAACTTCGCTAGTCGAGGCTTGTAGAATTCTCGCTTTTACCCGCTTGGCTAGGCCTAACGTGTTCATCATTCCAAGGACGTTCGTCTTGATAGTTTTAATCGCGTTGGATTGGTAATGTACGGGACTCGCCGGACAAGCAAAGTTATAAATCTTATCCACTTCCAATCGAATCGGTTCCGTTATATCGTGCCGAATTAATTCGAAGCGCGAGTTGCTTAAAAGTTTTTCAATGTTCTCTTTTCGGCCTGTGTGAAAATTATCTAGGCAAATAACTTCGTGACCCTGATTGATTAACCTTTCACATAGGTGGGATCCGATAAACCCGGCTCCGCCAGTGACTAAAACTCTACTAACCATCTAATTTCTCTAAATCTTTAAACTCGGGCGACAAAGGTTTACCGTTCAAATCCAAGCCGCGGCTTAAAAACCAATCCAGGACTTCTGGTGTAACTTCCCCCGGAAAAGGAGATTCTCCATTATTTTCTCCAGGTATTGAAAATTCAGGAGAAAATTCTTCCACGCTCGGATCCGAAACCGGAACTACCGCTCGTTTCAAGGAAAAGAATATGATGGATATGCTAAAAAAAGACCAGAGGAGAGCAATCAAATATCCCAGAAATACGACTGATTTAGGAGTTGCGTTTTTCGGATCGGATCCCGTAGCCCAGTAAGCAAGAATCCCGGCATCGGTATTTTGGATATTTTCCGTGAAATCTAAGAGATCATAAAGACTATATAACGTTATGCTCGTTCCCAGAAAGACTGTTACTAACCTGTCCCAGCCGAAGGGTAAAAAAGCCGCAATCAATACGAAGACTCCCCAAGAAAGTCCGGTCTTTTGTGCAAGACTTCCGGCTGCAGTATATTTCAACGTTAAAAGTAAAATCGCACCGCCCAGCATCAAAAGAGTAGGTCTGACTAGCCTCCCTTTGAAACCTCGGTTTAACAAAAAACCGCCGACTAAGCAACAGCCTAAATAGCCGGCCGATACTACGAATACGAAAGGGGCTTTTCCTGCAAGTGGAGAAGCGATAGTTTGCCCGGATTCGTCACCTTGAAGTTCGATAGTCTGGACACTTCCACCGGTAAGTAACGTTGCCGTTGCATGCCCTGCTTCGTGAATTAATACCACGAAGTCTTTTAAGTAGGACACCCATCCGTGATTCCAGTACGAAAGCAGGGTAGCGACGATAGCCAACAGGAGCGCAAGACGTAGGAATCGATTTTCCATCCTAGTAGGATTATCGGCAAATCGAGAAATGAGAATTGCAAGAATTCAAGGTCGAAATTTTAAAAAAGAAACCCGCCGAATTGGAAAATTTAGGGAAGCTCTTTTTCCGTTTTAAAATGACCGAGTATGCTCTTAAATCTTTCGGAATGATGCAATGTATCGTCTACGGTGTCTTTCATATCCTCCGATGTTGTTGCGATCTCTTCCGCGTTTTTAGAGATGACATGCATCGAAGCTGAAATTTCTTCCGCGGATATTTTTTGTTGTTCGGAAGAGTTATTCATCATCTGCCCAAGCGCGAGCACCTGGTCGGAACTCATACGAATTTCCCGCAATCTATTGGATTGTTCGCTTAAATGAGCTCGAACCTGCGAAGCCGATGTATGAACTTTCTCGATATAATCCTGAAGTTTTCGAAAAACATCCACCGACTGGTTTACTTTTATCGCACCTTCTTCTACGGAAACGGACGTGTTTTTTACCAGCTGAATGATATCTTTGATACTATGCTTTGTCTGTTCCGCGAGTTTCGATATTTCATCTGCAACGACCGAAAAACCTTTCCCCGCTTCTCCTGCACGGGCCGATTCGATCGAGGCATTCAAAGCGAGTAAATTCGTCCGTTCCGAAATGCTAGTTATGATACCGACAATTTTATTGATTTGATTAGAGAAAGCCTTAATCTCGTCCATCGAACGAATGGCTTCATTAAAGATAAGTTCCGCTCGATGAGCTCTACCGGATACCTCTCCCGTCTGAGATGCGAGTTCTTCCATTGAATGGGAAGTTTCACGTAAAGAAGAATCGATCGAACCGATACTATTATTCACGTTAGAAAGACTACGAGTCTGTTCTCCTATCGTAATTACTATCTCTTCAATCGTCTTTGAAAGTTCTACGGATGCGGCGGCAGTTTCTTCTACGGATGCGGCTTGTGTTTGTGTGCTACTTCTGAATTTTTCAAGGGACTTGAATAACGTTTCGTATAAATTTAAGTTTCTCCCATAGTTCTCCTTCATTTGGACTATAAGTCCCCATAAGCTGATGGATAAGCAGCGGATATTCGTATAAATCTTATCCACATCCTCTCGACCCTCTTGTCTGGATATGTCGGCTAATAAATTTCCGTTTACTAATTGCCTGACTATTTCTACGACTTCTTTAATTTTATTCCCTTGTTTGGACATCGTCAGTAAAATCGAAAACGCCCCTAACAGTCCGGATCCGAGAGTAAACGAAGATAATAATGGATCGACGGAAAAAAAACGGTAACATAAATACCAAGTCGGGAGTAGGATGAGACTTAATTGAACGAAAGCTAAACCGAGATTACCGAGTCTTGCCTGCATATTATGAATTGCAGATGAGATTTTGAATCCGAAGCTTGTGCCGCGATTAAGTTTTTGGTAAAGCTTATCCGCTTTTTCGATGTCCGCCCTTTCCGCTTTCTTACGAACGGACATATAGCTCGTAATCTTACCGTTTTCTAAAACCGGAGTAACGGTCGCATCCACCCAATAATGATCTCCGTTTTTAGCCCTATTTTTAACGATCCCGTTCCATGGGCGTCCGGACTGTATGGTTTTCCACAAATCCTCGTAAATGACGGGAGGTAAGTCCGGATGACGAACGATATTATGCGGCTCTCCTAACATCTCTCGTTCGGTGAAGCCGCTAACCTCGGCAAAATCCTTAGAGACGTACGTAATTCTACCTTTCAGATCCGTTCTCGAAATGATGACTGCGTTCGCCGGAAAATGAATTTCTTTGCCAGTGATAGGAAGGTTTTTCCTCATAATTTCCTATCTAAAAGTATCGTCATTTGCGCATAGCGAAAATGAATCCAGTACGTGATAGAGATCCGAATTCTTACGAATGACTACCTTGAAAAATAGTCCTAATGGACTAAAATTGAGTGAATACGACGAAGGCTTGAATGCATCCCGCAATCCCACCTAACAAAGCTCCGAGAATGATCAAAGTAGTCTCGTCTTCTTTGAAAACCGAATGTAGAAGTTGTTCGAATTCCGAAGCAGGAAGAACACTTAATCTTTCATAAACTACTTCCTCAATTTTAAGAGTTTCCTCGAGATACCCTTTCATCCGTTCTGCAGTTTCCGGAACTAAACCCACGATCATATCGGCAATTTTTTCTTTCAGAACCTCGACTTTTTCAGTGCCGATCAATAATTTCGCGTACGGAATTTTTTCCTTTAATTTCCTCTCGGACAATTCCTTTGATCGCATTACTAATTCACTTACGATCAAATCTCCGCCTTTCCCCAAGAAAATCAATCTCGTCAAATTTTCCGTTGTCAACACACGAGCTGCGATGACGGAAGCGAACTCTTTAGAAACGTCTTTTTGTCTTTTTAGGAATAATCCCTGGTATTTGATAAACAGAAAATTTCTGGGCTCGAGAGGACGAAAAATCATTTGGATAGCAAGCCAGTTTGTTAGATAGCCGACGATTATTCCCATAATAGGCATAGTCCACCATTGATTCAGTATGCCAATAAACGCGACTTGAACGGATCCTATTATGAATCCGAAATATATTCCGGATCTTACGATAAATTTAAATTCGGGACCACCGCATCTACGAAAAACTTCGACTAGATATTTCGTATTCGGCCCGGACAGGGAAGCACGAATGAGTTCGTCAACTTGCAGAACTTTATGTAATTCCTTTCCGAAGGAATGATAGACCTCTTGTATCTTTAGAGGAATTTCCTCCTCAATTTCTTTTTCTAACGCTTCCTTTGATCCCTGAGGAAGCATAGACCAAAGGGCAGGACTTTCGGCAACAAGAACGTTCTTCACGATTTCGTTAGAACGCAATCGAATCAAGTCTCGAATCAAGTCTACGATTTTCGAAGGTTGAATTTTTCGATACAACTCGTAAGGACTTATAAGTCTCGTAATTAAGACATTGGCGATTAACCCGCTCATTTTCACTGCATGGTGAGGAATTATTCCCTGCCAACCTAAGAAGCCGATTCCACGGAATTCATTCGGGAAGAATATCATTTGGACGGCAATGTAATTCGTAATCCATCCGACAAAGGAACAAGTTAAAAAAATTGAAATAACCTGAATCGAGTCAGGATAGGAATGGAACCATTCCGGCATGGGAGATCCATGCTACTTTTGGAAAAAATTACGTTCAAGAAGAAATCGGATACTTTTCAAACGTTGATCTTGTCAGTTTAATGCATCCGGCAAGGAGTTGCCAATTCGGACCTTTGATTTTTCCCTGGAAGAAAAGGTCATGAATTTTCGTTCGAGCATATTCCTATCGACGATTGTTCATCTATTATTGGCAGGCGGATTTCCGTTTTTCAGTCAAGCTAGTTTGGGCAATCTTGACTCAGTTCAATTACATCTGAGCAGAGGAAGTATTCCTAACTTGCGCTTCTCGATTCCGGCGAATCTTGGATCCGGACTCCCAGTATCCGATCAAAAAAGGGATGCCGGAACGGAAGCGTTTGAGGTTGAAAAATTCAAGAACGAAATTCATTTTCCTCCTGAAGCATTGGAGCAAAGATTAGAATCCGATTGTACGTGGAATGTCGAGATAGGTCGGGACGGCGAGGCCAGAAAAGTCACGACGATTCGCCCTTGTCGATACCAGATTTTCGAAACCCAGTTTAGAAAGTCCGTTTATCGGTGGAAATTTCAATTAAAAGAAGGTACCGTTATCACTATTCCGGTATCTTTCCGAATCGAGACGAATGACTGATCCAGGCAAATCATGGTACGCTATCTATACTTTTTCCCGCTCCGAGAAAAAACTCGCAAAAGAGTTGGAGAAAAAAGGAATAGAAAACTTTTTACCTTTAATTCCGGTAAAGAAAGTTTGGTCGGATCGGATAAAAACAATTCATCAGCCTGTCTTTGCTTCTTACGTATTCGTAAAAATCGACCTAAAGACGGAAAAAATTCGAGTACTTCAAACGCCTGGTGCGCATCATTTACTTTCCGTAGCTGGAATTCCCTTACCGGTCTCCGAGGAAGATATAAATCTCGTCAAAATATTTGTGAACCAATTTCCGGAACGTTTACAAATCAAGAATGAAGAGAAAATGGAAGCCGGAAACAAAGTTTTAATTACTAAGGGGCCTTTCAAAGGATATCGAGCAATTGTATTACGAAAGGTTAATTCTGTGACTGTCAAGGTTACGATTGCAGGAATTCAATCCAGTGTCGCAATCGATATTGATCCTGAGTCCATCGAAATTGAAGAGGAGAATAAAATTGGGCGAAACGCTAGACAAAGTTAAGAAAGCCTTAGATATAGAAATCGAATCGATTCAATATTTCCGAGAAAATCTGGATTCGAATGTAGAAAAAGCGGTCGAGTTAATTTATTCCGCAAAGGGTAAAGTAGTAGTTACCGGTGTAGGAAAGTCGGGTGATGTAGGAAAGAAAATTGCCTCCACTCTTTCTTCCACCGGTACTCCTGCCTTCTTTCTACATCCTTCCGATGCCGCGCATGGTGATGCGGGAATTGTTGCCGAAGGAGACGTTGTGCTGGCGATCGGAAAAAGCGGTGAAAGCGAAGAGCTATTGAATTTAATACCTACGATTAAGAATTTAGGTGCGATCTTGATAAGTTTAACGGCAAATTCTCAATCAAGGCTGGCCGAGGACAGCGATCTAGTCGTTTTGACTCCGGTCTTGAAAGAAGCATGCCCGCTGGAACTTGCTCCCACTTCTAGTACCACTATTGCACTTATGCTCGGTGATGCGATAGCGATGGCATTAATGGAAATGAGAAACTTCCAAAAGGAAGACTTTGCTTTGTACCATCCGGCCGGTAGGCTAGGAAAAAGATTATCTCTAAAAGTCGACGACGTTATGAGAAAGGGGGATAAAATTGCCAAAGTTCTTCCCGATACCCGATTGGAAACGATCCTTTCCGAAATTACGGCTAAACTTTTGGGAGCCACCGCGGTTGTTGATGATAAGGAAATTTTACTTGGGTTTATAACCGACTACGATATCCGCAAACTTTTAAAAGACGGCAAATTCCATAAGGAATCGAAGGCTTCCGATATAATGAATTCGAAACCTTCCTGTTTCGAAAGCGGCACAATGGCTTTCGATGTCCTTCAATCGATGGAAAGACGGGAAAGACCGATTTCCGTTGCGCCGATTATTTCAGCAAATGGAAGACTTTTGGGAATCGTATCGATTCACGATCTATTGCAAAAAGGATTATGACGGTTCTAAGCGATGGTAGATTCGGAAAAAATCTTCATTATTCTCACGCTCGATGAAGAGGAGTTTTTCAATTTAAAGGAACTCCCTGCAGCCGACTTTCTTGAGATTCGTTTGGATTTATTCCAAAATTCCCAGGGCAAAGCAAAAGCAATCTCGGAAGCAATAGACGGATTAAAGGCGCACACGATTCTTACATATCGGCAGCCTGAAGATTCTAGTTTAAAGGCGAAGTCGTTATGGACTCAGGAAGACGTAGCTCCCCTTTTGAAAGATTTGAACAACGGAAAACATTATCTGGATTTGGAGTTAGATAAGGATAATTCGATTTTTGCAAACGTTGATGAAGCCGATTTCGGAATCGTTCAATCTATTCATTCTTTCGCGGGTATTTTAGGACTTGAAGAACTAGAATTTTACTTTCGAACGGTAGCGGAAGAATCTTTAGGAGCAAAGCAAATGGACCTTCCTTTCGACCGGATCCTAAAAATTGCCGTTATGCCAAACAATGAATCCGATGTCGAAGAATTCAGAAAGTCCAGTTTAAAAATTTCTAGGCTTGTGCAAAAACAAAGTCCGCGTCTGGGCTATTGCAGTATCCTGATGGGTGAGCGCGGCAGAAAGGATAGAATTTTTCCGGAAGGACTCGGCTCTCGTTTTACCTACACGTGTTTAGGCGAACCAAAAGCGCCGGGACAAATTAATTTGAAAACACTTCTACATGAAAGAAATGGGAAATTCTAAACGCGCCGGTTAATCCGTTTCTACTTCGTTTCGATCCTGATGATTTAACTGAGCGCTTGGCGGATCAACGGTTCGAGTTCCAGCTCTTGTATTCAAAAATTTCTTAAATGCATCATCATCTTCGAATTTTTTGAATTCCTTTTCTTTTTCCGCAGAGTTCCATAAAGACTGGTTAAGTTCGGCGGCCTTTTTTACGTTTGCCATCACTTTATCGACGTTTCCTAAGCGCGCATAACATTTTGCTAAGAGAAAATACGCATTTGAAGAATTCTCTATCTTCTCCAAAAGAACAATGGCCTTTTCAGGTGAGCCGGTGTAAAAGTACGCTTTCCCTAAGTAGAATCGATATTCTCTTTCTTCTTCCTCGTCCGGTTCGACTGAGTGGAAGTAACGTAAAGCCTTACCGTATTGTCCTGCATTCGTATAGTAGCGGGCTAATTTTAGAATCCCGTCATTATACACTTCAGGAAGATTCTGTAGATTCGGGTTTTCCTTTTCAATCGATGTCGCGATTTCCTTTAAGATCTCGTAACCCTCATCCTTTTTACCCTCTTGAATCTTGCAGAGTCCTATATACATTTTTATTTCTCTTGTCTTCTCACCGAATTCAAGGGCCTTCTCAGCCGTCTTAATCGCGTTTTCGCAATCTTTAACTTGCCACTTTATTTTCGTAAGTCCGATCAGAGGCAGTACGGTTTGTTTGTTTGCATACGCTTTCCGATAGTATTTCGTCGCTTCTTCAAAATTTCTTTTTTTATGGAATGCTGCCGCTTGGGTCAAATGAGTAAAATAAAGTAACTTTTCCCGTTCAGGAGGAATCTTTGACTCTATTCTATTTAAAATATTCAGCGCTTCGTCGTATTTAGCGATCCTCACTAATAGAGCTCCGTACTTATAGCCGTATTCTATGTTTTCCGGTTCTTCCTTCACTAGCTCGGAAAGAATACTCTCCGATTTGCCAAATTCTTTTTCATTATAGTACGCGAGCGATAATTGCCATTTGAGATTCTTATTATTCGGATCTTGACGAAGCTTTTTTTCCAGCGAGGCTACGCTCTCCTGTTCGTCACTTTCTTCACGAACGACCGGACGAGAAGGTCGTCCGCCGCTGGAATGTCGTTCCTCGGCTGCAATCTTCATTTTTTGAATATGATTCAAGTCCGGTGCGATTTTTAAAAGACGATTCGCGTAAGTGATGACTTCACCGTATTCCCGATGATAATTATAATAGAGAATTATTTTCGTATAACAATTAATAAGGTCCTTCTTAGGAAGACTTAACGAAACGGCCTTTTTAAAGGCTTGAATGGATTTGGAATAATCCTTTCTGCTCTCGTATATATAACCCATATACATCCAAGCTTCGCCTGAACTCGGATTGTTATCGTTGTATTTTTGAAATTGCTTAAGCGCCTCAGTATAATCCTTTCGGGAATACGCCTTTTTCCCTTCCTTCAAATCGGCAAATAGGGAAATTGATACGATAAACAGGGAAAAGTAGATCAAGCTCCGAACGATAGAATACCTCGAAGCTAAATTAAAGATTGAAGATCGTCGCGAATGGAGAAAAAACCGATCGGACATATATCCAGTTTTAGCGAAGAGCTTCCTTGATAAAGTGGAATTCTCTTCGCCGGACTGGAATTAATTATTTCCCAAAACTTCAGACTTGCGTGAAGCTAACGCTCTTGCCGCACGCAAATTAACGCTCATCGTAGTTATTTGGGGATTTACGGAAAGCCCTGTCGGATAGACAGAAGCGTCCATTACGAAGATGTTTTTATGTCCGTAGAGCTCGAAATTCGGATCGACTGCGCCTTTTTCTGGAGAATCGGCCGCCTGAATTGATCCGTGAGGGTGTGCCGAACCTACCGAAAGGCGGCCAGGTTCGATACTCTTTTCC